>CAZCQG010000008.1:0-53609 GCA_964500775.1 uncultured Campylobacterales bacterium
TCCTTACCAAGGAAGTGCTCTACCACTGAGCTATATGGGCGCACACAAAAAATTACGATTGGGGAACATGATTTGAAGATAGTGTCCAAATAAAGCTCCCAGAATGGAGCGGGAAACCGGGCTCGAACCGGCGACCCTCAGCTTGGAAGGCTGATGCTCTAGCCAACTGAGCTACTCCCGCATGCTACATTCACTTCTCTTAACGAAGTGGTGGTGAGTGGAAGATTCGAACTTCCGAAGGTGAAAACCAGCAGATTTACAGTCTGCCCTCGTTGGCCACTTGAGTAACTCACCATTATAATCTGGTCAAACGCCTAAATTTTGGTTTATTTGTATTTCTTGTAGAAAACAACCAAAGTAAAAATATGGAGCTGGTGAAGGGACTTGAACCCCCGACCTGCTGATTACAAATCAGCTGCTCTACCAACTGAGCTACACCAGCAAAACTATTTGCCTTAATTTGTGAGCCGAAATTATAGTGAGAATATTTTAAAAAGTCAATACTTTTTTATGGAAAATAGCTTTTTTTCACACATTATCAAAAATAGGCTCCGGCTTGGAAGAGAGGGATAGTTTCCGCTCCATATCTATCGTCGTATATCCCTCTTTTGAGAATGCGCCAAAAAAAGCTATCGTACCGCTTCTAATATCCTTTTTATTATATGTATACAAAAGATAACCATTGGCGTGCATCGATGCACGCACGGGGGTCGCTGAAGAGTATGTCGTCAAAATAGCATCTTTTTTTGTAGCTTTTTTAATGTCTGCAAAATACTCCACACTCCAAAGCTCTCTATTCTTTTTATAGCTAAACGGATCTTGGTAGATGACATCAAAGTAATTATCAAAGTGCTTGATATACACTCTAGCATCGCCGATGTACAGCTCCAGTTTCTTTTTCCCGTCGTCATACGTTTGTTCATTTAGCAGTGTGTGCAAGCACTCCAAATATGGTGCAAACTCCCTAGGATACGAGAAATCAAAAAGTTTTTTTAACACTTCCGCATCAAGCTCCGGGGAATATATCTCTAACGTAACGCCTTCCATAAAAGAATCTAAATAATAAAGAGTAGCGAGTGTGTTATATCCAAGCCCAAAACATATATCTAGGATTCGTATATGCCGCTTCTTTAAAAATTTTATATGTTCCATCGCAGGAATCACGTGTTTTTGCAGACTCTCATTGAGCGCACCGTCTTTTGTACTGTGGTAGCTCTCTTGGTACTTTTGACTAAAGAGCGTATGACTTCTGTCCGAAGTCTCTACATCCTCATACTCGGCTTCTTTCAATATATATATCCATTATCTCGGAGCGTACGGCGAATACTACCCATCACTTCATTCTTTTTCTTACACCACGACGGAGCGAGCAGACTTGGATCGTCATTCCCCGCACTCACGCGCTGCACAACCACGCTTGAAGGAATCAAAGCAAAACTTTTTACCAGTAACTCCAAATAAAGCTCTTTACTTATAGGGGTAAAATTTCCTTTTTTTAGCTCATTGGCAAGTGCGGTCTTTTCGACTACGTATAGCGGATGTATCTTGATACTATCCACCCCCCAAGACAAAACCTTTTTGAGACTTTCTAGCATCATTTCTCCCGTCTCATTGGGCAATCCGTAAATAAGGTGTGCGCACACTTTGAGTCCAAACTGTTTTGCGAGGGCTATCTTTTCTTCCATCTCTTGTGCGCTTTCTTGTCTATTGATAAGCGATAACGTAGAATCAAAAATGCTTTGGATTCCAAACTCTATCCAAACTTCGGGAATCTTAGATTTGTATGATGCTAACAACTCCAATCTCGCTTGATCGACACTGTCCGCGCGTGTACCCACGCTAAGTCCTATCACCCCTTTTTGCGTTACCGCCTTATCGTAGAGAGCTTTTAATGTCTCTAGCGGCGCATACGTATTGGTATAGGATTGAAAATAGGCGATATATTTTGCATATCCAAGCTCGGACATTTTTGCGGCATACGCATCGAATTGGGCATCTACCTCTTGCAATTGTGCGGCTAAAATAGGATTTTGTGTCGAAAAAGAGTTGAGCTTAAAGGGGGATTCTTTTGTTTTTAAATTCGGGCTAAAAGATTCGTTTTGACAAAAAATACATCCGCCGTACCCCTTCGTGCCGTCGATATTGGGACACGTAAAGCCGCTGATACTAAGGGGGATTTTAGCGATTTTTTGAGGATACCTCTTTTTGAGGTATCTCCCAAAGGTGAGAATTTTTTTCAAGACTAGCTGTTTTGCCCTATATATTTACCGTCAAAACAGGCTTTGCAGTACCGTGCATCGCATTTGGTACTTTTTTGCATCCCCTCCAAAGAGAGATATGCCAAAGAATCCGCACCGATATATTTGCAAACATCTTCGATGCTTTTCGTGGAGTTTATTAGCTCATCTTTCGTCGGCGTGTCTACTCCGTAGTAGCACGGAGAGATTGTCGGAGGTGCGGAGATTCTCATATGCACCTCTTTTGCTCCCGCGTCTTGTAACATCTTGACTATCTTTCGAGACGTAGTTCCCCGTACGATAGAATCATCAATCACGACGAGCCTTTTGCCTGCGATCAGCTCTTTTATAGGGCTTAGTTTGAGTTTAACTTTTATCTCTCGGTTTTCTTGAATCGGCTCTATAAATGTTCTGCCTACGTAATGGTTTCTGATGATTCCAAGCTCAAAAGGGATTCCTGATTGCTCGCTATATCCCAAAGAGGCGGCTATACCGCTATCGGGTACGGGAATCACCATATCCGCTTCGATAGGAAACTCTTTTGCCAACTCTTTTCCCATCTCTTTTCGCACTTGATAGACGCTTTTTCCATAGACAAAAGAATCGGGTCTCGCAAAATAGATGTACTCAAATATACACGGATAAGGATCGCTCTCATAGAGCTTGACGCTCTTTGGCTCTTTCCCCTCTTCAAAAACCACCATCTCGCCGGGTTCAATATCTCGGATAAACTCTGCACCCACGAGATCAAACGCACACGTCTCGGAGGCTACGATATATCCACCTTGGTATTTAGCGATACTAAGCGGTCGAAAGCCGTGTCTATCTCGAATCGCAAACATCTTTTTGCGGCTAAGAATCACAAGTGAAAACGCCCCTTCGATCCTGTCTATCGCATCGGTGATTCTATCGATAAGTTTGGATTTTTGACTTTTTGCGATGAGGTGTATGAGGTTTTCGGTGTCCATAAAGCTTTGGAATATCGCCCCTTTTTCTATAAGTTCGGCTCGAATCTTTTGTGCATTCGTAAGATTGCCGTTGTGCGCTATTGCGATTTCGCCGAGTGAATATCTCGCAAATACGGGCTGCGCATCAAGGATAGAATCCTCTCCTGCGGTCGAATATCTGTTGTGTCCGATAGCACTGTCGCCTTTTAACGTAGATAAGCGTTCATCGGTAAATATCGACGTAACTAATCCTCTGTCTTTTATAGTAAAGAGTCTATCACCGTTAGAAGAGGTGATACCGCTTGCTTCCTGCCCTCTGTGCTGCATAGAAAACAAACCGTAATAGGCAATCTTTGCCGCATTTTCAACGTTAAAAACGCCTATAACGGCGCATTTTTCTTGCAACTTATCTAGCGCCATCTTACAATCCTAAAACATCGTTGATGCTATAAAGCCTAGGCTCTTTGCCTACTAGCCATTTTGCAGCCTGAATAGCTCCGTTTGCAAAAGTATCTCTACTCGTAGCTACATGGGTAAGCTCCAAATACTCCCCGTCCACATAAAAACCAACCGTATGTTTCCCGACTATATCGCCGCCTCGGAGTGACATAACCGAAATCTCGTCTTTGCTTCGTTGTCCTATGTTTCCGTTTCTTCCGCTCACGCGAACTTTATCCAGCTCTAATCCACGTGCGATAGCTGCGGTATTTGCCAATGTCAAAGCCGTGCCGCTTGGAGCATCTTTTTTATGCCTATGGTGCATCTCGCATATCTCTATGTCAAAATCCTCTAACGCTTGCGCCGCTAAATCGGTTAGCTTATTGAGCATCGCCACGCCTCGCGACATATTAGTAGCATAAAGAATCGGCATCTTTTTGGAAGCCTCTACCAAAAGATTTGTTTGCTCCTCATCAAGCCCCGTCGTACCTATAACCATAGGGGTCTCATACCCTTCTAGCGCCGCCAAAAGAAGTTTTTGAGTCGCATCCGGCAAAGAAAAATCGATAATAACCTCGGAGCTTTGCAGGAACGTCTTGTAATCGTTGGTTACAAGCGTAGCCGGTGCTAATGAAAAATCTAACTCTTTTCTGACAAATACGCTCTCAAGATGGATTCCTTCGAAATCCTTCAGGCGCTCGACTATTAGTCTTCCAACCCTTCCGGTCGCACCGAACACTCCGGCTTTAATCATTTTATTTCCTTTCTTCCAAATACGCTATTGCTTGTAGTGCCGCTATCGCACCGTCGCTTGCGGCACACACGACCTGCTTGGGCGCATCCTCTCGAACGTCGCCCGCGGCAAAAAGTCCTTCAAGCGAAGTGTGCATTTTAAGATTGACCTTAATCTCTCCGTTTTGCGTCATATCGCAAAGAAATTTGCCGTCTGAATCAAGCAAAACCTGATTATTTATGTCATACCCCACAAATACGAATATCCCCGGCACGTGAATCTCTCGTATCGCACCGCTTTCGATGTTTTGGGCAAGCACTTTATTCACGCCGCCGTTATCGCCCTCTACCCCTTTTACGGAGTGTTTTAAGATAAGCTCGATTTTTGGATTCTCTTGGACGCGCGAGACGGTATTCGGACTAGCCCTAAAGCCCTCTCGTCTGTGTATCAGATACACCTTTGAGCAGATATTCGCTAGATATAGCGCCTCTTCAAGCGCCGTATCTCCGCCGCCTAGAACTGCGACTTCTTTGTTTTTATAAAAGAATCCATCGCACGTTGCACAAGTGCTTACCCCTCTGCCCCAGTATTTGTCTTCATTTTCAAAACCGGCTCTTCTCGGTCTTCCGCCCGTTGCGATGATGACGCTTTTTGCTTCTACTTTTTTATCGCCGTAAAAAAAGAGTGTAAACGTCTCCCCGTTTTTTGCGACTTTCAACACCTCATCCATCTCGTGCACCAAGCCGAAACGCTTGCATTGCTCGGGCCAACACTCCATCAATTCCATGCCGGTTTTTACCTCGCACACACCCGGATAGTTTTCGATCTCACTACTTTGAGTGATCTGACCGCCCGGCATCCCTTTTTCAAACATCACGACATTCTTTAATCCGCCTCTGGTGGCATACAGACCGGCGGTAAGTCCTGCAGGACCTCCTCCGACAATGGCTAAATCAAGCATCTTTGCTCCTTAGAATCTTTAAAGGACTCTCTTGTTTATATTGTGTCCCCTGAAATTTTTCGATCTCAAAAAATATCGGCACTTCATAGATATTAAATCTTTGTATGATTTTCAATATTGTATTTGTACCCACCCGAAGATAGGTAATATTTTCCGATGATTCTTCATCGGAATCCTGATAGAGGTCAAGCACCAACACTTCTTCCTTATACTCTGCCGCCAAAGCCTCTATCAAAGCTTTTGCTTTCACATCCCTAGAGCTGATTACGGCAAAAATATACCTCTTTTTTTGGGGGGTAAATATATCATTTTTCGTATAAAGAATCCATTCCTTAAAATCGATAGTGTTGTATTTGGAAAATTTATAATCGTAATAAGCAAACGCACTAGCTATGAACAATGCACCGAAAAATGAGGAGAGAAGAAAATTAAGGGAGAAGAGCTTTCTCCCTTTTTGAAACGACATTAATTACAGTAAAGAGTTGATCTTTTCTGCTATAGCTGCTTTTGAACCTGCACCGATCATCTGATCGACAACTTCACCGTTTTTGAAGAAAATCATCGTAGGGATACTTCTAATGCCGAATTTTACCGCCAAATCTTGTTCTTCATCGGTATTTACTTTGCAAATATTCGCTTTCCCTTCGTATTCGCCTGCTAGCTCATCGATCACCGGCGCCAACATTCTGCAAGGTCCACACCAAGGTGCCCAAAAATCGACTAATGAAACACCCTCTTTTACCGTATTTTCAAAATTAGAACTATTTAACTCTATATATTTTCCCATGGTTATCTCCTGAAATGTTTAGGTTTAAGTAGATTATACAAACATTATTATTAAAAACATAGAATCAAAATGTAATATTTTCTATGTACTCTATATCTCCCTCTCGTACCAAAATCGCATCGATACAATAGGGCATCGTAATCCCGTTGGCTATCAAATAGATATTAGCGCTTTTTATAACTTTAGCGATTTTTGCCTTGGTCATATTTTGCGCGGGATCGAAATTTTTTCCGCTTTTTACCTCGATAAAATGTATCACCCTGTCTTTGAGTGCCACAATATCTATTTCTCCGTGTTTGGTGAAATAATTTTTACAAATGATTTTAAAACCGGTAGATTCTAAAAAACCTACCGCTAGACGCTCTCCTTCTTTTCCGATAAGCGTCGTATTTTTCACTCTTCGATTCTTATCATAAAAGGTCTAGCTTCAACAACATCAAGCGCTTCCATTTGATCTATCGCACTTTTGATCGCTTTTTCGTTGCTCAAATGGGTAGACATCAATAAAGCCGCGTTGCTTTTAGAAGAGGGTTTTTGCCAAAGCGTCTCGATAGAGATATTATTTTCTCCCAAAACCTTGGAGATTTTTGCCAAGACGCCCGGCATATCCTTGACGATAAGCCGTAAATAGTATTTTGATTCCATATCCTCTTGCGGCATGAGTCTTAGTCCTGCTTCCATAGGTTTTTTGAATCCTAGCATCGGCGTTTGATCGGCACTATCTCCTAGGCGTACGATGTCGATGATGTCCGAAATCACCGCACTCGCCGTCGCATCGCCTCCCGCTCCGGCACCGTAGTACATAGTCTCTCCGACCATATCGCCTACGACACTTATCCCGTTCATCACACCATCAACTTTTGCTATCATTTGCTCTTTTGGGATGAGCGTCGGATGGACGCGAAGCTCCACCTCTCTCCCTTTGCGCTTTGCAATACCTAGAAGCTTCAGGCTGTATTCAAACTCTCTTGCAAATTCAATATCTGTTTGTGAAATATCTTGGATTCCTTCGATGAGAATATCTTCAGGTTTCGCGTCGATTCCAAAGGCGATAGAAGCGAGTATCAATAGCTTGTGTGCAGCATCAAATCCGCCTACGTCAAATGTCGGATCGGCTTCGGCGTACCCTAGTTCTTGCGCCTCTTTGAGGACGGTACTGTACGCCACGCCTTCATTAATCATTTTGGTGAGTATATAGTTACACGTGCCGTTCATGATTCCGCGGATAGAATTTATATGGTTGGCGCTCAAGCCGTTTTTGAGTGCTTTGATAATAGGAATCCCGCCTGCTACGCTCGCCTCGAAACCAAAAGCGAGATTTCCCGCAATTTCCTGCAACTCATATCTGTGATACGCCAGCATAGCTTTATTCGCCGTGACGTAATGTTTGCCGTTTTTAAGCGCTTTTTTTGCTACCTCAAATGGGTACTCCACGCCCCCCATAAGCTCTACGATTATATCTATCTTTGGATCGTCAAGTACATCGTTTATATCTGTAGAGATAGGGATGGTTACCGCCTTATCGGTTTTTGAAAGATCGCGCACGATTCCTTTTTTTACGACTATCTCTTTTCCCGCACGCGCCGCAATAATCTCTTTATTCCTCTCCAAGATAAGCGCTACGCTACTGCCGACGGTACCTACCCCGATAATCCCTACATTCACCATTACTCTGCCTTGTTTTTTTCTTCGTATTGTTTTAAAAATTGCTTTATATTGCGTGCCGCTTGGCGTATTCTGTTTTCGTTTTCAATAAGGGCAATTCGTACATAATTTTCGCCGTATTCGCCAAAACCGATTCCCGGACTCACCGCTACTTTTGCCTCGATGAGAAGCCGCTTGCTAAATTCCAAGCTCCCCAAATGCTTCACGCAATCGGGAATCTCCGCCCAAATAAACATCGAAGCCTTAGGTTTGCCGATATTCCATCCCGCATTTCTGAAGCTCTCAACCGTCACGTCACGCCGTTTTCTATACTTCTCGCGAATCTCGTCCACACACTCCTGCGGACCGTCAAGTGCCACAGTAGCCGATACTTGTATCGGCGTATACATCCCGTAATCTATCCAACTTTTTATCTTTTGGAGCGCTTCGATAAGTTTTTTATTTCCCACGACAAAGCCCACTCTCCAACCCGCCATATTGTAGCTTTTTGAAAGGGTATAGCTCTCTACGGCTACGTCTTTCGCCCCTTCGACTTCAAAAATAGACGGTGTCTCATAGCCGTCAAACGTCAAATCGGCATACGCGATGTCGCTAATAACGTAGAATCGCTCCTCTCTCGCCAAAGCCACTAGCCTTTCGTAGAACTGTTTCGTCACCGTAACGGTGGTCGGGTTGTGTGGGAAATTGACCACGACGAATTTCGGTTTGGGGATCGATTCGCCCAGTGCCCTTTTCAAATCCTCGAAGAATTTATCTTCGTCAAGCTCGAAGTCCTCGTTCCACGACATCTTTATCTTATTGACGTTCGCCCCGACGATAATAAAAGCATAATAGTGAATCGGGTAGACGGGTTCGACGACGATAGCTACGTCGCCGAAATTTGTTATCGCCTGCACGAGGTGGACATACCCCTCTTTGGATCCCATCGTCGCGACCGTCTCGGTGTCGGGATCGAGATCGACGTTGTATTTTCTTTTGTACCATTTCGTGATTGCCAAACGAAGCTTGTATATCCCTTTACTCGCCGAATACCCGTGATTCTTCGGTTTTTGCGCCGCATCGCAGAGTTTGTCTACGATATGCTGCGGTGTCGGACCGTCGGGATTTCCCATACTAAAATCTATGACGTCTTCGCCCCTTCTGCGGAGGTCCATTTTTATCTCGTTTACCGCCGCAAAGACATACTTCGGTAGTCTTTTTATCTTGTCAAACTGAATCTCATCAAACATCGTGTTTGCCTTTATTGAATTGTTGTAAATTTCACAATAAAACCGTTTTTAATATTACTCTTCGTAAAAAAATCTGAAATTTTTATATATCTCGTCCCTTTCGGAAGTTTGATTTTTCTGTATTGCGCCCTCGATTCTTCGCTCTTAATATCTATCACGTTAAGATTTGGCGTAAAAAATACTATAAAAGGGTGCCAAAAGTTCCCTGCTTTACTTTTTATCTCGATATACCCCTCGCCGTCCACCTCAAAAAAATGGTCGTTTGCACCTAGCGAGGTCGTCACGTTCTCGTTTGGAAAAAGGTAGCTTGCGTCATATAGTCGCCCGTTATCCGTGTTTATAAGATATTCCCATTCAAGCTCATTGATTCTGCGGAGGTTTATCACTTCCGAACCACGTTTTTTCAATTCGTTGATAAAAATCACGGGGTCGACGACATGCTCGGTATCAAGGATAATCGTTTGTTTATATTGATTATTGACGAGACTTGAATCCTCGGCAACAAAATAGAGATACCCCATAGATTTGAGTGCATTTGAGACGATAGTCGTCGCCAAAACCGGCGAAGAGTTCGTGATATAGGTGATCTTTAACTCTTTAGGCTCGTTAAAAAAAAGCTTTAAAAGTCCATTTTCTTTCAATCTTTCGGCGATTTTATTGACATCCAGCCTATCGCCGGTATAAAACTCGCTTCGATCCGAAAAGATCTTTTCGATCAGCTTTTTATGACGAACATACCCGCCCTCATCGATAAGATTTGCAATCTTCTCATCAAGTACATCGCCGCTTAATAAGGATACGGAGAGCAAAAAGGCAAAAAGAAGTCTTACCAATCCATACCCCTATTGAGTCTTCTAAACTCGCTTGTGTTTATAAAATGAAAATCCTCTTTTCCGTCAAATGCGAACCGTACCGGATTTTTACTATTTACGTATGTCGTATTGGAATCTACGCTCAAATTTATATCTCCATGCCCGCATACGGCGATAAAACTTCGGCTCGTATTAAAGTCAAAACGTCGCTCTACGAAAAAATCGCTTTTTTCATACGTGTCGGTGTATATGACCCCTACCCAAACCCTGCTCACGGGGGAAAGAGAGATATTTTTGATTCCGTTTTCGGTAGTTTTTTCGCGCGGCTGCTCTTTGGGAGATTCTATGATTACCTCTTTGGGCGTTTCGATCACGGGTGCGGTATTTTGTGCCAAAGCAGTCGCGGCTTGGGCTTCGATCACATTTGCCTCTTTTGTCTCGACAACTTCTAGAGGTTCGGTTTTTTCTTCGGTGTTTTTTATCTCCAAAGGTTGCTCTTGAGCTTTTTCACTCTCGACTACGATCTCTTTTTGCGTATCTTTCACTACCGCGACGACGGAGTTATCCGAAGATTTCGTACCAAAGTAGAAAACGGCGATGACACAGACAAATAAAATAACTGCTAAAAGAATCTTGACTGCCATCAGATTTTTCGGCTCTTCCATGACGTCTTCGGTCTCTTCATCCGCATCTTCTTCACACTCATCGTCGCAACGCATATGTTTGTCATACTGCGCTCTCCAGTCGTTCATATCGATACCGTAATCACGCTCTAAGATTTTGAGTATCCCGAATATACTTGTTCTATCGAGCTTTTCGTATCTTTGTAAAACGATGTCTTCAAGTCTCGTGTACGATATGTGGGTCTCGTCGGCTATTTTTTTCAAACCGATAGTCTTAAGCCGCTCTATACTTTCGATTCTAATAGTATCAACCATTGCACATCCTATCCATAAATATTGCCCCCGCGACACTCACGTTGAGTGAATCAAAGGCTCTTTTTTGTTCAATCTTAAAAACTTTATCACACTTCTTTAATACCCTTTGAGAAATCCCGTCCCCCTCCGCACCGAGTATCAAGGCGAATTTTTCACATCCCTCTTGAAAACCGAGTTTTTCTCCGCTCATATCCAAAGCTGCGACCATAAACCCGTTTTGTCTAAAACGATTTAACAAATCATACACGTCTTTGTGCAAGCACACAGGAATATCCAATGCCGCCCCGCTACTACTACGCACCGCACCTTCAAGGCTAAATGAGTTTACGCCGCTGATAAGCACCGCATCGATTCCGAAGCAATACGCGCTTCTTATGATCGCACCGATATTGCCGACATCAGAGATTCCTAAAAGAATGAGCACTTTTTTATACCTGAAAATATCATCCACCTCAAGCAAGGGAATCTCTTGAATATCTAGGAACATCCCTTGATGATTCTTCCCTTTAGCCAAAGCTTGTGCTTTCTTATTATCAAGTTTTACGATCTTCTTGCCGAGTTTTGCAAACTCTTTAAATAGCTTTTGGTCGATCTCTTTTGATAGAAGTATCTCATTAATCAAGTCGGAATGGTTTTGTAAGGTGTATAACACCGGATTTTTGCCAAAAATTAACATACTATGATTCTATACTAAGTCGGCTAACGATTCAATTTAATTCTTCTCATTGAGGAGGGTTTCGTAGCACTCTTTGGGTTTTTTCCCCGTGACTTTCGCTACTATCTTTGCAAATATCTTTGGCGGTAGATCCATATTCTTTAACATATCCAAGGTTATCGTCGCCTCTTTGTCGGCTCTCCCTTTGACTATCACGACCCATTCGCCGTTTGTATTTTTTTGTTTTAACCACGCAAAAAAGGCTTCGGCATTCCCCTTGAAGAAACTTTGATACGCTTTTGTTATCTCTTTTATCGCAAAAAGTTCACAATTTGGAGCTATATCGTTTAACTCTTGGGCTAGGTTTTGTATCCTGTGGGGAGATTCGTACAACACCGTACATCCGCCGCTTTGAAGTATTTGCAGCAACTCTTCGATTCGGCTTTTCGCTTTATGCGGCAAGAATCCATAAAAACAAAACCGCGTATCCAAAAAACCGCTCATCGCATACGCGCTATCTAGCGCACTCGCACCCGGAATAATGTCATAGCGTATCCCCTCTTTTTGACAAAACGCTACAAGCTTTGCCCCCGGATCGCTGATGCAAGGCATCCCCGCATCCGACATAAAAACGACGTTTTTCTCAAACATCGCTTTATCGATATTTTGGATAAACGCATCTTCATTATGCGAATGAAACGGTAAAAAAGTTTCGGGAATATTTTGAAGTAAGTTTTTGGTTTTCAATAAAGTGTAGAGTTTTTTGGAGACGCGAGTATCTTCGCAGATCACGATCTCCGCGCCATCGAGGGTCTCTAGTGCCCTCAATGTAACGTCTTGGAGATTCCCTATGGGAGTAGAAACAAAATAGAGCAATTAGTTCATCTGATACTTTTTCTTAAATTTCTCAATCCTACCTGCTGCATCCACGATCTTTTCAGAACCCGTGAAAAACGGATGGCATTTGTCGCAAATATCGACTCTTAGTTCGTTTTTTGAGGACATAACGCTAAAACTATTGCCGCAAGCACATTCAACTTTGCATTCAACTACGTCAGGGTGAATATCTTTTTTCATCTCTATGAATCCTTAATAAATTAATATCTACAATTATTTTTTGGGACGGAATGCTACACTAAAATTTATTAAATACCGATTAACCGTCGTTATTAATTTTCTGCACCAATTCGTCTAGCACCTTATCGGCACTCTCAACGCTAACTTGACACGTCCCTGCGTTCTGATGTCCGCCGCCGCCGTATTTGAGCATCAATTCACCTACGTTTGTTTTAGAATCACGCTTCAAAATCGACTTCCCGACCGCAAACACCATATTCTGCTTCCTAAATCCCCAAATCTTATGGATGGAAATATTGCATTCGGGATACATTGCGTAGATGTAAAATCTATTTCCCGCATATATCGTCTCTTCACCCGTCAAGTCAAGGACGACGAGATTCTTATACACCTTGGCGCATCGTCTGATTTGATCTTCAAAAAGGACTTGTTGCTCATTATAGAGATCGACGCGCTCTTTTACGTCGGGTAAGCGCAATATATCGTCTATGTCGTGATTCTTGCAATAGTCGATAAGCTGCATCATAAGCTGATAGTTTGAGATTTTAAACTCTCGGAATCTTCCGAGCCCCGTCCTAGCGTCCATCAAATAGTTCATCAATACCCAACCTTGAGGATGCAAAATCTCCTCTTCGGTAAATTGCGCGCTATCGGCTTTGTCCACGGCAATCATCATCTCATCGCTAATGTGCTTGAAGCGCTCTTTGCCGCCGTAATAGTTATACACCACTCGCGCCGCCGAAGGAGCATGTGGGTCGATGATGTGATTATCCGCGATTTCATCGTTTCTTATGGTTTCGCTCAAATGGTGATCAAACGCCAAATGGACACCTCTGACATACGGGAGGTTTGTCGTGATGTCGTTTCCCGTCACCTCTATCTTGCCGTCCTGCATATCTTTTGGATGGACAAACACTATTTCATCTATCAATTCAAGGTCTTTGAGTAGTACGGCGCACACCAAACCGTCAAAATCACTTCTTGTAATCAGCCTGTACTTTTTTTCCATTATCTTCTCCCCTAAAAACTCATTTAAGAAAACTACATATTGACTTTTTGATAATACCACAAAAATTTTAATTTGACAATTTATGTTATTTGTGACGAAATTTATCGTAATTATTAGACAAATATAAGTTTACTATTAGTTTAGATTATTTAGAATGGACGGAGAAAATGTTTAAATACTACACAAAAAGGATGCGTTATGAATGCGAAGGACTTTGAAAAGGCAATCAAGTCGGAGTTTTTGGAAGCGGCTAAAAAAGAGGGTATAAGCAGGCGTGAAGCCCTAAAAATTTTCGCCTCCGCAACCGCCATGATGGGGATAGGCGCAAGTGGTGCGAATGCGGCAACGGAAGCTATGGCAAAAAGTAGCGCGAAAGGGAAGATTCTTATCATAGGAGGCGGAAGCGGCGGGATAGATATGGCGGCGCGTTTGGTACGTGCACTAGAAAATCCCGACATTACCCTCGTAGATCCAAACGACTACCACTATTACCAACCGGGCTTTACACTCATAGGATGCGGTGTCTACACCGAAAAAACCGTCACCGAAAAACAAGCCGACTATGTTCCTAGTGCGGTAAAATGGATAAAAGACATCGTAGTCTCCATAGATCCCGATAACAATACCGCGCAGACCGAAAAAAACGGTGCGCTCACTTATGATTATCTTGTTTTAGCTCCGGGGATCCAAATGAACTTTGATAAGCTAGAGGGGATAAGCAGAGAGAGATTGGGTGAAGATAACGTCCATTGTATCTACGACCTTCACGGTGCTATCAAAACGTGGGACGGAGTGCAGGCGATGGCAAAAAAGGGGAGCGGAAAAATGCTTTTTTGCGATACCAACACCCCGATAAAATGCGGCGGTGCACCGAAAAAGATCAACCTTATGTCTGAAGATTATATGCGAAAAGAGGGGGTGCGCGACAATATGGAGATCGCCCTCTACACCGCAAGCGGAAAGATGTTCGGGGTGCCCGAGTTTGAAAAAAGGCTCGGAGAGATATACCAAGAGCGCAACATCGGCGTAAAATTTAGAACCCTTTTTAAAGGAATCGACAGAAGCACCAAAGAGGCGATATTTGAAACTACAGAAATACTCACCAGAGAAGAGTTTGATGAAGTGCTTGGGGAAAAGGTGACCTATACCGAAGAGAAAAAGAGTATGACCAAAGAGCAGTTTGATTTTCTCCACTTCACCCCTCCGATGAGCGCACCCGACTTTGTAAAAAACTCCCCGCTTGCATGGGACAGAGGGAGCGCCAAAGAGGGCGGTTGGGCTATGGTAGACAAAAACTCTCTCGTGCACCTCAAGTATAAAAACGTAGTCGCGGTAGGAGATGTCGCAGGTATCCCGATAAACAAAACCGGAGGCAGCGTAAGAAAACAAGCCCCCGTGGCGACGACGAATCTCATTGATATAATGGAAGGGAGAGAGCCTAGCGCGAGCCACAAAGGATACACCGTTTGCCCGATACTAGTTTGCTACGGAAAAGTCCTTTTGGCAGAATTCGGTTATGAAGGGTTGATGCCGACACTCCCATTTATCGAGCCGGCGAAAGAGCGTTGGATGTGGTGGATTATGAAACGCTATATCTTACATCCGCTCTATTACTACGGGATGCTTCGAGGTATCGCCTAAATAGTCGAGGATTCCTCGACTATTTAATTTATCATCTTTATATACGGTAGGTATTCGATACAATCTTCGGGAAGCGCATCTTTACAATTGAGCTTGCACTCTTTGTCGTCTTCACACAATTTCAAACATCCGTCATACTCTTCTTGACAGATGATTTTCATATCTTCTTCGCTAAGCTCCTCGCTTCCGATCGAAGGCGGCTCTTCGCAATAAAGGCTACTAGCGCCTAAACACATAATCACACAAGCGCTCAAAAACACCTTGCGCAACATCTTTTTCTCCAAAATTATAGATTCCTTATTTCCTAGGAAAAAAGGTGCGCAATATTACACCGCTTTTTTTGGAAAATCGCTATTTTCTTTCTTAAGAATCCGCACTAATTTTTCTCCCACACCGTCCCTTCTGGGGTGTCGCTTAGTTTGATTTCCATTGCGGTAAGTTCGTCTCTGATTGCGTCGGCTTTGGCGTAGTCTTTTGCTTTTTTGGCGGCGTTGCGCTCTTCTATGAGGGTTTCGATTTTGCTTTTGGTCGTTTCGTCGATTCCAAATTGAAAATAGCTATACGCATCCCCTCCGCCCACTCCAAAGAGCATCGCGATAAAATCAAGATTCGCAACCGTCTCCTTTTTAAACCCTTTATCGGCAGTGTTGTTATCTAGCGCGACGTTGGCGTTATTTATCATCTCATCGACGTAGGAGAGTGCTTTTGAGACATTCATATCATCTTGCATTGATTCTAGGACGCTTGCTTGAAAATCCTTATTGAGCGCCGAAGCCGCTCCCCCGTAGAGGCGCTTTTTGAGTCTATAGAGTTTATCGAGCCGCTTTTTTGATGCCAGTAAATCTTCTTCGTTGAAATGGAGCGGCGAAGAGTAGTGGGTGGAGAGGAGATAAAACCGCAGCACCTCGCCGTGGTAGTGTTGCAACGCGTCTTTGACGAAAAAGCTATTCCCTAAAGACTTACTCATCTTCTCCCCGTCGATGGTTACAAATCCGTTGTGAATCCAATACTTCGAAAGAATCTGATTCTTGGCACACCTCGTTTGTGCAGCTTCGTTCTCATGGTGCGGAAAAAGGAGGTCTGCCCCGCCCGCGTGGATGTCTATGGCATACTCGCCTTTGTACGCAAAACCGTTGTCTATCATCGCGCAGCACTCCGTATGCCATCCGGGTCTCCCTCGCCCCAACGCGGTGTCGTACCCCACCTCGTCTTTTTCTTTAAATATCTTCCATAACGCAAAATCGCGCGGATTCTTTTTAGACGTGTCGTTCTCTATCCTGCTTTGAGCATCCTCATCTTCGATTCTGCCGCTAAGCGTCCCGTACTTTTCATCCTTGCCCACATCCATATAGATGTCCCCTTTGGGGGTTTTATAGGCGTAGCCTTTATGTAAAAGCTCCTCGATAAGCTCTACCATCGGTTGTAGATTCTCCGTAGCTTTTGGCTCAAAATCGGGGCGTAATACGTTCATACTCCCCATATCTTGCAGATACGAATCGGTATAGCGGGCGGTGATAGATTCTATACTTTCGCCCGTGGTTTTTGCTTTGTTGATGATCTTGTCGTCGATGTCGGTGAAGTTGCGCATCATCTCTACCGCATAGCCGCTAGCTTGCAACGTGCGGCGAAGCATATCAAAGGTGATCGCCGATCTCGCATGCCCTAGATGCGCGTCGTCATATACCGTCGGACCACAAAGATACATCTTTACCCTCCCCTTTTGTATCGGGATGAAATCGACTTTACTTTTGAGTACCGAATCGTATATTTTCATTTTTGCTTCCTATAAAAATTGTTTCAAATAAACCAAAAGGAGGTATTCTCCACCTAAAAACAAGGGGAGATATACTAAGTATTTTGACTTTAAAAAAGATTAAAAGAGACCGTAGCCAAACTCTCGCACGCTCAAAAAAAAGAGGGTAAATCCGCCGATGCTTCCTGCTAGCGCCAAGCCTGCCGCACCCATCGGGACAATGAGGATGAGCGAAAATACCACCCCGATTCCAAGCGATTGCGCCGAGATGAGCGCCGCGCGTCCTTGTCTTTTGTGGGCATAGAGCCAGAGCGAAAGAATCTTCGCCATCCCGAAAGGCAAAAGTCCTAGCATATACATCGCAAATACCTCGGAGGTGTGCGCCGCATCGTTTGCATCAAACGCTCCTCGCATAAAAAGCAGCTCTATAATCTCTTTGCTCAAGACCATCCCCCCCACGACCGAGCCGCCGAGCAAAAATGCCAATAGCCAAAACGCGTTTTTCAAAAGATTGAGCGCTTTTGTTTCGTCTTTGAGCTGTATCGCTTTTGCCACCGAGGGGAAAAGGGCGACGGAAGTAGCGATGGCAAAAAGGGCTAAAGGGAGCTGGAAAATCCTATTGGCATAGTACAAATAGCTAATACTTCCCGCCGCTAGAAACGAAGCCAAAAACGTATCGATAAATGCCGAAATCTGCGCTGTAGAGCTCCCTAGAAGCGCAGGAAAAAATTGCCGAAAAAACCCTTTGAGCGCACTACGCGCTTCTTTAAAGCGGGTGAAGGTGCTTATGATTCCTATCTTTAGAGGGCGAAGGAGATTTTTTCGGCGCATCGGATAGAGGTGCAAAAGAATCTGCAAAAATCCACCGACCAAAACCCCGAAACTCAAATAATAGACGATACTTTCGCTATCTTTTCCTTTTGAAAGAAGCAAAGCACCGATGAGGGCGAGATTTAAAAGTGCAGTCGAGTATGCACTCGCGGCAAAATGTCCTCGAAATTGGAGTATCGCCCCTAAAAACGTGACGATAAAGATAAGGTCAAGATACCAAAAATTGATCGCTACGAATGTCGATGCTTTTTGGACTACCTCTTCGGAAAAACCGTACGCGATGATTTTCGTAAAAAAGGTATCGAAAATATTTACCGCTAAAGTGAGAAGAAGGATGATACTCAAAAAAACAACGAATACGCCACCCATAAAAAGCGCACGCTTTTTGCTTCCTATGAGTTCAGGAAGGAAGCTTTGTGAAAATGCCCCCTCTCCGAATATCCTTCTGAAAAGGTTTGGGAATTTGAAAGCGACGAAAAATATATCGCTATAAATCGAAGCGCCCAAAACATTTGCAGTCAGTAAATCGCGTAAGAATCCGAGAATTCTCGAAAATAAGATTCCACTGCTGTTGGTAAAGATTGCCTTCTTTATCATCAAAAACTCTCTATTGGTTAATAAAAAGTTAAACTTTTTATAGTATATTATAACAAGCAAAACAAAGGGGTGAAAGAAGATGCAAAACTTGCAGTACCTCCACAGAATAGTCGAGTGTGATAATATCATCAAAGCGCTAAAAAGCTATGCCGAAGCCAAAGAGGTGCCTATCGCCGAACTCGATTTCGTCCTAGAGAGAATATCTCTTTTCGTCAAAGAAGAAGAGAAAGGAGAGTTCGTCAGAGCGGACGACAATATGTTGCTCAAGCTAGGAGAGAGTGACTTTCTCAATAAACCAGAACTCAAAATCATCCAACGCTACGACATAGGTATTATAAAAGCTAAACACGATTCCTCTAAGCCTCGCGTGTTGCTTGCCGCCAATAAAATGCTCACAAAAGCCTTTGCCGTCATCAAGTACCCAAAAAGCGAATATTTCGATGAATTAGAGCAGTTTTTATTTGATGAAATACTCAAACTCAAAGCGAGAAACGATTTTATAATAAACTCTAAAGACAATGCGTTAGAACGTGATGTCAAAGAGTATTGCAAATTTTTAAAGAACGGGGAAAAACTTGAGGATTTTAAGATTCCCATCGGTTTTGCACCCGAGCCCAAAGCTACCGTCGATGCAAAAATCGACTACAAGTATCTCAAAACCGCCCAAGGCGCATGCCATTTGGAATCGCCCGGAGAAGCCAACTGCCTCATAAGCGTAAAAAAAGATCAGATTCTTATCACCTATCATAAACCGGTCAAAGGGGATAACGGGAGAAACTGCAAAGGAGAATTTATCCTCGCTCCCGATCCGCTCGAAGAGGTTAAAATCGATTTTGACGTTGATAATACAATCAAAAAAGAGGATAACGGCGATACGGTCGATTACGTTGCGACGATAGCGGGTTTTTTAAAATCCGACAAAAATAGATTTACGATAGAAAAAGAGCTCTCTCTCGCAGACATCAGCCTCGCAAATACGGGTTCGATACTCGCAGATCTTGATTCCGATACTAAAATAAAAGCCGGAACGGGGGATATGCTCAAAGATGCGGTGGGTGAAGGGATACACATCAAGGTCTCGCAAGTCGAAATCGAGGGGAATCTCGCCAATAATACCCAAATCATCGCCAATAAAATTGTTATCAACGGTCAATCACATAAGAACTCGCGACTAGAGGCAAAAGAGATCGATGTGGATGTGCACAGAGGTCTTATCGTAGGGGACGAAGTAAACGTCAATAGACTTGAGCACGGCGAGATAGAGGGGCGCACGGTGAGGATAAAAAAACTCATGGGAGGTGTCGTCAAAGCCAAAGAGATCTACGTCGAAGAGCTCCTCTCGCACGCAGAATTGTTTGCTTCAAAGCTTATCGACATCGAACAAATAAAAGGGGAGGAGAACTGGCTCACGATAGATCCCGCCGCATACTTTAAAGACAGAATCGAGATAGAGCTTTTAAAAAAAGAGCAGCACGACTTCCAGAGCGCCATAAGCAAACTCCAAGAAGATTACCGAAAAGATGTCGATCTCATTAATCGGACAAAATTTACGATAGAAAAAATCGTCAATGAAATAAAAGTGATGAAGCAAAACAACCAACAACCGCCCAAGCTCTACGTCCAAAAGATACAAGAGTACAAAGAAGCACTCAACGACGCAAAAGAAAAAAGCTTGGAGATCGAGAGTATCAAAAGAGATCTGCAAGCGACAAACGCAAAAATCGTGAAAATCCAAGCGGAATCCGAAGATGCGAAAATCATCACCCATTCACCCTATGTGGGCTACAACGAAGTCCACTTTCTCCAACTTGAACCCAAAAACGATTTCGTCAAAAAACCTCTCGGAAAAATGGATGTGCTCAAACTCGTAGAAAACGACGACGGCACAAAAGAGATAAAAAGCTTTAGCTTGGCAGAATAACCGTTGAATTTTTAATATACAAGGCAAAAAAATAATGATAGTAGGAATAGAAGGCGAAGTGATAAAAAAAGAGCCCACCCAGCTCTATATAAAGACCCACGGTCTCGTCTACGAGGTGAGCGTATCGCTCAATTGCAGTGCAAAATGCGAGGGGAAAAATATTTTTTTATACACCACGTTTATCGTGCGTGAAGACGGACACAAGCTCTTTGGATTCTACAATGAAAGCGAAAAACTCCTCTTTGACACCCTCATAAAAATAAACGGCGTAGGTCCAAAAGTCGCACTCGCGATATGCTCCTCCTTTACGCCTGAAAGCTTCAGCGAAGCGCTCTATAAAAAAGATGTCAATCTCCTAAAAAAAGTACCGGGAATCGGACCTAAAAGTGCAAGTAGAATCCTCGTAGAGCTCTCCGAATTCATCGTAGATTCCGTCGGTTCCAAGGGGGCATCGTTCAACGAAGCGATGCTGGCATTGGAATCGCTAGGATTTAAAAAAGAGCAGATTCAAGGGGTACTCGCCAAGATCGAGGGGGGAAGTACGGCTGAAATCGTCAAAGAGGCACTGAAGGCGTTGCAGCGGTTGTAAACCGTGCTATAATTTCAAAAAACCAAGGATCCAAAAATGCACACGATAGCTATAGAGTGTAGCGATAAAGCATATAGCCATATCGTCTATATGGTCGAACATATGCTAAAAAACGAAGCGCACATCATAGACGACAAAAGAAACGAACCAAACGAAGAATCTAAAAAGATTTTTATGGAGATAAAAGAAGGGAAAAACGTAGAAGCGTTTGATCTCAAAGAACTCAAAAGATGACGATCAAACGCCACAAAGTTTTTTTGAAAGAGTTTGCAAACGCAAGATTGACCGACGGACAATTTGAAAAATTTATCTCCTATATCTACAATCTCAAAAATGACCTCCCTCTCCCGCCCGAAGCCAAAGACCACGCATTAAAAGGCGAATGGCAAGATTTTAGAGAGTGTCATTTGGGCGGCGATATGCTACTGGTTTATTATGAAAGCGATGAAGAGATCACTTTGGCGAGAATCGGGACGCATAATCAAGTTTTTAAATAAAATACAAAACCCACTTCTTTAACCCTCTCCGTGATAAAATTACAAAATTTTTATCCAAACCAAAAGGCTATTTATGAGCATCGCCCTCTTTTTCGGCGGTAGCAGCTATGAGCATGAGATAAGCATAGTGAGCGCCGTCTCTTTGAGCAAAAAATTAAGCATCCCTTTGCAACTTCTCTTTATCGATAAGAATCGAGAGTTTTACCTCATCGACCAAAATAATTTCAACGCCAAGCTCTTTAGCTCGGGCAAGTATAAAAAAGAGAAAAGGGTCGAATTTAAAGACGGCGGATTCTATACTAAGGGGCTATTCGGCGCTAGCAGAATCGAGTTTGAACTCGCGATAAACCTCGTACACGGCAGAGACGGAGAAGACGGGAAATTAGCGAGTATCTTTGATTTTTTCGGGATTCCATATATCGGACCGAGACTAGAGGCGAGTGCGATAAGCTTTGACAAACTCCTCACCAAACACTACGCCAAGGAGCGGGGCGTTGCGGTGTTAGATTTTGAAAGTCTTAGGCGAGGACAAAAGCCCTCCCTCCCCTTGCCGCTCATCGTGAAGCCCGCGAGGCTTGGTAGCTCCATCGGGCTTGGTATCGCCAAGGAAATTTCGGAGCTAGACTACGCACTAGACGTGGCGTATGAGTTTGATAGCGAACTCCTCGTAGAGCCCTACATCGAAAATATCAAAGAGTACAACCTCGCGGGATACAAAGGGGAAGAGTTTAGATTCTCCATCATCGAGGAGCCAAAAAAAGAGGGGCATCTAGACTTTGACAAAAAATACCTCGATTTCGGACGAAGCGAAACGATCGCCCAAGCCCAATTACCAAAAGAGATTCAAGAAGGAATCAAAGAGGCGTTTAAAAAACTCTACGAAAATATGTTTGAAGGGGCTATCATCCGCTGCGACTTTTTTGTACACGAAGGCAAAATCTATTTAAATGAAATAAACCCCATCCCGGGCAGCTTGGCAAACTACCTCTTTGAAGATATACAAAGTGCCGTCGTAGAGATAGCAAAATATCTCCCGAGTGAAAAAAAGATAGACGTAGGCTACCTCTACATCGATAAGATAAATAGCGCAAAAGGAAAGTGATATAGCGTTACGTATTATCGCCTACAACGGCGCGGAATTCCCGATAAGCTATGATCTCTCAAACCCGACGAATGAAGAATCGATCCTTTTTTTACACGGCTGGGGGAGCAACAAGGAGTTGATGAAGAAGGCGTTTGGCGGGTGTTTTTCAGAGTATTGCCACATCTATATCGATATGCCCGGCTTTGGTGTTTCGGAAAATGAAAATGCACTCCAAACCGCAGACTACAAAGCCATCTTGCAACTTTTCTTGGAATCTATCGGCAAAAACCCAAAAATGATTCTCGGACACTCTTTCGGCGGCAAAGTCGCTACGCTCCTCGCCCCGCCGCACCTCGTACTTCTCGGTAGCGCAGGAATCAAAACCGAAAAATCATTAAAAACCAAAACCAAGATACAAGCGGCAAAACTTTTAAAACCGCTTTTGGGCGGAAGTGTACGCAAGCTCTTTGCCTCTAGCGACGCGAAAGATATGAACGAAGGGATGTATCAGACTTTCAAAAACGTGGTAGACGAAGATTTTAGTGACGCATTTGCCGCATTTGAGGGTGATTGCGCTATATTTTGGGGCAGAGACGACACCGCTACGCCCTTAGCATCCGGTCAAAAAATCGCTTCGCTCATAAAAGGGAGTAAATTCCACATCTTGGAGGGCGACCACTACTTTTTTTTGGACAAAGGTAAAGATATAGAAAAGTTATTATAAAATAAGCTACACACATTATCTTAGGAGTGCTTTTGGAATCGCACCAAGTTTTTGATCTTATTACCCATATTTTATTTATCGGCGTCCTCGCATACTACACACTCACCAATCTCCAGTGGTATAGCTACAAGATACAAAGAGTAGTATTCCATCACTACAAATTACAATGGCATCTCCTCTATTTCGTATTGCCGATAGTACTTTATTTTCTCCTAAACGACTTTTTTTACTTCTATTTTTACATCGCGTACATCCCTTCTATCATCCTTTGGACGTTAAGACTAGACAAAAAGCTCAAATTCACGGGCAGAGTGTATAGATTTATCGCTATTCTCGCTACGCTCACGCTCATAGGTGATGCGCTTTGCTTTTTTAAATTTGAATGCGATTATTATCCCGTATTGCTTCCGATGATATTTACTTACATCATCTCCTCTCTTAATGAACATATTTTATTAAAAAAATACGCCGAGGCGGCAAGCGAAAAACTCGCCTCTTTGCACAAACTCCGCATCATTTGCATCACGGGAAGCTATGGCAAAACCAGTCTCAAAAACTTCACGCACCAACTCATAAAAGATAGCTTTAGGGTCTACTCCACCCCGCGTAGCATCAATACCTATGCGGGAATCGTCGCAGATATAAACGACGGACTGCCCGAGGATGCCGAAATATACATCGCCGAAGCAGGCGCGCGCGTCAAAGGGGACATCGCCCAAATAGCCGAGCTACTCAATCACGACTACGCACTCATCGGTAAAATAGGTGCGCAGCATATCGAGTATTTTAAAACGCTCCAAAACATCATCGAGACCAAACTCGAAATCCTCCACAGCGCCAAACTCAAAAAAGCGCTCTACTACAAAGAGAATCAAGCCAAGATCGAAGACCCGAGAATCTTGAACTATCCCGAAGAGATTCGCAATATAGAATCTACCCTCGATGGGCTAAGCTTTGAGATAAAACTTGATGGGGAATTTCATAAATTTCATTGCGGCATTCTCGGTGCTTTTAACGCTATTAATATCTCGGGAGCTATCTGTATGGCAAAAGAGCTAGGAGTAGAGATCGAGACGATAAAAAGAAGGGTCGCAAACCTCAAGCCCGTAGAGCATAGACTCTGCAAAATGGAAGCACGACAAAAAACCATCATCGATGATAGTTTCAACGGGAATCTTGAGGGTATGCTAGAAGGTATCCGCCTCGCCTCGCTTCACAAAGGGAGAAAAGTAATAGTCACTCCGGGTATCGTAGAGAGCGATGACGAATCAAACTTACGCCTCGCAAAAGCGATAAACGAAGTGTTTGACATCGCTATCATCACGGGCGGAAGAAATATGAATCTACTCAAAAACAATATCGCTCGACCGCAGAAAATCATCCTCAAAGAGAAATCCAATATGCAAAATGTCTTGCAAGCCGCCACCAAAGAGGGTGACCTCATCCTTTTTGCCAACGACGCACCGAGTTACGTTTAGGAATCTTGTCCGTGGAGCACCTCTATTCCCCTTGGCGTAGCGATTATTTTCACGAAAAGCGTGAGGGGTGCACCTTTTGCCGCATCTATGCACAAAGCGATAAAGATGCGGAAAATCACACCTTGTACCGCGACGAACACTGCTTTATGGTGATGAATCGCTACCCTTACACGCCGGGACATTTTATGATCATCCCAAAAGCCCACGTAGATAATCCAAACGACATAGAGGATGATGTTTGGCTCCATATCTCGAAACTCTCCAAAATCGGATACAAAACCCTTATGGAGTTTGGAGCCAGAGGGGTAAATATCGGACTTAACATCGGACTAGATGCGGGTGCGGGCATCCCCGAACATCTCCATATGCACCTCGTCCCCCGTTGGGTAGGCGATACCAATTTCATCACCGCTATCGGGAACAGTCGGATTTACGGTGTTGATTTTGACGACATCTACAAAAAACTCCAAGCCATCCTTTTAAAGAATCTCAAATGTTGACCAAAAATAGGGACTACCTCGGTTATACCGTTATAGTAGCGCTCATTGTTTGCGGCTATATCTTCACGCCATTTTTAAAATATTTTGCCGTAGCGATGATACTCTCTATCTCTTCCGCACCGATATTCGTCCATGTAAGAGGGAGAACCTCCTTCGGAAAAAAGGCACTGGTTTCGATAGGAATCACACTTTTTGCCATAATGTTCCTCTTTTTCCCGCTCCTCTATCTTGCGACCTTTTTTGCGGGCGGCGGGATGGATATAAAACAAATGAGCGATTCGATAAAAGAGCTCTCGCAAGAAGCCAACGGCTATTTGGATACTATACCCGAGGTGTTCCTCCCCGTACTCCAAAGCGTCAAAGACACGATTTTGAGCACCAATAGCGCCAAAGCCATCGGTGAGTTTTTGCTTGGAATCTTCAAGGGGTTTGGCAAAGTGGTATATGACTCGATTTTCATCGTAGTGTTTTTCACTATTTTCAACCTCTACGGCTACTCTATCTTCCGAAACATCTACGCTCTCATTCCGATAAAAGCAGACGACAAAAGGCAAGTGATCAAAAACGGCTACGGCACTATCTCGCTCATCCTTTATAGCTCTCTATTTAATATCTTTGCGATGGGTTTTGCGTTTGGGATCTTTATAGCCCTTATCTCCGATCTCGACGCGCTGATGTTTGGTCTGCTTGCGGGCTTTAGTTCCATCATCCCCGTCATCGGCGGCGTGCTTATCTATCTCCCCGTTTCGCTTTATTTCGTGAGTGAAGGGGAGGTCGCAAAAGCTATCATCACCGTCCTTTACGGTGCAGTATTTATGGGCTTTTTTATAGACAGTATCCTCCGTGTCCTTTTCATCCGTTACACCAAAAAAGCGCTTGACATCAAAAGCAACATCAACGAAATCACTATTATCTTCTCGATGTTCGCAGGGGTGAGCACGTTGGGATTTTGGGGTATCATCATAGGTCCGGCGACCGTGTCGATGCTTTTAGCGCTCATCCATTCTAAGCGGTATCGGTTTGAAAACGAGGTATCGAAACGCTAATGGTCGATATACACGCATTCGCCCTTGAAACCGCCGTATTTGCATTGATTGCGGCGGGATTGTTGTGGTATCGAAGTAAACTAAAAGACTAGAATCTCTGCGGCGGCGGTCCTTTTGGCGCTTCGTCTTCACTCAAAAATCCGTCGTGATTCTTATCGAGTCTCCCAAACGCATCTTTCGGACCGTCAAATTCGCTTTTTGAGACCTTGCCGTCATTGTCTTTGTCTAACCTTTGAACGAAGCTGCCCTTCCCTCTTGGAATCTTCTTATTCTCCGTTTCCGCCACGTCGTTTGTACGGGTGATGATATGCACATCGCCGCCGCGCACGCATCGCACGTAGTTTTCTACCCGCACCGCATCCCCCTGCGGACCGTGTCCTAGCATCGCACTTCCTGTTTTTGGATCACTGCGTTGCGCACCTGCGCCGTGTACGTCCATCACTCGACCCCGCATCTCCCCTATCGTCCGTCCAAAAGAGAGATACGCCGCGTTTTTCCCGGGTGTCGGACCGTCTAGATGGGTGGTAGATGTCCAAAAATAGGGGTAATCCTTCGCCCCTGCTTCGTTTGTGATGACACTAGTGCCAAACACGGGGTCGATAGCCGCAGAATCGGTGGTATCGGGAGAGCGAGAATAATCGACTATATATTGCAACTCCTTGGCATCGGGTAAGCGCCAGTCGCTTTTGCCCGCTAACGTGAGATTCTCGCAAAAGCCGAGCGCCTCTTCCCACGCCATCCCTTTTTTGCTATCTTCGCGCATCCAAACAAGCCCCGTAGCGCGATCGCTCACCGTGCCGTCCCCGTTGTCGGCGAAGTCGTTTTGTCCATACGTATCACCCCGTACGAATCGAACAAAGAATCGCTTGCGAATCTCGCCGCCGTTTTTTCTCTTATACCCGTATCCTTTTATCCTCCCGTCGGCGAAGTTCACCCCAAAGAGCGTCTCCATCCCGTCCATCGTGAGGCTCACATACTTGGTGCTAGAGAGCCACTGCGCGTCGATATAGCGCTCGGTATCGGTATCTCCGTAGCGAAAGTCGAAATACTTCGTGTCGATAAAGGGCACGGCATCGCTTGGAATCTTGTCCATATCCCTCCCGCTACTCCCCGTATATCCACGAAAATCCATCAGCGAATAGAGCTCCTTGATACTCGGCACGCGCCAGTCGCTATACCCGCCTAGGGTAAGATTCTTTGCCGTCTCTTGTGCCTCTTCCAAGCTCACTTTTTTACTCTCGACCGCCTTGCTCCATGTTAGCCCCGTGATATTATCGCGCACCGTCCCGTCTCCGTTATCGGTATAACTAGGCGCATTCCTTTGATACTGCGCATCCTGCCCGTAATAGGGCTCACTTTTTTGCGGGCAGCGTATCTCACGATTCGCATCATAGCACCGCTCTTGTGCGGTGCCCGGTATCGAAATCTGCGCTAAAAGCAAAAGCGGCAAAAACGCGCTTGTAATTACCAAACGTCTCATTTGAGCTCCCCCCAATTATCCCCGATCGACGCGCCGCAGACTAGCGGCACGCTTAAGGGGTGGATGATTTCCATGATGTTTTGTAGCTCTTGCGGGAGATGCGCTAGTTCGTCTTCACTTATCTCAAAGATGAGTTCGTCGTGGACTTGGAGGAGCATTTTGCTTTTGTGATTCTTCAAAAGGGCATCGATGCGAATCATCGAAAGTTTGATGAGGTCGGCGGCGGAGCCTTGGAAGAGAGTGTTTACCCCTTCTCTTAGGTAGCCGGCTTTTTGGTATTCTGCTGCGCCTTGGAAGCTGAAGTAGCGGCGGCGACCTAAGAGGGTCTCGATATAGCCGTTTTTGAGGATACTCTCTTCGGTTGATGCGATAAAATCTTTTACCGTCGGGAAGGAGCGAAAATAGCTCTCGATGTAGCTTTTGGCAGTATTTTGGGGGATATGGAGGGTCTCACCGAGTTTGCGCGCCCCCATCCCGTAAATAAGCCCGAAATTGATACTTTTTGCGATGTTACGTTTCTCGCGCGCCTCTTCTTCGCCGAATATCTTTATACTGGTCTCCATATGGATGTCTTTGTCGTCACGAAACGCCCGCAACAGCGCGGCATCTTGACTAAAATGCGCCAATAGTCGCAACTCTATCTGCGAGTAGTCCAAGCTCAAAAGTTTAAACCCCTCACGCGCGACAAACCCCCTTCGGATTCTCCGTCCGAGTTCTGTTTTGACGGGGATATTTTGGAGATTTGGATTTTTCGAGCTCAAGCGCCCCGTCGCCGTACCCGTTTGCAAAAACGAAGTGTAGATGCGATGCGATTGATTAAGGGCGGAGAGTTTGAGGAGCGGCTCGATGTAGGTGGATTTGAGTTTGAAAAGCTCGCGGTATTCGAGGAGCACAGGGATTACTTCGTGTTCGTCCCGCAAGGAATCTAGAGTCTTTTCATCGGTACTGTAACCCGTTTTTGTCTTTTTCTTACTTTTGAGTCCCAACCCCTCAAAGAGTACTTTGGCGAGTTGCTGGGTAGAGTTGATATTAAATCGACTGTTACTTAGGGCATAGATGCGCTCGGTAATTTCACCTATCTTTCCATCGATCTCTTTGAGTAGCTCCTCAAAATAGAGGCGATCTACCTTTATCCCCTCCTCTTCCATCCGCCGCAACACGAATAAAAAAGGAATCTCCACCTCTTGTAGCTCTGTTTTGAGTTCAGGCTTTTGCATCTCTAGGATTCTGTTTAACTTCTCATAAAGACTAAACGTCGCTGCGGCATCCTCGCTGGCGTATTCAGCGGCACTCTCGATATTTACGGCGCTAAAATTCTCCCCTTTTTTGACGGTCTCTTTGAAGCTCTGCATCGAGTAATTGAAATAGCGCGCCATACAAGCATCTAGCCCCACGGGAGATTCGGGATCGACTAACCATGCCAAAAGCATCGTATCGGAATACACGTCAAAATCTTCAAATCCAAACACATGGCGTAAAAGAGAGAGGTCAAACTTCAAATTGTGCCCGACGAGGGGTCTTTTGAGCAGCATCGCTATCGCCTCTTTGACATCCTCCAAACCCACCTGTTCACCCACGCCGAGGTAGTTGTGGGCGATGGGGACGTAGTACCCTTTCCCTGCCTCAAAACAAAAGCTAAATCCAACGATATGCGCCTCTTTGGTATCAAGCGAATCGGTCTCGGTGTCAAGCGCGATGTAGGGGGCGTTTGCGGCTTTTTCCACTGCGGCAAAAAGGGCGGGCGTATTGTCGAGAATCTCAAAAGAAAAACGAAACTCTCCCTCTTTTTTTGCGGGAATCACCGCTTTTTCCTCTTCGCCAAAATCAATGCTCGCCTGCACTTTTGGGGTAGTTTTTTTGAGGGCGTTGTTCATCCCGTATTTGGCAAACTCTTCGCTCAATATCTCTAGCGGATTCCCGCTTGGAAAACCCATCCCGCTAAAGTCGTTTATCCCCTCGATACTGCGCACCAAGCGGACGAGTTCGCGGCTTTGAAAGGCCGATTCTCTCCCTTCAAGTAAAAGCTCTCGCGTCCTTTTTGGCTCTACCGCATCTATATTTGCGTAGATATTTTCGAGATTTTGATACTGTTCGATAAGCTTCTGCGCCCCCTTCGCGCCGATCCCTTTTACCCCCGGGACGTTATCGGAGCTATCGCCCACGATGGCTTGGTAGTCGATGAAATGTTCGGGCGCTACGCCATATTTTTGGAGGCACCCCTCGCGATTGACGGGGACTTTTTTAATCGGGTCAAAGAGGATAGTCGTGTCATCGATGAGCTGATAGAGGTCTTTGTCGTGACTGATAATAGTCACGGCGATCCCTTCTTTTTTTGCTTCTTCTGCGAGGGTGGCGATGACGTCATCGGCCTCATATCCTGCGACGCTGATGTTTTTAAACCCCATCTTCTCTACCCACGAGATAGCGACGGGGAGTTGCATTTTGAGCTCTTCGGGGGCTTCTTGCCTGTTTGCTTTGTAGCTTGCGTCCATATCTTTTCTAAACGAACCCTCTTTGGATTCTAATGCGAAAGCGATGTAATCGGCCTCGTGGGCGTTGATGATAGAAGAGAGAAGATTGACAAATCCCGTCAGCAGCCCCGTGGGGAATCCATCCTTGCTTTTGAGCGGCGGGAGGGCATAAAATGCGCGGAAGAAGAATCCGAATGTATCGATGATGACTAGTTTTTTCAACGGAAGCCTTTGTGTGATTTTGTTTAAGGGCACCTCTAAAAACCCTAAGGTGCCCTTATTTTATCAGCCTAGCGGTTAATGTGTCTCTTAAATCCATATACAAAAAAGAACTATTAATAAAAAACTGCCTATAAGTTAATAGTTTAGTACTATAATTATCACCGAAGTAATGTAATGTTTTACAAGGAGTGCTTATGAGGATGTTTAAAATCTTGGTCGCATTTTTGTTTCTTTTGAAAGTTTCCGTTGTTGCCGAAAAGCTTCAAACATTAAAAATCGGCTTTCTCCCATATACGAACGCACTGAACCTTATTAAGATTCACCAACCCCTGCGGGATTTTCTCTCAAAAAAACTAGATATTCCCGTAGAAATAGTCACGTCGAGCAATTACGAAGCAATGTATTTTGATACGAAAGAGGGGGTTTTTGATCTTATTGTCACGGGTCCCCATTTTGGCGTGATGCATATACAAGAGGGTTTCATTCCGCTTTATCGATACGATACCGCCCTCAAACCTTTGTTGGTCGTCAAAAAAGATAGCGATATAGATTCTCCGAAAAAACTCCTCGGCAAACAAATCGCGCTTTCGACCTATCTCTCCGTCTCTTCGGTCGGCGGTTTACAATGGCTCAAGAATGAAGGCTTGGTCGCGGGAAGAGATTTTACGACTTTTAACGCCGCTTCGCATACAAGTGCTATACAGTCGGTATTGTTAGGCGAAAGTGCCGCCGCTATCACGACCCACACCCCGATAAAACAACTTGCAAAAGAGAGCGTGGATGCTATCAAGATACTAGAATCTCCCTATGCGATGCCGCACCTCTTTACGCTAGCCAATCCAAAGCTTGGCGAAAAGACGATACAAAAAATCAAAAATGCCCTTCTAGCGTTTGCCGCTTCTGAGGAGGGGAAAGTCTATTTTGAAAAAACCGGCTACAAAGGGTATACCGAAATCTCCAAGGAAGACATTAATGCAATGAGCGCATATATAGAGGTCACCAAGGGGTATCTTGATGCGTATAAAAGATGATGAAAAATCCTCCGTTTTATAAAAAACTCCGCTTCAAACTCTTCATCATGACCTTCTTAATAGAAGGGGTGATGCTGACTATACTTTTATACAACGGACAAAGAATCATCAATCATCACCTCGTCAAACAAGCAAACAATAAACTCTCCGAACTAGAATCTAGCTTCAACATCGCGCTTGCGGGTTCGCTACTCTCTCGTGACTACGCCTCGCTCCAATCCATCACCGACGGGTGGGTAGGACTGAAGCAATTCAAATACGTCTTTATAGAAAAAGAGGGGCGTATCCTAGTCGCGTCGTCTTGGGATAAAACCCAAAAAATTCCCGAGCAAAGCAGGGACTTTTCAGGGGAAGATAATATTTACCACGGGATTTTTATGATGAAGTACGAGGGGCAAAAACTCGGGAATCTTCACTTCGGAATCGACACGTCATTTTTAAGAGACGCAAAACAAGAGCTTCTGACGCAAGGTGCGATAATTGCATTTCTAGAGCTTTTGGCAAGCGGTATTTTACTCTTTAGCATAGGAATCTGGCTCACCAATCACCTCCTCAATCTCACCGAAGCGAGCCAAAAAATCAGCGAGGGGGACTTTGATATAGAGGTCAGTGTCGCCACGGACGATGAAGTCGCCCTTTTGGCAAATTCTTTTAACAAAATGTCCATCGCGATCAAAAAAAGGGAATATGAGCTTAAAACACTAAATGAGAATCTCAAAAAAATCATCGAAGAAGAGATAGAAAAAGCACGTAAAAAAGATGAGATACTCTATGAGCAGATACGAAAAAACTCAATGATGGAGCTTTTGGTGAATATCGCCCACCAATGGCGCCAACCGCTCAACGTCGTTTCTTTAGAGCTGGATAATATCGAATATCTTACTACGCAAAAAATTAGCGAAGACGATGATGAGATACGGCAAAGCATCGATAAAGTTTCAAACCAACTCAACGAAATCTCCTCGCTCATCACGTTTTTTACCGACATCTACGAAGGGACCGAACTTACGTTAAAAGAACTCCCTTTGGTCGAACTCGTAGATTCTTCGTTTGAGGTGTTTAACAAAAATCACAACGGACATAGTCTTGCATTAGAAAACTCGGTTGAACAAAACATCAGGGTATTAAGCGATAAGAATGTTTTTTCACAAATCTTTCTCCCCCTTTTGCAAAATAGTTTTGATGCCGCAAAAGAGAAACATATAGATACTCCCGTAGTAAAAGTGAAAGCCCAAACGAATGGCGACACGGTGAATGTCATCATTGAAGATAACTGCGGCGGAATAAAAGCTGAGATTCTCAAAACCGTTTTCGATCCATACTCCACCACGAGCTTCCGATACAAAAATAAAGGGTTGGGGCTATTTGCGGTAAAAAATATAATCGAACACAAGCTCAAAGGGACGATACAAGCCCAAAACATCAAAGGCGGAACACGCCTTGTACTAACTCTTAAATCAAATTTGTTATAATCTTTCAACTTACACAGACAAGGGGTGTGAATAATGTATAGAGAAAAACTCGTGGTCGCTACCGACCTCTCCCAAAAAAGTGAAATGGCACTCGATAAAGCGATAGAACTTGCCAAAAGATACGATAAATGGCTCGAAGTAGTCCACGTGGTAAATACCGGAATGTTTGATTGGCTCTTTAAAGGGCTTGGGATGGATGAAAAAAAGATGGAAGAAGAGCGCGCTAAAAGATTGCAAAAAATAAGCGACGACATCAAAGAGAAACTCTCGCGAAGACACGATAAACTCAATATCGACGTACGATACGGCAACCCCGCAAAAGAGGTCATCAACTACTGCGTCGAAAAAGAGGGGACAATCATATTTGTAGGAAACACGGGCGAATACCACGATGCCGAAAAATTACTCCTAGGGACGACGGTAAAGCGAATAATCGATAACTCTCCCGTACCGATTTTGCTCGCTAAAAACAACAGAAGCTCAAAATATAAAAACATTTTTATCCCTATCGACTTGACCGAAAACTCGCTCAAATGTATCGAATTTAGTGCCTACTTGTTTGAAGAGGCTAAAATCACCCTGTATTACGTATACGAAACGGCAAGTGAGTTTCGACTACGCTACTACGGTATCAAAGAAGAAGAGATCGCAGGAATGATCGCCGATCAAAAAAATATGGCGGAAGAGGAAGTGCGGGAATTCGTCGATAGAATCGAGTGCAAAAATAGAGTGGAGGTCATCATCGACAAAGGCTCAATGAGTAGCGAATCTATTGTCAATAAAGCCAAAGAGAGCGGAGCGGACATCATCTCGCTAAGCGCGTATAAGATTAACGACGTAGCATCAAAACTCATCGGCAATATAGCAAGCGACGTAATGGAACAATCAAGCGTGGACGTACTAGTGCTCGGGACAAGCGAAACGACATAAGGAGCGGAGTAAATGAAACGAACTTTATTCTTACTTTTATTGGTCGCGATAGGATTTGTGGTCGGCGGTTGTGAAAAACACGACTATCAAAATCCTTTCCATAGAGCGGGACAAAACAAATAACTAGAGGATTTTCACCTCTTCCTCTAGTCGCACTCCCGTCTCTTCGTAAACCCGTCTTTGCGCGAGCTCTTTGAGCGACAAAATATCTTCCACCGATGCTTTTCCGAGATTTACCAAAAAATTGGCGTGTTTTTCGCTAAAAGCCGCATCGCCGATTCTCTCCCCTTTGAGACCGACTGATTCTATGAGCCGTCCGGCATAGTCGTTTGGAGGATTTTTAAAAAAGCTCCCCGCACTCGGCTCTTTGGGTTGATTGGCACGCATAGTCCTAAATAGTTCCAAGCGCGTATCGTCCCATCCCGTGTCGAGCCGAAAAAACGCCTCGAAGATTACGGTATCTATAATGCTTTTTCTGTATTCTAATCCTAGCTCACTTGCAGGTATGAAGCCTTTGTGTGTCATGATTCCTAAGAGGATATTTCGAATCTCCCACTCTTTTAATCCGGCATTCATCTTCACCGCACCGCCGATAGTGCCCGGTAGTTGCGATAAAAATTCCATACCGCCGAAATTATGTTTTTTGCAAAAATTTGCAACCTTTGCATTCGGGGTTGCGGCACCGACTTTGAGCATCCACTCTTTATGCTCGATACGATTAAACACCTTCCCCAATACCGCGAGATTCTCGGCATTTTCGGTAACCAAAAGATTTGAGGCGCCGCCGATGATTTGTTTTTCGTCAAAATCATCGAGGGCATCGATGACCGCGACCTCCTTCGCCGCTCCCGCTTTGATAGTAGAGTATCTAGAAAAATCGATAATCAAAAAGGGAAATCCGGAATCATATTTAAAAGCCTCACGGTAAACTCCATCAGCATATTGAGCATCCACGGCATTGCGAGGATTATCACCGCCACGACTCCGAGGATCTTTGGGACAAAAGTAAGCGTCATCTCGTTTATCTGCGTAGTCGCTTGGAAAATACTTACCAAAAGCCCGATAATCAGCCCGACTAAAAGCATCGGCAACGAGATAAGTAACGTGATTTTATAGGTATCCACCGCCAATCCCATAAGTAACGCCTCCATCTTAACCCTCGCGCAAAGCTTTATACTCTAAAGGAATCATAAACTCCTCCGCGCTTATTCGAGCATCATAAAATCCCTTCTCATGCCCCACCGTAAAAAGCCTATCTATCGCGCGAATCTGCGTCTCGTTCAACGAGGCGGACTCTTCGTTGGCGTACATATTGAGGTATTTATCGAGTTTTTGGCTATCCACCCGCACGAGATTGCGCTCCAGTAGCATTTGGGCGAGCTTTTGTTTGGAGTGTGTCGCGACGCGCACCGCTTTGGTGAGTGCACTTTCTATATCTATGGCTTTCAATAAAGGAATCGAGCGGCGTATCGCCATACCGCCTAGCGGCAGAGGTAGCTCCTCTTTGGAGAGGTCAAGCCACAAGTCCCAAATCTCGGCTTCTACATCTAAAGAATCATCAAACATCAGTATAGATTCGTGGATGAGTACCCCTGCGTCCACTTCGCCGCTTAGCACCTTTTGCTCTATCTCTAAAAAGTTACAATACGTGATTCTCGCCTCGGGATATTTGAGGCGGAAGATGAGGGCGTTGGTAGTGTTTGCACCGCTCAACGCGACCTTGAAAATCTTTTTGAGTTTTCTCCCTTTTTGCTTGATGAGTTTTGGACCATACCCCTGCCCAAAGCTCACTCCGCAGCGGAGCAAAGCGTAATCGTTTCGTATCTTCGGATAGACGCCGAAACTTATCGCAGAGACATCATAACGATTCTCGAAACAGAGTAAATTGAGCGTCTCAATATCGAGTGCAATATTCTCAAATTCTCCCCAAGAAAGGTCGATCCAGCCGAATTTGATCGCATAATACATAAATATATCATCGGCATCGGGAGAGTGCGCCACCTCGATTTTTGACTTCACGATTCGTCCTTGGGAAATTGTTTTGATTCTTTGGTGATTTTACCTAGTTTTAGATAAAATCGTTACATTACAACAATCAAAGGGTATTGATGGACGACAATAAAAAAAAGGCGTTAGACCTCGCTATAAAGCAGGTGGACAAGCTATTCGGCAAGGGAGCACTGCTCCGTCTAGGCGATAAAGAGATCGAACCTATAGAATCCATAAGCACGGGTTCTATAGGTCTTGACATCGCTCTAGGAATCGGCGGTGTACCGCGGGGTAGAATCGTAGAAATTTACGGACCCGAGAGTTCGGGCAAGACCACTCTTGCACTCCAAATCATTTCCGAAGCACAAAAGAAAGGTGGCGTATGCGCATTTATCGACGCAGAGCACGCACTTGACGTATCGTATGCCAAGCGGTTGGGCGTAGATGCCGAAAACCTCCTCGTCTCGCAGCCCGACTACGGCGAGCAGGCACTAGAGATACTCGAAGCCGTCACTAGAAGCGGTGCGGTGGATGTGGTGGTGGTCGATTCGGTCGCCGCCCTTACGCCAAAAGCAGAGATTGACGGCGATATGGGCGATTCGCACGTGGGATTGCAAGCGCGGCTTATGAGTCAAGCATTACGAAAAATCACGGGAATCATCCACAAAATGGGCACTACCGTAATTTTTATCAACCAAATCCGTATGAAAATAGGGATGATGGGGTATGGAAGTCCCGAGACTACTACCGGCGGTAACGCGCTCAAATTCTACGCTAGCGTGCGAATCGACGTCCGCAGAATCGCTGCATTGAAGCAAGGCGATAGCAATATCGGCAACAGGGTGCGGGCAAAAGTGGTCAAAAACAAGGTTGCACCTCCGTTTAGAGAGGCGGAGTTTGACGTGATGTTCGGCGAGGGGATCAGCAAAGAGGGTGAGATCGTCGACTACGGCGTAAAACTCGACATTATAGATAAGAGCGGCGCATGGTTTAGCTACGGCGATAAAAAACTCGGACAAGGGAGGGAAAACGCAAAGGTCACCATCAAAACCGATACTGCCCTTTCAAACGAAATCGAAGGGAAAATCTTAAAAGCGATCGGCGCTAGTTCGAATATACCCGAACTCACGACCGAAGAGAGCATTGAAGAAGAATAACTTAAATTAGGAGTGGACATGATTTACATAGATAATATTTACGCTGATGAAGTTTTAGACAGCAGAGGTAACCCCACGGTTAGGGCAACGGTAGAGTTAAGTGACGGCACAAAAGCAAGCGCGATCGTCCCAAGCGGCGCAAGTACGGGCAAGAGAGAGGCGCTAGAGCTACGAGACGGCGATGAGCGATATATGGGCAAAGGAGTTTTAAAAGCGGTAGAAAACGTCAATACCCAAATAGCCGACGAACTCATCGGTCTTAGCCCATACGACCAAAGCGAGATCGATGCTATTATGAAAGACATCGACGGTACGGACAACTACTCGGGTATCGGTGCAAACGCGGTGCTAGGCGTATCTATGGCGACGGCTAGAGCGGCTGCTATCAGTCTCAAAACCCCGCTTTATAGATACCTCGGCGGCGCAAATGCGCTTGTGATTCCCGTGCCGATGCTCAACATCATTAACGGCGGCAGCCACGCGGACAACACCGTGGACTTCCAAGAGTATATGATTATGCCAAGCGGCTTTGATGAGTTTAGCGAAGCGCTTAGAGCAAGTTCCGAAGTGTACCATCACCTCAAAAATATCCTTCACCATAAAAAACACGTTACCGCTATCGGCGACGAGGGTGGTTTTGCACCGAATCTCAAAAGCAACGAAGAACCTATCCAAGTAATTATGGAAGCGATCGAAAAAGCGGGATACAAACCGGGCGAGCATATCAATATAGCGCTCGATACTGCGAGTAGCGAGTTTGCCACCGAAGACGGGAAATACAACCTTGCAGGCGAAGGGCGCATCATCACTAGCGAAGAGCTCGTAGAATACTATGTAAACCTCGTCAATAAATATCCTATAGTCTCCATCGAAGACGGTCTTAGTGAGGATGACTGGGACGGCTGGAAGCTATTGACCGAAAAACTCGGCAAAAGAATCCAACTTGTGGGCGATGATCTTTTCGTAACAAATAAAAAAATCCTCCAAGAAGGAATCGATAAAGGAATAGCCAACGCCATCCTCATTAAGCCAAACCAAATCGGTAGCGTTAGCGAAACAATGCAAACGGTACGATTGGCGCAACGAAATAACTATCGATGCGTAATGAGCCATAGAAGCGGCGAGAGCGAAGACGCATTTATCGCAGATTTTGCCGTAGCGCTTAATACGGGAGAGATAAAAACAGGCTCAACCGCCAGAAGCGAGAGAATTGCGAAATACAACAGATTATTAGAAATAGAAAGCGAATTAAGCGGATTTGAATACCTCGGTAAAAGTCTTTTTAAATAATGACCGAACTCTATGACGAGATAAGCAAATCGCAAAAAAACAGAGATAGGGGAGGAGAAATCCTCTTTTATCTCATATTTTTTGGGACGATTATCCCTCTTGGATTCTATTTTGCCGAACTTCTTTTTGGAAAAAATTCCCTCAACGACTACCTCAAAGTAAGCGACAGAGAGAAATTTCTCCAAAAAGAAGTGACGGAGCTACGAAGCGAAAACTCGAAACTGCAAAAAGAGTTTTTTGAACTCAAAGAATTGGAGCCTACTCAATGAAAAAAATTGTTCTTTTTTTAGCCGCCCTCATAGTGACGCTTTGTGCGAGAGACAACCCTTTTGAGCCGGTGATGTCTCCTTATGAGAGCGGTAAAGTAGCAAACACCCCAGAACCTAATTATTTCACCCCTCAATCTTTGCAACTCCCGAGTAGTGCCCGAAAAATAAAAAAAATCTCGATCGAGTTTCAGAATATGGACGGGAGTATCGATACGGTGAAAAAAGATTTAAACAATGAGATCGATTGGCATTTCCCTTTGCTAGTGCAGCAGCAGCAACTCCAATCGATGGAAAAAACCGCCCCCGCCAAACAGACCGACACGCCCAAACAGCCCACTTCTCCGAAAATCTCGCAAAAAATGAGTTTCGAGCCGCTAGGTTTCATATCGTTTCATATCGAAAATAAAACCGTAAATATCGATGCCGAAAACGAGATAATCCGAGATTTTGCCCTTGCAGAGCCGACGAAAATCGTCCTTGATTTCAAGCGTGATGCGAACTTTTATTCAAAAAACATAGAGACAAAAATGGCTTTTTTCAAAAATATCGCTATCGGGAATCATGAAGGATATTTCCGCGTAGCCATCGAACTTGACGGCAAATATCGCTATAAACTAGAAAAAAGAGACGGGGGCTACAGGATAGAGCTTGAATAACCTTATTTTAATAGGTTTTATGGGCTCTGGAAAGAGCACGGTAGCAAGGGCGTTGGCGGAGCGCTTGGATACCTTTTACGTCGATACCGACACGCTTATAGAATCTAGAACGGGTAAAAGCATTGCACAAATCTTCAAAGAAGAAGGGGAAGCACACTTCCGCTCTTTAGAAAAAAATGCAGTAACATGGATCAAAGGACACTTACGCGGCGCGATAATCGCGACGGGCGGGGGACTGCCGATACATTGCCCCGAGATAAAAGAGTGCGGTACGATAGCCTATCTTAAAATGCCGTTTGAAAAAATCGAACAAAGACTGCAAGGCAAAGAGGGTGATTCACGCCCGCTTTTGGCAAAAGACGACACAAAGAGACTCTACGAATCGCGTAGCGAAGTATACGAAACACTTGCCGACACCGTTTTATGCGCAGACGGTACACTCGAAGAGGTGTGTGATTCGTTGACTACCCTCCCTCCGATTTCATATTAACCAAGAATAATTCAACTTAGCGCCATCACGTGTGGTACGTAGTTTGCTTCGTTTTCAAGCATACTGAAAATACTAGCGGAGAAGCGATGAGCAGCAGTATCAAACTCGACCTCGAAGAGAATGTGATACATTGTGAAATACACCACCAGCATACAAGCTTGATGAATATAAAAGATTTTGTCAAGGAGAGTTTTGCGGAGTACTATTTCGGCAGATCAAATATCACTATTTTTCCCGATCTTCTTGCTACAAAAGAGATAGATTCGAAGCGTGAAAAACTAGTGCGCTGGTTTGTCAAGAGCTCTGACATCGATATACAAAATCCCATCCTTGCCCGCCGCATCATAGACGGCTACAAAAAAATAATCAAAATAAAAATCACAACTGCTACGGAGTTGCAACAAAATGACGTGATTCCTATACGTTTGACAAAATTCGACCATAACACGCTCCTTATTCAGGTAAAAAAAGACGGTATAAACCTTATTGCCAACTATATTAAATCACGATTTCTTTTTTGTATGCTCCGCTTTGAGCGAATGGACGGCAAGCTCTATATAAACATTAAAGCTAGCGGCTTTGAAAATGCTTTGCAAAATGTGTTGGAAAAAAAATCTATCGCAGGGAAGCGAGTGGTATTTATCTATGACAAAAGCTATATAGATACTCTTCTACAAGAGGGGCGCGGCTATAAGCAAAAAGAGAACTATCACGAAAATATCCGAGAGTATATGCTCAAAATCAAAAACTCTTACACGGTTCTTCGCCTTGAAAACGGTATCAAGGACATCGAGACTATCAAGCGACAGTACCACAAGCTCGCGCGAGAATACCATCCCGATAGATTCTACTGCACCGACGAAAATACCGCAAAAGCAAACCAAGATATGTTTATGCAGGTTAAAGAGGCATATGAAGCCCTCAAAGAGCACTTAGAAAAAAAATCTGCGTGAGATTACGAATCGACAATCCTGTCATTGAGCAGTTTGGTAAAACTCAAACCGTACAAAATCACTATCCACGAAAAATAGATCCACAAAAAGAAAAATAGAATCATAGAAAACGAGCCGTAGATGCTAGCATACGCTTTATTGTAAAGGACATAATAGACAAAAAGCATCTTAGAAATCGACCAAGTCACCGACGAGAAAAAAGAGGCGATAAGTGCCGCTTTTACCCGTGTTTCGGTATTGGCGGAAATTTTAAACACAATGAAAAACAAAAGCCAAACAATCAAAAACGGTACTATCGACGCAAAGTTGATACCGCTTGTGTAGCGATTGCTATCGAGCACGCCTTGTATTTCACTCGAGAGATAGAGCGAGAGTAGTAATCCTATGGGCATCAGAGTAATAAGCGTCCAGTAGATACTTAGCGCATTCCAAAAATCACGAGTTTGGGTCGCAAATATTTTTGCCACGATATGTTCGTAGTTTTTAAAAAACATCAGCGACGTAAAAAGGACGTAGATGATTCCTACCGTCCCGCTTTTAAAGGAGTTATCCATAAAGCTATCGAGATATTTCCCGATGGCATCGGTATGCGTAGGGATGAGATTTGAGAGTATCAACTCACGGATTTTGTCGATATACTCATCAAAACTCGGTAAAGATGTCGCTATAGAGAGGACAATAAGGAGTAGCGGAATGAGTGCAAAAATGGTATAGAAGCTAAGCGAAGCGGCAAAGAAGCTCAACTCATTGTCGAAAAAACTCCTAATGTCCTTGATGAGTTCATACTTCAAAAGCTCCTTGATTTTGGCTACCACGGACAATTTTCCTCGATTCTGTACCCTAGATTCTTAATAGCGGTAATATCTTCTTCCACCTTTGCCCCTTTGGTAGTAAGATAATCGCCTATGACAATAGCGTTTGCGCCGCTTTCAAAAAGACTCTCCAAATCGTCATCAAAAACAAGCTCACGCCCGCCCGCCGCCATTAACATTGCTTGCGGGAGTTTTGCTCGCGCTTTTTTTACCAATTCTATCCCTTTTTCTTTCGAGATAGTCTCTCCTTGGAGTTTTAAAGCATCATTTGGGATAAAAAAATTGATCGGTACGCTCATAGGATTCAGACTTGCCAATGATTCCAAGAAGCTCTCACGTTCACCCTCGTCTTCACCTATGCCGAATATCCCGCCGCTACAGAGATACAATCCGCTCTCAATTACATTTACGCAAGTCGCATATCGCTCCTCCCATCGTATCGTGGAGGCGATATTTTTATAGTATCTTTCAGAGGTTTCCAGGTTATGGTTATAACTTTTAAATCCCGCGTTTTTTAATTCTTTGAGAGCTTTTACATCCGCGATTCCCGCACACGCTATTAAAAAAAGCGAAGGAATCTCACGCCGTATCATCGAAGCAAGCGATGTGAGATACTCAAGCTTTTCGTCATCCAAACTTTTTCCCGAGGTGACGAGACAAAATCCGAGCGCGCCTCTACTTTTTGCGATATGCGCCTCTTTTAAAACCTGCGTGGTCTCTTTTCTGTAAAAACGCTCGATGGAGGCTTTATGGCTAGAACTTTGGGTGCAAAAAGCGCAATCCTCCTTGCAGACACCCGAACTTACGTTTGATATGGCGCACAGGAAAACCGCCTTATGCATCCACTCGCTCTTTACATTTAAGACATTCGTAAATCTCTTTGCCGCGATATGTTCGAAATGCCATAGCATAGCCGCACTTCGGACACTTTTTATCGCTTGGTTCAAACTTGCTTATAAATGCGCACTTCGGATAATTAGAGCATCCGATAAATGCTCCGCGCCTAGAGTAGCGATGGAGCAGCTCTCCGCCGCATTCAGGGCACGGAGCCTCTATCTTCTTGACCTCTTTTTTCTCTTTTTCTCCGCCCTCTATGGACTTTGTGTTCTTGCATTTAGGAAAAGCTTTGCACGCAAGGAATTTCCCGCGCCGCCCTTCGCGTATCACCATCGGTGCGCCGCATTTTTCACACGTTTCGCCGCTCTCTTCGGGCTCTTTCTTCTCTTGAGCTTCCCCCTCGCCTTTTACGACATATTTACACTTCGGGTAGCCGCTGCAAGCGGTAAACTCGCCGAATCTCCCACTTCGTATCACTAGCTCTTTGCCGCACTCAGGACACATCTGCCCCGTAGGCTTGGAGACTTTTTGGCTTTTGATGTTCTTTTTCCCTTCTGCGATCTTCTCCTCAAATCCTTCGTAAAACTCCCGTAATAGCTCTTGCCAATCTTTTTTGTTCTCGGCAATCTCATCGAGCTCTTCTTCTAATCGTGCCGTAAAACCGCTATCCACGATATTTTGAAAATGCCCCTCTAGCATCTCGGTTACTTTAAATGCGATCTCTTCGGGAACTATTTGCTTATTTGTGACATTTATATAATTTCTTGATTGCAATATAGAGATAGTCGGCGCGTAAGTAGATGGACGACCTATGCCCAAACTCTCTAGTTTTTTGATGAGCGATGCTTCGGAATACCTTGAAGGGGGTTCGGTTTGATTCTTGGAAGCATCTACGCTTTGGAGTTCCGCATCTTTCCCTTCTTGCAATTCAGGCAAAAGCTTGTCTTTGTCATCATCGCCGAGTACTTTATAAAATCCGTCAAATACGAGCTTTCTCCCCTGTGCTCTATATTTTAACGAAGGTGATTCGAAGATAACATTTTGTGTTTCGAAGCGGGCATCTTCCATTTGACACGCAATGAATCTATTATATATAAGGATATAGAGTTTGATCTCATCCCCTTTGAGGTACTCCCTAGCGATAGCAGGGGTAAAATCAATAATCGTAGGGCGAATCGCTTCGTGTGCTTCTTGGGCAGATTTTGATTTAGTGACGTAGTTCTTTTTTGAGGCAGGAAGATAGCTCTTGCCGTAGGTTTTTTCTATGTATTCGCGTGCCGATTCTACCGCTTCGTTTGCGAGGTTGAGACTGTCGGTCCTCATATAGGTGATGACACCGCTCTCGCCGAATGGCGTTTTTACACCTTCATAGAGTTTTTGTGCCGCACTCATCGTTCGCTTGGGTGAGAATCCAAGAAGCGTCGAAGCACTTTGTTGTAGCGTGGATGTCATAAACGGCGGCGGCGTACTTGTTTTACGACTTTTTGTCTCAATCGAAGTAATAGAAAAACGCTCTTTTTTTGTCGTTTCGACTATCGCATTCGCTTCATCTTCTTTTTGGATAGTTAGTTTTTCGATTTTATTGTTTTTATACTCGACTAGTTCGGATTCTATACCGTCTTTAAAAATACTCTTGATGCTATAGTAGACTACGGGGACGAAATCGCGTATCTCTTTTTCTCTATCGACGATGATTTTTAATGCGCTGCTTTGCACGCGTCCCGCACTAAGACCTTTTTGAATCTTTGCCGAGATAAGCGGAGAGAGCTTGTAACCTACGATCCTATCAAGTAATCTTCTTGCTTGTTGAGCGTTTACCATAGACATATTTATGGTTCGAGGATTCTCCAGTGAATGGATAATCGCTTTTTTCGTAATCTCGTGAAACACGATTCTAGGAAGTTGTTCGGGATCTTTGCCTATAGCATGCGCGATATGGAATCCTATTGCCTCCCCTTCTCGATCCTCATCGGTCGCTATATATATATGTTTGGCATTTTTTGCTTTACCCTTGAGTGTTTTGACCACCTCACTGTGTTCGCTATCGACTCTATACTCGGGGATAAACTCCCCCTCCTCTATCGTAATTCCGAATTTTGTTTTAGGGAGATCCCTAATATGTCCTTTGGAGGCTATGACCTCGTATCCGCCCTCTAGAAAGTTTTTGATAGTTTTTGCTTTTGTCGGAGATTCTACTATTATAAGGTTTTCCAATATATGCGCCTTCTGAAATATTTGGCGTAATGATACCCAAAAAAATTTTCTATAAAATTAACGGGTATGTATAAATTTTTGCCGAATTCTTCCGATATACTCTGTAAGAAGCAAGGATGCTTCAGACATCTAAAAAGGAGTTTAGGATGAGAATTAATACTAACATCAATGCGATGAACGCATCTGCTAATAGTACTACAACTCAGTACAGTATGAAAACGTCTCTTGAGAGACTAAGTTCAGGTCTGAGAATCAACAAAGCAGCTGACGACGCATCTGGTATGGCGATTGCTGACAGTTTGAGATCGCAAGCGAATGCTTTGGGTCAAGCTGTTAGAAACACTAACGACGGTATCGGGATTATCCAAATCGCCGATAAAGCGATGGATGAGCAACTAAAGATACTTGACACCATCAAAACAAAAGCTACCCAAGCTGCACAAGACGGTCAAACGACAAAGTCAAGACAAGCACTTCAAGCTGACATCAACAGACTTATCGAAGGTCTTGATAACATCGCGGGTACGACTGCATTCAACGGTCAAGCGTTGCTTTCCGGACAATACACAAACAAAGAGTTCCAAGTCGGTGCGTATTCAAACCAAACGGTAAAAGCCTCTATCGGTGCAACAAGCTCTGATAAAATAGGTCAAATCCGAGTTGAAACTACGCAAAATCTTGCGGTTTCAGGTGGTTCTTCACACCTTAAATCCGTGACATTGCAATTCCAAGACGTAGACGGTAAATCAGACTTCACTCTTGAAGCGGTTAAAATCTCTACGAGTGCAGGTACAGGTATCGGGGTTCTTGCTGAAGTTATCAATAAAAACTCAGACAGAATCAACGCCAAAGCTGCATGGACGGTACAAGGTACAAGTAGCACATCCGTTGCGTCAGGTACATTGACAGGTCTTTCTATTAACGGTGTAACAATCGGTACGATTACAGACATCAAGAAAAACGACAACGACGGTAGACTTGTAGCTGCTATCAATGCCGCTAAAGATAGAACAGGCGTTGAAGCTTCCGTAGACTATAACGGTAGACTTAACCTCAACTCTGTAGACGGTAGAGCTATCCAACTTACAACAGTAAGTGCTTCTACATTGCTAGGCGGCGGTAGTTTTGCAAATACATCAGGTACTTCTACTATTGTAGGTAGACTTACACTTACGAGACTTGATGCTAGGGACATCGTGGTATCAGGTACAAATATCTCTTCAGTAGGTCTAGATAGCTCTGCTGAAACAACCGTAAACCTAAGGGACGTAAGAGGCTCGTTTGGTATGAACAGCTCAAGTGCCGCAGGTGCATTTGCCAACGCGCAACTTGCTAGCGACTACGTAGCAAACCAAGGTATCGGTGCCGGTGTAACAAGCTTGAGAGGCGCAATGCTAGTTATGGATATTGCAGAATCTGCAATCAAAATGCTAGATAAAGTACGATCTGACCTCGGTTCTGTTCAAAACCAAATGGTTTCAACGCTTAACAACATCTCTATTACACAAGTTAACGTTAAAGCCGCAGAATCAGGTATCAGAGATGTCGACTTCGCAAGCGAAAGTTCAGAGTTCTCAAAACTCAACATCTTGATGCAATCAGGTTCATACGCACTCAGCCAAGCAAACGCAGTACAACAAAACGTACTTAGACTTCTTCAGTAGTAAGCATCCTTAAAAAGCTAGAGGGTTTTTCCCCTCTACTTTTTATTAATCTACTTTTTGTTTTTCTTGTTATAATCCAAGTATGCAAAATATTTACCAAAAGCTCCAAAAAGCGCTAGAACTACAACAAAATGGACATCTACAAGAGGCGCAAAGCATCTACATTGACATCCTCCGCAATAATCCGAATTGTGCAGATGCTTGGAATCTCTACGGTCTACTAGCCCTAGGGGTAGGTGAACACGACAAAAGTATCGAATTTATCGAGAACGCCACAAAAATCGAACCGAAAATCGCCTCCTACCGTATCAATCTCTCTGAAGCACTCAAGCGCTCCCACAAGCTCCAAAAAGCACTCGAAGAGATAGAGACCGCACTACAAATCGAACCCGATAATATCGATGCCCTCTACAACAAAGCAAGCGTACTCAAGAATCTCGGGAGAAAAGAGAGTGCCAAAGAGTGGTATGAAAAAGTCCTCGCACTACAGCCAAACGACGCGGATGCCCTCTACAACCTCGCAAATATACACCTAGACAATAAAGAGTATGACGAGGCTATCGCGCTGTACCAAAAAGCGCTCACGCTAAGCGGCAAAAACGTCAATATATTAAACAACCTCGCTACGGCGTATTACGAGCTTGGGGAGCTTCGAGAAGCCGATGCGTACTACACGAAAGCGCTTGAGATCTCTCCAAACGACCCGCACCTCCATTTTAATCTCGGCAATACGCGGCGGGCGCAAAAAAATTACGAATATGCTAAAAAATCGTTCCAAAGAGCGATCTCGCTCAAAGCCGAAGAGCCGGACTATACGCTCAACCTCGCATTTTTACACCTCCTTTTAGGAGAGTTTCGCGAAGGATTCCGACTGTATGAGATTCGACATCTCAAAAAAGATGTTTTACTCCCGAGCGTACCGAAAAAAATCACCTCGCGTACAATTCCCCAAGGGGCAAAAGTGTTTGTCTATCACGAACAAGGTTTCGGTGACACGATACTTTTTAGCCGATTTTTACCGCTCATCCAAAACGAGTACTTTTTCTTTCCGCAAAAAGAGCTTTTTCCGTTCTTTCGTGAGTGCGGAGTACACGCTACCGACATCATACCGAGCGAAGAAGACTATGATATTTCCATCCCCCTTTGCTCGCTCCCTTATCTCCTCGGTATAGATTCCAAGGATGCCGTCCCCAGTCCGCTTTGCGAACAAGTGGATAATTCCAAACAAATAGAAAAAATCGGGATCTTTTACCAAGGGAATAAAAAATTTCTCAATGCCGAAAAAAAAGCGATACCTTTGGATGCACTCCTTGAAAGTATCGGCGACATCGGGTGCGAACTCTATTCACTCCAAGTAGAAGACGATGAAGCCGAAGGAAATCTAGGTGTAAAAAATATTTGCCTCCAAGCACAGGATTTCGGCGACACGCTCAAATGCCTAGAAAAAATAGACATCGTCGTCACGATAGATAGCGCGATGGCGCATTTATGCGGCTCGATAGGAAAACGGACGATATTGATGCTCCACTTTGACTGCGACTGGAGATGGGGATTAGAGAGTGAAAAAACCTATTGGTATGAGAGTCTAAAACTTATCAGACAAGAAAAACCAAATGACTGGAGCAGCGCACTCAAAGAGCTACGAGAATATCTCGTCATCCTCAAAAACATTTGATACCAAATGATCCACGTCAAATTTGACCACCTTTTTATCGATGCCGAGCAAAGCGGGCAATATTTCAAATAATACATAGCTGATATATATCATCGGAAAAAAGACGACTATCTCGTAATAAAAACCTTTTGCGGAATACCATTTCCGCGTCCATTTTATCGCCGCTTTTACCTTGTTCATCACCAAAAGTGCTTGTATAGAAAACGCAAATCCCCATACGACGTAGGTGTACGCCAACGCTTTAAAAAGTAAGTTTGTATAATATTCGACCATAATGATTCCTTTGCTTGGCAATATAACTTTATAGGGATTAAAATTGATTGAAAATAGCTTTGAACTCCTCAAACACCTCAAAAATCTCGGATATATCAAAAATGAACGAGACCCGCTTTGGTGGCCAAATAGCGGGAGTTTTGAGGTAGTGATCGGCGCGGTACTCACCCAAAATACCAAATGGGAAAACGTAGAAAAGTCTCTCGCAAATATCAAGAATCATTGCGACATTACCTTGGAGAATCTCACCGCCATCGACCCGGCAATCCTCGCTACTTTAGTCCGCCCTAGCGGATTTTTCAACCAAAAAGCCGCTCGCATAAGCACGCTTTGCAAAAACATCTCCGAAGCATACGGCGATTTTGAAAACTTTTGCGAAGGGGTGAATCGTGAATGGCTGTTGTCGCAAAAAGGAATCGGCTTTGAGAGTGCGGATGCCATACTCAACTACGCCTGCAAACGCGACATCCTCTGCGTGGATGCCTACAGCGCAAGAATCCTCAAATCGTTAGGCTACGAATTTGAATCGTATGAGGATTTGCAATACTGGCTCCAAAAAGGAATCACCGAGAATCTCGATGCCGTCTTTGAACTCTATGGCAAAGAGATGGAGCTCTACGAGATATACGCACGATTCCACGGCAAGATCGTGGAGTTTTGCAAAGAGGGGAAGAAACTAGCTATACCTTGAAATGATTTTGTGGTAGAATACTCTTAAAAGTACTATTAAGGATACGATTATGATAATAACCGCGAACGAGATAAAAACAGGCGGTGTGTCGGTTTTTGACAAATTACTCCAAAAAGCAGACGAACTTATCGTCAATGTCCGTGGAAAAAATAAATACGTTATCCTAGATATAGAGCGATACAATGAGTTTAGGCAGGCTGAACTCGACATCGCCCATATGAAGGCTATGAAGGATATAGAAGAGGGAAAATATAAGATTCAAACGGCTTCGGAGCACGCAAAAGAGCTAATGGATGAACTATAAAATCATCCGTACCGACGAGTACTTCAAAAAGCTCAAAAAATTCATCAAAAAACACCCCGAAATACTGGACAGATACATCAAAACCATCGAACTACTCGAAATAAACCCGTATCACCCATCCCTAAGACTCCATAAACTACAAGGCAAACTCGGGGAGCATTGTAGTGTCTCGATAAATATGCAATATCGGGTCGTGATAGATTTTATCATTAAAGACAAAACGATAATCCCGATAGACATCGGCTCGCATGATGAAGTGTATTGAAAGCACCTCTAGCTTTTATGTCGCTTTTTAGCATAAAATACTATTACGATTATCACAAATATTTAACTTAAGTCAGCAGCAGAATACAACTGTTGGAATTTATGGAATAAAGCGTAATAGTATATAGTTGTGGGATTTAATAATCCGTTAGCATACAGGAGTATAAATGCCTTATTACCATGTATTGGTTACATTTACAGACTCGCCTAAAAATCCTCTGTGCGTACTAGAAGATTTGTCGGAACATGAATTAAAAACAAAGTTTGTTGGACTATATAAAAAGGGTAAAGATATATTGTGTGACAAGGATGTAGTTCGCATTGGGAATATTAAAAGTGTTCAAATCATACGCACGAACAAAAAAAGTGAAGATGAGCGTTCTATTATTCAAGAAGAAAGTTTTAAGAGGATTCAAGAACTAAACAGACAGTCAGACTCAACAGCAATAATCAGTCTCGGGTATGGTTACAGTCCAGAAGATATTGCATATGCAGGAGAAGATGTAACTTCTCACTATATTACAGGAGCCCCTGGTCATGAAACATCAAACTTTATTTTTACTCTCATAAACAATCCGTGGGTTATCACAATTGGTACTGGCTTAATTCTAGCAGCTTTAGTAGCATGGTTAGGATTAAATTAAAATGCTAACAAAGCAAAGGAGACCACTCAGTAGCTTTTTTGATGGATCATTTAGACGTTACCGAATGGCGAACAGAGTGAGATAATCACCCTAACGCACACCCTTCGTTATTGCAAAATTTCTCCTGCATCCCGTCGCTATTTCCAAACATACTCCAGTCGATGTCGGGGATGTTTTGGCAGCGCGATTCGTACTCTTCTTTGGTGATACCTTCGTAGGGCATTTGTTTGTAGCTGCCTGCGTCGCTATGGGGGAGCATCGAGACGCTTTTTATCACGGGGGAGAATTGGGCTAGCATATATTCGACTTGGTCGCCCTCTTTTTCTTTGTCAAAGTATACGGTGCAGGAGACCATATTGTCGCTCCATTCACGCTGTAGCATCGAGAGGAAAGCAAACTGCTCCCATGCGCTGACACTTTTGGCTTCTCGTGTTTTTCCTTGGTCGATGGGGAATTCAAACACGGTGGTATTTTCGCTGTAGAAGTCCTTTTCATGCGGTACACCTGCATTTTTGAGCACTTTGCAAATAGGTGCGTCGTTGCCTACGCGCATACGGCGTATAGCGTATTTAAACGTCGGGAAGTGCATACCGCTGCTTACCCCTGCGAGTTGGCTGATCGTACCGCTGGGTTTGACCGTGGTGACGCGGATGGATTCGGGGATGCCCGCTTCGGCGGCGAGTTTGGCGTTTGTGCGTCGTACCGTTCTGTATCCTTGTCGGAGACGTTTTGTAAGCTCGGTCGCACCGAGGGTGTCTAGCATATCCGCTATTCCCGAAAGTGAGATACCGATACGTCTGTTTCTCGCGACTATTTTATTAGTCTCGCCTCTGTGGGTCGGGAGGAGCGAAACGGTAGAGGCGTAAAACGTCGCAAACTCTAGCGCTTCATAGAACTGCTCTTCGCTCTCGCATTTGGTCGGGAACACTTCGGCGAGATTGCAAAGCTCGAAAGATTCCAAAGGAATCTCGCTGCATGGATTTGCCAACCACGCTTGATCTGTTTCCCCCTCTCTGCCGATAGGCTCCATCCTGCCGAAACGTCCGTATCTTTGGACATTGAGGAGATTTTGGATGCCCGGTTCGCCGTTTTTGACGATACGTTTGGCGACTTCGGGGAGCTTGGTGAAATCATCCCGTTTTTTGAGGACAACGGTGTTATTGCTCATCCAAAATATATCGCCCCGCTCGGGATTTTTTTCCAAGTCTTTTAGATCCATAAAACTTGCATCATCCACGTCTCCAAGCGCTATTTCCGCGCTCCGTCTGACATTCCCCGCCACGACGCACGCGCCGATGGCGTTAAAAATATCGGCAACCGTGCGAGTCTTGTCGTATTTACCAAGACAATAGTCATCGAGGTATTTTTCTACCCGCTCGTGGAGCTGTTTGAGCGGCGCATACCCGCTCGCAGTACCGCCAAAGCCTTTGATAGGCGTACCCGCGGGGCGTATCATCTCATAGTCAAAAATCGGATATTTTTTCCCGTCCGTGTAAGATTCTATTAGCATCCGAAGCGATTTCACCCATCCTTCTCTGCTGTCTTCGATGGTGTATTCGATGGGATTCTTTTTATTGGGCATCGAGGCTTTCCCTTCCCACGCGGTGTTAAATCCCACACCCACGCCGCACATAAGCATATCCATCGCCCAGTCGGCGGACTTGGCGAGATCACTCGTATCGGTAGCGCCGCAATTGTTCAACGCCGCGCTTCCTCTTTCATACACATAGTCCGTCCCCATAGCCCAGAGACCGCGCCCCGGCGGGAGGAGGCGCATAGTAAAGATGTGCTCCGCGAGTTTTTTAGCGTACTCTTGCCAGTAGGATTCGTCCCACTCTAGACCGTGTTTTAAGTACCAGTCTTTGCGGATAGACATCACCCCTTCGGTCACACGGATGACCACGTCTCCCCAGTGCTCTTGCGTACCGTCCTTCTTCAGCCTGCTGTATGTTCGATAAAACACCGCTTCTCCGAAACCGTTAAAGCCGAATTCGGGCTTTTTTGATTTGAGTTCTAGTTTTGTGCCGACATTGAGGCTAAATCTAAAAGTGACAAACTCTCTTCGTACGACTTTCGTATCAAAATCGATGTTTCCGAATAGGGAGTTCGCGACTGCGATGGAGGTTTCTACTTCGCTCATAAGGGGTCCTTTTTTGTGAAAGTAAAGCTAGATAAAAATAGCAATATTTATGCCATTTTTTGAAGGGCGACAACGGTAATTTTTTTCAAGATTGTTACGGTTATGTTACCGATTCTTTCCTTTGGTATAATTGTAAAAAAACAAAAAAGGACATCAATGTCACGACATTTAGAGATATTCAAAGAACTCGCTCCCATCCCAAAATGCAGTCGCCACACGGAGGCTATGAAGTCCTATCTGATGGGCTTTTTGGAGCGATGCGGTGCAAAGATAGCGTGCGATGCGCACGGCAATATTTTGGCTACTTTGGGGACGCCGAAGGTATGTCTGCAAGCCCACTACGATATGGTCTGCATCGGTGATACGGAGCATTTAGAAGTGCTCGAAGAGGATGGATTTTTGCGGGCGAAAAATTCAAGTTTGGGAGCAGATAACTGCATAGGGATTTCCTATATGTTAGCACTACTAGAATCGGGTTGCGAAGGAGAATATCTTTTCACTAACGACGAAGAGATAGGTCTCATCGGTGCAAAAGCGCTAGAGCTCTCTATCGCCTCAAAACTCCTCATAAATCTCGACACCGAACGGGAAAAAGACATCTCCCTAGGATGCGCGGGAGGATTTGATATCGAAGCTCTTTTGCGCCCCGAGACGAAAAAACTCAAAGGGGAATACAATCTTTACGAACTTACGACGGTGGGATTCCAAGGGGGGCATAGCGGCTTTGACATCCATCGCGGGATACAAAACGCCATCATCGAAGGGGTGCGCGAGGTGCTCGCAAAAAAACTCTCCGTCCTCGCGCTAGAGGGAGGCGAAAAGCCAAACTCCATCCCCTGCACCTTCAAAGTGACTGTCGCGGCAAAAACCAAACCTAAACTCTCAAGCATCTTTACGGTAAAAAAAATAGGGACGGCAAAAAATCCAAAAATCTTTACGAATGAATCGCTTTGCGAGACGATACTCTGCATCCACAGCGGCGTGTATGACTATGACGACAGGTTTGACGTGGTGAGCAAATCACTCAACCTCTCCATCATCAAACAAAAAGAATCACTCTTCCATTTCGTCCTCATGGGACGGGCAAACTCCAATGAAGCACTGTTTGCGCATCTAGAGAGCACGCGTATCCTCCTCAAAAAACTAGGATTTAAAAAAATACGCACTACCGATAGATACCCCGCATGGAAGCCCGAGATCACCGAGACGACAGAGAAAATAAAACAGCTCATAGTCGCCGAGATACACGACGCGGAGTACAAGGTGATACACGCGGGATTTGAGTGCGGCGTACTTTTGGATAAATTCCCCGGCATCACCGCCCTCTCCATAGGTCCGAATATCCACAACCCCCACTCCCTGCGGGAAAAAGTGGAGATCGCCTCCTCTATCAGAATCTACGGTGTATTAGAAAAAATTATAAAAAGTTTGTAGTTTGGAATACTTCTTGCACTAATCGGTTTTGAACGGCGTCGCAATGATGCCGCAAAACCAAGCCAAGGAGGCTAACTATGGAATACGATAGCTCTTAT
>CAZCQG010000008.1:53709-63388 GCA_964500775.1 uncultured Campylobacterales bacterium
ATGATGCCGCAAAACCAAGCCAAGGAGGCTAACTATGGAATACGATAGCTCTTATGTCTATGACAGCGGTGATTATACCTACGATGAGCACGAGTATGACGAGAGTGAGGAGTATCTGTTTGACGACGACGGAGAATAGCCCATACGGCTTCTTAATACGATAAAAAGTGGTCGCCTGCTTTGATGAAGTAGAGCGTCCCTTTATCGCTAAAAAACTCTTTTACAGCCTTTGGATCGACAATCTTATCCTCGCCGCCGATAAATATCTCGCACTGCACGCCACGCTCGCGCAATTTATCAAACCCCTCTACACTCCAACGATAATTGAGCAATTCCGCAAGCTCCTCTTGGCTTCCCAAATGGGTAAAATGTCCGATGTCGCGATTTCTAGCATTTGCCTGCGCTAGAAAATTGTCTCTATATTTCATAGGATTCTTTGCAAAAAGGGAGAGTTGGAGCTTTTTAAAATTTTCGTCTTTTTCCATAAAATAGGCGGGCGAGATGAGATAGAGCCTATCGATTCGGGATTTGCACGCTAGCGCATACTCATACGCCTTTATCGCCCCGTAACTAAACCCCGCCACGCTAAAATCGCTATGGTCGATCCATCCCTCAAATAATGTCTCCTCACCGCTTAGACAAAATCCGCTAAAGAATTTCATTGTATCCCCAATACTATCTTTACCTGCTTCTCGATTGCAAGAAGTTCTTGCACATTAAGCACGCATAATATTTCCCCTATGATTCTGCCATTATCGACCGTACGTATTTGATCGCACAATATATCGCTATCTTCTCGCAAATCCCCCCTGCTCACTACTCTAAAGCGAAGCGGATAAGCATCATCTATGAGCTTCGTCGAGAGCGGCAAAACAGTCGTAGTCGTATGCCCTATATCATTTAACATATCTGTTTGCAAAACAAGCACGGGGCGCAACTTGCCCACCTCGTTCCCTTTTTTGGGATTGAGCGACGCTAGATATATCTCGCCCCTTTTATACATTTTCTAGCCCGTCATTCAGCGTCACGTCAAATTCAGCCGCAATTTTTTGTGATTCTTCTCTGCATTTAAGCGATGCTTGCCGTATCTGATTACGAAGATTCTCTTTTTCGAGATTCTCCTTATAACTCAAAACAGCATTTCTTATGAGTTCGCTACGGGTGGTATTGAGATTCTTCACCAAGGTATTGAGCATCTCAAAAAAATTATCATCAGATTTGAGCGTAATAGTATGCATTTCCCCGCCTTTTTTGCTCACATTGTAATGAGAATCACATTAAGTAATACTTTGGTATTACCATCCCGACATAATCGCTTTTCAAAATATCTCATCCACCATCGCCTTCATTTCGATCTTATTTACCACCTCTTTTTCCAAAAGGCGCTCTTCTACTTTTTTGAGGAGTTCTTTGTGCCCGAGGAGAAACTCTTTCATCTCTTTGAGGGCATTTTCTATGATCTTATTTGCATCGTTTTGAGAGCCGAAGACTAGCTCCCCCATCCCGTAGCGCTCGACCATCTCTAGGCTCAAAGCTTTGGCTTTGTCGAGGTCATCGCCGCTATTTGTGTAGGTCTGACCGTAGCTGTTTTCTACTGCCGCATTGCCTGCTAGGGAGAGCTTTATCTTGGCTATGAGGTCGCTTTTGCCGAGTATCTCGCGTTCAAACTCTTTGATACCATCATTCATAAGCGAGATCTTGTCGAAATCAAAATCAAACCAATACGCGCTCACCGCCTTTGCCGCTTGGTAGGTCGCGAGGATTCTACGCTCTTCGTCATTGAGGCTCACCGCCTTTTTCTTGCCGCTGGCGACTTTCTCTTTTACCCCAGTGAAATCCTCTAGCTCTATGGCGTGTGCTCCCCGTTTGAGTGCACTAAGTGCGGCTTCGTTGACAAAAGAGGCGATCCCCGCACCGCTAAATCCCACGGTGATCTTGGCGAGATGCTCGATGTCGACGTTGCACTGTTTTCCTTTGAGATAGATGCGAAATATCTCGACCCGCTCCTCGGGTGTAGGAAGCGAGACAAACACCCGCCTATCAAACCGCCCCGAACGGAGCAGGGCATGATCTAGCATATCGATCTTATTTGTCGCGCCGATGACGATGACACCGGAGCTATCCTCAAATCCGTCCATCTCGGTGAGTAGCTGATTGAGCGTCGCTTCGCGCTCATCATTGCGGAATCCCCCACGCGCCTTGCCCACCGCGTCTATCTCGTCGATAAAAATGATGGAGGGGGATTTGGACTTGGCTTTGGCAAAAAGCTCCCGCACCCGTTTAGCCCCCACGCCGACGTACATATGGACAAAACTCGAACCGCTCATATAAAAAAACGGCACCCCCGCTTCGCCCGCGACCGCTTTGGCGATCATCGTCTTGCCTACGCCCGGAGGTCCTACGAGAAGTACGCCTCGGGGCAATGAGATTCCAAAATCGGTGTATTTTTTCGGATTGCGTAAAAAGTCAATGATCTCTTCGAGTTCCTCTTTGACCTCACTCACCCCCGCTACGTCTTTAAAACGAATCTTCGAGACGCTCGGAAGTATCCGCATCCCTGCGTCCTCGTTGCCCACCGCGCTTGTTTGGATATTTATCTTTTGCTCTATGGGTTGGGTTTTTATCTCCGCGGTCTTTTTCGCCGCACGAAAGAGGACGTACACGCCGAAAACAAGAATCAAAAGCAATGCGAGATCGATAATATCGCCAAAGCCCATCGCTTTGGTCTTGGTGATGGGAATCTTGTTCGCCACCTCTTTGAGGTCGATAGCCTCTTTGAGAATCTTGAAATTCCCCTCGTTTGTTTTTACGAAAAGATAGGTGTCATCAAGTCTAGCTTCACGTATCTGCGTCGTCTCTATGAGATGCTCAAAGTAGCCTCTATCTATCGTGTCGCTGTAGTCTTTGAGGTACGCGATCACCGACGCGACACCCAACAAAAAGACGATGACGAGGGGGAAGATTACATTGAAATTAGATTTTTGCGTAGTTTTTTTGCTCTCTTGCTGCATACTCTTTTACCTCTATCCATTGTTCGCTTATGTCGTTTTTTGATTCTACATCTATTCTATTATAAAACTGGTCAAAACCGCTGAAAACTCCATTTTTAGAGGAAGATTCGATGAGGACTTTGAGCGTTTGTTTTTTTTCTCGAAATGCTTTATTCTTGGCGCTTATGAGATTCTTTACCGATTCGAGGCGCTCTTTTACCGCTTTTGGGTCTACCGTATCGCGCATCAATGACGAAGGTGTATCGGCTCTTTTGCTGTAACTAAAAGGGTGGATATGGGTGAGCGGTAACGCTTTGAGATTCGCATACGCCTCTTCCCAAATCGCCTCACTCTCGCCCGGATGCCCGATGATATAGTCCGTACCCAGAGCAAAGCCGAGATTGGCGAGTTTTTCAAAAAGGGCGAGGTCGCTTGCGAATCTATTCTTGCGATTCATCCGCTCTAGCATCGCATCGCTTGTGTGTTGCAAGGCGATATGGAGCTGCTTGGAAAAAAACGGCTCTTGCGCTATCTCGATAAACTCCGAATCTATTTGCGAAGGCTCCATACTCCCGACACGCAGGCGCTCCACTCCCGCTACCGAGGCGATCTTGGAGACGAGGGCGGCGATTCCGCTTTGACGCTCTTTGCCGTAGCTGCCCACGTTCGTCCCCGTGAGGATAAACTCGCTAAACCCTTTTTCGACCAAAAGCTCTATTTGCGCGAGAATAAGCCCCTCATCCACGCTCCGAGAAGCCCCCCGCACGCTTGGGATGATGCAATAACTGCACGAAAAATCGCACCCTTCTTGGATCTTCACAAAAGCACGGCTCTTTCCGACAAACTCTTCTACAAGCGTATCGGTAACATAGTTTTGCTCTCCAAATCGCATAAAGCGCTCATGAGATTCTACGACTTCGGTGATGCGCTGTTTGTAGGAATGATCGAAGATTCCAAAAATTTTCTCTTGTTCAAAAAGTTTTTTTCCCTCTTCTAGGGAGCACCCCGTGAGAAGTATCTTTTTTCCGAGGCGGTTGAGGCGGTTGATATAGGTACGCAGGCTCGCATCTGCCCCGTTTGTCACCGTGCAGGAATTTACCACGACGACATCGGCATCCTCTTCGCTCTCCGCCAAAAGATAAGGGGAATCTTTGAGCTTGGTCTGCATGATAGCGGTGTCAAAAATATTGGTACGGCAACCGAATGTTTTAAAGTAAATCTTCCGCAAAAAAACCTCTAAATTAGCCCTTTGCCTCAAAGCTTATTTCGGGAATCTCCCCGCTTGCGATCGGCTCTCTCTCACTTTTGATAGTAGTGGTAGGGTATGCGATCTGTATCGAATCGTGCTTGGCAAACTCGCTTACAATATCCCCGCTGATGGTACTTCTAAGGGTGAGTGTCGCAAAAGAGTTGGTAAGATACCACACGCTTATACGTATCCCGTTTGGCTCGATAAAAGTGTAGATACGCGGATCGACGTTGGTATTGCGCAAAGAGTATTTATCGCGCAGCATATTGAGGTGCTTTCTCGTGATGTCGGTATACCCTTTGGAGTATTTTTTCACGATGTCACGGGCGATGTTGGAGGCTTTTCTAAAGTCGCTGTCAAATGTCACGGTGATGTCGATACCGTCCCAAACGGTCTTCATATGGGAGTGACTATAGTTTGAGATGAGGGTGGTAAAGACATAATTGTTTGGGATGAAAATAATCCTCCCCGCACGCCTATTGTGCATATACGATGTCAAGGTTACATCCTCGTGTATCGTGATTCTAAGCAAGCTCACATCCAGTACGTCGCCTACGTATTGCACGCCGTCTTTCATCACTTTTACCCTATCTCCGACGTGTATACTCCCTCCAAGCACTATCACCATCCAGCCGAGGATACTCATAAAAAGATCCTTCATAGCGATCGCCAAACCCGCAGAGGCGAATCCCAAGACGGTGACGAGATAGGAGACATTTTCTAAATAGGAGAACAGGAGTATGATCACCACGATCAAGAAAGTAATAAAATTTACAATTTTGTTGACGGTGTAAAGTCGCTCGTTATCGTTGATGTATTTGCGTGTCGCAAGCTTGATAAAAAATGAAATGACAAAAAAGATAAGGATAATAAGCCCGATATACGCACTCTTTTTAAACTGCTGTTTTATCTGCTCGGTGAGGCTGATGATGATCTCGTCGATCTTTTTATTGTAGACGTTGAGCGTCGTGGAGAATATTTTGAGGGCATAGTCGAGTTCTTGCTGCATATCTACGAGACTTTTGAGCTCTTTTTTATAGTGCTCATCCCCTTCTAGTACGATGAGTCGCTCTAAAAACTCCCGTTTGTTTTTTACGTCGTCGATCACCTCTTTGAGCTGTTTGCTGTGGCGCTCGTACCCCTCTTTTTTTTGCTGGAGTTGTTTGATGAATGAGAAAGCATTGATGATGGCAATGGGATTTTCCACCGTGGGAATATCGGTCACGTCCTCGGGCTGGATGAGGTCTTTAAAGGGACTCTCTTTGTATTTTCCGAGAAGCTCTTTTTGCCCCTCTAGAAGTTCTAGTTGTCTATTATAATCGTCAAGCTCTTCTTGAACTGCTTTGCTTCTTCGCTGTTTTTCGAGTTTGGCGATAGCGGCGTGTATCTCGTCTATATCATCTACGATTCGCTTATAAGTGTCGTAGTTTGAATATTTTTTTATCCAAATATTATCGCCCGAGAGACGTTTGTCTATATCGGCGATACGCTTTTGGAGATTTTCTATTTGTAGTTTTTTGTTTTCGGCATCTATTTGGGCAGAGCTATTTTGCTCGCCGAGGGCAAAAGAAAAATCTAGTAGTAAAATAAGGAGTAATAATATCCTTAGCAAAACGCCTCCAATGCTTCAAGAACGGTATTTTTTGCTACATCATCACGCATACTAAAGTCTCCGATTCCTTTAGGAAGGATGAATTTTATTTTAGAATCCCTGCTCTTTTTATCAAGGAAGAATTTATCATAAAAATCTTCAACATTCGTTATTTTATAGCTTGTCGGAAGCCCTTGCCGCTCCAAAAGTTCTTTAATACGCAACGCCTCTTCTTCGCTTAAGAGCGAAAGTTTTAAAGCAAGCTCGTTTGCCATACACATCCCAATCGCCACCGCTTCACCGTGGAGATAAGTTTTGTAGGCGGTGAGATTCTCTATTACGTGGGCAAAGGTATGCCCGTAATTGAGCACCGCACGCACCCCTTCCTCTCTCTCGTCTTTTGAGACGGTATCGGCTTTGAGCTCTACGGAGCGCTTGATACAGTACTTTAAAAACTCCCTTTTTTCGAGTGCGATTCCCTCTTTTTCTATCTGTTCAAAAAAACTCGCATCAAACATCACCACCATTTTCACTATTTCCGCCACACCCGCGCCAAATTCTCTCTTTGGGAGCGTCAATAAAAAATAGGGGTCGATGTAGACCGCCTTGGGTTGGTTGAAGATTCCTACGAGATTCTTGCCGAACTTGTTATTGATTCCCGTTTTGCCGCCCACACTCGCATCCACTTGCGATAAAAGGGTCGTGGGAATCTGAATAAACTCCGCCCCTCTTTGGTAAATACCCGCCGCAAATCCCGTGATGTCTCCCACCACGCCGCCGCCAAAAGCGATGAAAAGCGATTTTCTATCGAGTTTCGCCAAAAATGCACTCTCTAGTATAGCCTCTAAACTCGCGAGATTCTTATACGATTCGCCGTCTTCCATCGTGTGGATATGCACCTCTTTTGCCCTTAGCCTTTGGAGGAGATAGTCGAGATGGAGCTTGGAGACGGTCGTATTGGTGACGATGAGTACTTTTTTCTCAAACGTCAACATCGGGAGCGAATCTATGGTGATTTCGTAATCTCGTATGCCATCAAGCGTTATGGGTATTTGCATTGTCTTCCTTATAGCGTCACGGGGACGAATACCTGATAATAATCATCTAGCATAAAATACATCCGCTCCACATTCGTGGATAAGAACCAAAATCTTTTAGGCTTGAGGACGTTTTCGTTAAAAGGCAAAAATTGGATGAAATTCTCTTCTTGTCGCGCTACTCTGATTGGATTGCTACTCTCTAAAAGAAAAAATTCCACTTTTTTGCTGAAAAGTTTGGCGAGGTTGCCGTAATGCTCGATGATCTCTTCTCGGTGTTCGTCGTCTATTTGGTACTCATACATCGAGATGTCCGCGCCGATTTGGGATGAAAAGTCGAAAACCACGGGGGAGATCTCTTGGAGTTCCATATAATCGGACATTATAACGATACTCTCTTTTAACTCCTCTATACTTTTCTTCCCGAATTTTAATATCGGAATCGAGAGTTTATAGAGCTCATTTCTCCTCCCCAAATCGGAGAACATTTTTTTTGAGACCATCACCATCCCGATAGAGTAGCGTTTCATATCGGCTTTTATCATCTTTGAAAATGTCGTATCGTCGTACTCGATGTCGAGTGCTACTTTCTTGCCGTCGAGCTTTTTGAGGTGGTCTACGATCTCTATGTTGGTAGGATTGACGATACGGATGATGAGGCGTTTGTTTTTGAGTTTTTTGTTGAGATTGAGCGATTCGTCCACCATATGAAAGATCGAATTCGCATCGTCTATTTTCATATCGATATAAAGATAAATATTGTTGCCAAACGGTGCGGGGAATTGCCCCATCTCCCGCTTTATCGCTTGAAAGACGTTTTTGAGGACTACGGGATCGCCGATGATTAAAAGATTGTCGTTTGGCTGGATGACATCCTCGGGCATCGCGATTTTGAGCTTATTATCACGGTAGATTCCCACGATCTTCCAGTTTTTTTGATAGATAGTCGAGATAGAGCGATAGACGAAGCTACTCCCGAAAGGGACCGCCACCTCCATCACCTCTCCTATGCCCAAGCCCACGTTTTGAGCGAGAACGGGGACGTTTGGGAGTTTGTCGATGAGCCTGTTGGCGATTATTTTGTTGGAGGGGACGAGAGAGAGGTTTTTGTCCTCGGATTCAAACTCTAGCTCAAAGGTATCGAGTATATTTATCCCCACCTCTTTGTCGATAGTACGTAGCACGCGGTAGGTCTCGACGGTGTGATCGTAGTCGTCGGAGATGATAAACACCTCCAAAATCTCATCCAAAAATATCTTATTGAGGCGGAAAAAACTCGTCGAATCAAACCTGTGAATCTCGAAATTTTCGGGCAGATCGGGCAGCTCTTCGGATTCGCTTGCGACGACGATGAAATCGTTTTTGCCGCTATATCCCTTCGCCGCGGCACTCAAGAAATGTTTTGCTACAATTCCGCAAGCAATAATTAAGACTTTTCTCAAATGCAATTCCCTTAAAGCGCCATCTCAAAACAACCCCTTCTCAAACAAGAGTTGCCGCACGACGGGTACCCCGAAACTTCGTATTTCGACCCGTCGGGGCAAATTGTCTCGTCGGGGTTATCTTGAGATTCGCTTTGTAAAATATATTGCACATATTGTATCCAAAGAGAGATTATGAAATTTCAAGTGCAGTCCGAAGAAGGCAGTGCTAGAGCCTGCAAAATCACCACGAGCCGCGGCGAGATCACTACGCCCGTTTTTATGCCCGTCGGGACGCAAGCCTCGGTAAAAGGGCTAGATTTTGCCGACATCAATGCACTCGATTCTAATATCATATTGGCAAACACCTACCACCTCTATCTCCGTCCCACCCCTGAGGTAATAGAGCATCTCGGCGGACTGCACGGATTTAGCGGATATAAGGGCAATTTTTTGACCGACAGCGGTGGATTCCAAGCGTTTTCACTACGGAGCAACACCAAAAACAATGATGAGGGAATCGAGTTTAAAAGCCACATCGACGGGAGCCGCCACCTCTTTACGCCCCAAAAAGTGCTCGACATCCAGTACGCCTTAAACAGCGACATCATGATGATATTAGACGACCTCCCCGCCCTCCCCGCTACTCGTGAGCGGCTGGAACTATCACTGGAGCGGACGATAAAATGGGCACAGGAATCGATAGACTACCATATGACGCAAAAGCAAAAAGAGGCGAACGCCGCGCAAAACATCTTCGCCATCATCCAAGGGGGCGTCGATTTCGAGTTTCGCAAAAAATGCGCCGAAGCGCTCGTAGCGATGGAATCCTACGACGGCTACGCCATCGGCGGTCTTAGTGTAGGCGAAGAAAGAGATAAGATGTACGACACCATCGAGTTCACCACCCCTTTTATGCCCGAGGACAAACCCCGTTATCTTATGGGAGTGGGCACACCGCAAGACATCCTAGAGGCGATAGATAGGGGCGTAGATATGTTTGACTGCGTGATGCCCACAAGAAACGCTAGGAATTCCACCCTTTTTACAAGCCGAGGCAAGATAAGCATCAAATCCTCCCGTTACGCACGCGACGATGCTCCCATAGACGAAAACTGCGACTGCTACGCCTGCAAAAATTTCTCGCGAGGCTACATCCACCACCTCTATCGCAGCGGCGAACTTAGCTACTTTAGACTAGCTTCGATTCACAACCTCCGCTACTACCTCTACCTCACAAGAGGCGCGAGAGAGGCGATACTCGGCGGGTATTGGGAATCATATAAAAAAGAGACGCTGGAGGCGATAAGTAGCCAACCCTAGTCTACCTCTTTAAAAAATTCACAAACTTCCACATCTAGTACTTTAGCGATTTTGTAAATGTGCTCTAT
>CAZCQG010000009.1:0-59745 GCA_964500775.1 uncultured Campylobacterales bacterium
AGTCCCGTGTCGATCCTACCGCCGTTTATATAGACGTTCCAAGAATCTCCGCTTCTTTTCGCATCTATCGCTACGACGATACATTGCGAGCCGAAACGCTTTGCCCCTTCATCGATAAAAGGGGGATTTTTGATGGCGGAGGAGTTGATGCTCACTTTATCGCAGCCTGCTTTGAGGAGTTTGTATATATCGTCGTTTGTCCTGATACCGCCGCCTACGGTAAGTGGGATAAAGACCTCTTTTGCCACCGCCTCGACGATGTGCACTATCGTGTCGCGCTCTTCATGGCTGGCGGTGATGTCTAGAAATGTAATCTCATCAGCCCCTTCGGCATTGTATCGTTTGGCTACTTCCACAGGATCACCTGCGTCTCGTAGTCCGACAAAGTTAACCCCTTTTACGACTCTTCCGTTGTTAATATCTAAACACGGTATGATTCTTTTCGCGAAGTATTGCAATGAAATCCCTCTAGTTTAATAATAGTAATGTATAATGTTTGTTCTTTATGACATTATATACTAAAGGGACTAAATGCCCGAAGGCATTGTTGCCAAAAAGAAATTCGGTCAAAACTTTTTAAAAGACAGATCGGTTGTAAGAAAAATCGTCGAATCGATGCCCAAAAAAGAGATGCAAGTTGTTGAGATTGGGCCTGGGTTAGGTGATTTAACGGAAGAGTTGTTAAGGTATTACCGTGTAATAGCTTATGAAGTAGATGTTGATTTATACCAATTTTTGCTGAAAAAATTTAAAAGCGATATAGAGAGCGAAAGGCTTATTCTAAAACTTGGTGATGTTTTAGAATATTGGGAGCGAGACGGCTTATTTGGAGATGCTTACCAAATAGTCGCAAATCTCCCGTATAACGTCGGCACAAATATTGTCCTTAGGGCTTTAAAAGATCCTTTTTGTATGAATATCATTGCGATGTTGCAAAAAGAAGTTGCCTTAAAGTTTTGTGCGAATTCAGGCGAGAGCGAGTACTCTGCGATCGGAGTTATCAGCCAAACCGTTGCTGATGGAAGGATACTCTTAGAAGTGCCCCCTACCGCATTTGAGCCTATGCCTAAAGTTGATTCTATAGTTTTTGAACTAGCAAAATTTGAAAATTTTGACGACAGGGATTTCGAAAAGTTTCTAAGAGTCGCGTTTAGTGCTCCTAGAAAAATAGCTTTTAAGAATCTCTCTGCTTCATTTGAGAAAAAAGAACTTGAGATTGCCTATCAAGAAGAAAACCTTGATAGGAATCTTAGACCTCATCAAATCTCCGCTAAATACTACCACCTATTATTCAAACGATTAAAAAAAGGTGACATAAATGGAAAACAACGAGAGTAACGAGCAGCACGACGGTGAAGTTGGCAAGGATACGCCGGAAACACAGAGCAAGCCCCAAGAACAAAGATCCCAAGAAGGGCAAAGACCCCAAGGACAAAGACCAAGAGGCAATAGAAATCAAAGAAGACCACAGAGACCAAGAGAGCAAGGCGGTAGCGATAAGCCGCAACTAAACGGTGAAATGAACTCCGTCGTCTATACGAAAGAGCTCAAAAAAAGCGTAGAGATAAACGGTAAAATACAAAAGAACAGACTAAACCCCCACTATAAACTCAACCTCAACACCAATGCAAAAGTGAGAATCACTCCGCTGGGCGGACTAGGAGAGATCGGCGGCAACATCACGATAATCGAAACACAAGAGAGTGCGATAATCGTAGATGTGGGGATGAGTTTCCCGAGTGATGATATGCACGGCGTAGATATTTTGATCCCCGATATTTCGTACCTCAAAGCGATAAAAGACAAAATCGCCGGTATCATCATCACGCATGCTCACGAAGATCACATCGGTGCCGTGCCGTATCTTTTTAAAGAGATGCAGTTTCCTTTGTATGGGACGGCGCTACCTTTGGGGATGATAGGAAATAAATTTGATGAGCACGGTTTAAAGCATCATAAAAAGCTTTTTAGACCGATTGAAAAAAGAAAAGCATATAAGATCGGTGATTTTGAAGTGGAGTGGATTCATATTACCCACTCCGTTATTGATGCTTCCGCTTTGGCTATCACTAGTGAAGCGGGCACTATAATTCACACGGGCGACTTCAAGATAGATCATACGCCGATAGATAATTATCCGACAGACCTTCATAGGCTTGCGTATTATGGAGAAAAAGGGGTGATGTTGATGCTAAGTGATAGCACCAACTCGCATAGAAGTGGGCATACACCTAGTGAGAGCTCCGTAGGACCGACGTTCGATATGCTCTTTCAGGGGGCAAAGGGAAGGGTGCTTATGTCTACGTTCTCTTCAAATATTCACAGGGTCTACCAGGCGATAGATTATGGTTTGAAATACAATAGAAAGATATGCGTCATAGGCAGATCTATGGAGAAAAACCTAGAGATGGCTATGGAGCTCGGCTATATAAATCTCCCGCAGAACATCTTCATCGACGCACACGAAGTGGGCAAATACAACGATAATGAAGTCTTAATAGTCACTACCGGTAGTCAAGGAGAGACGATGTCTGCACTCTATAGAATGGCGACCGATGAGCATAGACACATAAAGATAAAAGAGAGCGATTCTATTATCATTTCCGCAAAAGCGATTCCCGGTAATGAGGCTTCCGTTTCAGCAGTGCTCAACTTTTTGCTCAAAGCAGGGGCAAGTGTCCACTACCAAGATTTTAGCGAGATACACGTGAGCGGACACGCGGCTCAAGAAGAGCAAAAGCTTATGCTACGACTAGTAAAGCCGAAATACTTTCTCCCTGTTCACGGTGAGTACAATCACCTCGTAAAACATAGAGATACGGCTATAAAATGCGGAATCCCTGAAAAAAATGTCATCCTAATGCAAGACGGAGACGTCGTCGAAGTGTGCCCCAATTATATGAAAAAAGTGAAATCGGTGAAAACGGGCAAAGTCTTTATCGACAATCAAATCAACTCTCAAATAGAAAACGACGTCGTGCTTGATAGGCAAAAACTTGCGACTGACGGCATAGTAATGATCATCGCGCAAATATCTCAAGATACCCACTCACTCATAGGAAAACCAAAGGTTTCTAGCTATGGACTCGTACCTGATAAAGAGGATAAAGTTTTTTCAAAAGAGATGGAAGATGTATTGATACACTTTTTAAAGAATTGCAAAAAAGAGATTTTAAACAATGCAAAAACAATCGAAAATGAGATTCGACAAGTTGTCAGAAAGCATATTTTCAGAGGTACGAAAAAATACCCAATGATAGTGCCTACCGTATTTATAATGTAGATGCAAATGAAAATAATACCGACAGCTAAAGAGGTTTTGGAAATTGAGGCAAAATCACTGCTCGATGCAAAAGCTTTTATTGATGAGCAATTTGAAAAAGCGATAGATATTATTCAAACTACAAGTGGAAAGCTAATAGTCACCGGTGTCGGTAAATCGGGTTTGGTGGGGAGCAAAATAGCGGCTACGTTTGCCAGTACGGGGACGAGCAGTTTTTTCTTGCATCCTACCGAAGCGCTCCACGGTGATCTCGGTATGATCGGAAAAGAGGATAGTATTTTGGCTATCAGTTACAGTGGAGAGAGCGAAGAGATCAAAGGAATATTGCCGCATATCAAAAGGAACGGTATTCGGATAATCGCAATGACTTCGCGCAAAGATTCTTCCTTGGCGCAATTTGCAGATGCGTTTATCAATATAAAAGTCGCGCAAGAGGCTTGCCCTCTCAATGCTGCTCCGACAAGTTCTACGACACTCACGATGGCTTTGGGAGATGCGTTGGCGGTCACATTGATGAAATTGCGTGGTTTCAAAAAGGAAGATTTTGCGCAGAATCATCCGGGCGGCTCATTGGGGAAGCGACTTTTTCTCAAAGCCTCTGATCTACTAAAAAGAGAAAATCTCCCCATAGTTTCACGTGAAACAAAACTCAAAGACGCTATAGTGGTGATGAGCCAAGGGAGAATAGGGAATCTCTTAATAATCAACGAGAGCGGTGCACTTGAAGGAGTGTTGAGTGACGGAGATTTACGACGTGCGTTGATGGAAAAAGACTTCACCCTTGAAAAACCAACATTAGAGTATGCGACGAAAAATCCAACTTGTTGCGATGATATAAATATATTGGCATATGATGCACTTTCTCTAATCGAAGAGAAGAAGATACAACTACTCGTTTTTATCGATCGGGAGAGAAAACCGATAGGCGTATTACATATTCATGACTTGGTCGAAGCAGGAATTAAAAGTTAATCAAACAAGGAATGAAACTGGCTTAAGTAATAAGAGTTATTTGTTTGGAGTGGCTAAATGTTTGAAAAAATAGATATGTTGATTAGGGATATAGAAAGTTCGGTAGAAGAGATAAATATTATGCTCAATATGGCAAAAATCTCTTTTTTGGATTATGTGATGATACGTCGCGGTGAAAAAGAGATACCCGAAGGTCTCGGTGCTTGGAATCTTCAATCGTTAGATCAAGAGGTAGCAAACCTCAAGGAAACTATAGAAAAGTTAGAAAAATTTAAACGGGAAGTATTGACGTTTCGATAAAAAAAGCCGCTTGAAAAAGCGGCTAAAAAAGATGGCGGATTAATTTTGCTCCGCTTTTAAGTGGTGCTTCCAAACTTGTGCAAGCTTTTTGTTGTAGTACTTTAAGCCCTCTTTTTTGCCCATTCTCTTAGGCAATTTTTTGATCACAATCTCCCCATCTTTTATTTGGCACAATTCTCTTTGCTGATAGAGTGACTCTCCGTATGTCAAAGCTGAACCCCCATTAGTGAGATGAAAATAATGCCGTTATTATAGTCAAATCAAAAAGAGATTTCAACACTTGAAAGCAAAAAATTATTAGATTTTAAAAAAAATACGCACTAGTAAGGAAAAATTAAGTTTAATTGACATAAGAAAATGAAAAGTCAAAATATTGAAATGTGAACCAACTTAGATTTTATTCTGGGTGTCTAGCCAAATCCGTATCTTTTTGTCTTCATCCATAATATGCGTGACTATCCATTGGTTGAGAAAATGGACAAGATCGATTTCGAGTTTTCTTAGATTAGGACTTTGTTTGAGTAACACGTTCATTTCATTGATAATATGCTCATGCGTCTGTATATGGTGCGGTAGCTCCGGATACCCTATTTGGCGCATATATTCCTCTTCGTCGTGGAAATGGCGCTTCACGTAGTCGTACAGGTGGTGCAAAACACCTTTGAGCATCTCTCTATCGGGTTCATAGTCTTTATTTCTCAAAGATTCTGGATTGAGTGCCAACACTTTGTTTGCTATCACGAACAATTCCTTGTGTTGGGCATCTATCGCTTCGATTCCCAAGCTATAATCATCCTTCCAAAAAAACATTTTCGCTCCTCCGTTTTATGGGCATATATGCCTTTTTCAATTATACTAAAAATAAAAAAAGGTCGCGGATGGAATTTCGATATATCGGGAGAAGCGGTCTGCGAGTCAGCCCTATTTGTATGGGGACGATGACTTTTGGACGCAAAAACACTAAAGAGGAATCACTCAAAATACTTGATTTTGCTTATGAAAACGGCATAAACTTTTTTGATACTGCCGAGATCTATCCCGTCCCCCCAAGTATGGAACTCGCAGGCGATACGGAGATTATCGTCGGAGAGTGGCTTTCGTCCAAACCGAGAGATTCTATAATACTGGCTACAAAGGTAGCGGGAGCGGCAAACGGCTGGTTTGTCCCACCGATTCGCCACGGATTGACCGCGATAGACAGATTCCATATAGAGAGGGCAGTGGAAGGAAGTTTGAAGCGACTCAAAACCGATTACATAGATCTTTACCAAGTTCATTGGCCAGATACCTTAGTGCCGCTCGAAGAATCGCTAGAAGCGCTCGATAGGCTCGTGCAAAGCGGCAAGGTAAGATATGTAGGCACCTCAAACGATAGCGCCTATGGGCTAACAAAGGCAAACGAGATAAGTAGACACAGAGGCTTTAAAAGATTTGAATCGATTCAAAACAATTTCTCTCTGCTCAACCGCAGATTCTTAGATAGTATCGCAGAAGTATGCAAAAAGGAGCAGATAAGTCTCCTCCCCTACTCTCCGATCGGCGGCGGGGTGCTAAGCGGCAAATATCAAAACGGTGCGATGCCGCAAGATGGGCGTTTTGCAGAGTACTTCAACGGCGAGGAGCGCCAAAGCAAGATGGCGTATAGATTTGTCAACGAAAAAACACTCGCTTCGACGAAGGAATACATAGAAATAGCCGAATCTATCGGTATTTCAAGCGTACAACTCGCAGTTGCGTGGAGTAAACAATTTGACTTCGTCGCTTCGACTATCATCGGTGCGACAAGTGTAGAGCAGCTTAGAGAATCGCTCAAAGCGATGGAGCTTACGCTAGATGCAGAGACACTACAAAGATGCGACGCGGTACACGCAAAAATATTGTACCCGATGGGCTAAATATGGAATCACCACACGTTTCGGTGCTTTTAGAAGAGAGCGTAGGATTCTTCGTCGATATACCAAGCGGTACGGTCGTGGACTGCACGATGGGGTACGGAGGGCATAGCGGCAGGATATTGGAATCCAATAAAAATATCAGCGTCATAGGCATCGACAGGGACAAGGAAGCCATAGCCTTTTGCGGCAAAAAATTTGCGAATGAAAAGCGTATAAGTTTTATCAACGCCCCCTTTTCCGAAGGGCTAGCACAAGTCGATCCAAAAGAGATACGCGGCGTGATTGCCGACCTTGGGGTCTCTTCGTTGCAGTTGGACAAAGAGGATAGGGGATTTGGGTTTGATTCTCTAAGTCTAGATATGCGGATGAATCAAGCAAGCGGCAAAAGCGCGGCGGATATTCTCAACACCTACAGAGAAGAAGAGCTTGCCGAGATCTTCTTCAAATACGGCGAGATACGCGAATCAAAGAAACTTGCCAGAGAAATAGCCGCATTCCGTCAAAAGCAAAGATTTAGCACTCCTCGCGAACTTGTCGAGATATGTGCCAAGGTGATACATAAAAGCTCCATCAATCCCGCGACCCTTGCTTTCCAGGCATTGCGAATCGAGGTCAACGACGAACTGGGTGAACTAGAGCGCGCACTGGATGCGATGGAAAAATTCCGAGACTGCACCGTTGCTATCATCACGTTTCATTCATTGGAAGACAGGATTGTGAAACAGCGATTCAAAAAATGGGGACAGAACTGCATCTGCTCCCCCGATGTTTTTCGATGCGAATGCGGCAATAATAATGCGTTAGGGTGTATAATCACAAAAAAACCCATAGCACCGAGCAACGAAGAGATACGGCATAATAGACGCTCTCGGAGCGCGAAGCTGCGGGTATTTAAATTGGAGGGGAATTGAACGCGCGATCGGATTTGCTTGATGAGATAGGGACGCTTCAAGATGACGGGATTCACTTCATCGGTCTTGGACTCAAACCGCTACTGATTGTTTTTACCGCCCTTATCGTAGTTTTGGCGCTCGGTATCCCAAAAATATATCTAAGCAATAATATCTACTACAAAAGCAGAAACATTCAAAAGCTCCAAACAGAACTCGATGCATTACGAGAAGAGAATAAGATACTCAAAAGAAGCCTAGAGGATATAAAATTTAAGTATCTTACGACGGAAATCGATTTTTAAAGAGGGCTTGTGGAACATCTGATCAGATTCTTTATAGAGCGTCCGAAACTCAATTACACTTTGGCGTTATTCTTGTTTATCGCAGGGGTGTACTCGTATGTTATTTTGCCAAAGGAGATATTCCCTCCGTTGGCGCTAGATAAGATAAGCGTCAGCGGCGGATATGCGGGGGCAAGCCCCGATAATCTCGACAAGATGGCGGTCTCAAATATAGAAGATGAGATAAAAAACATCTCCGGCATCAGCGAAGTAGAATCTACAATTCGCTCCGGTGCGTTTAGCATCGTCGTGACGCTCAAGAAAAATACCGATAAAAACGAAGTGCTCAATAAAATAAAAGATGCCCTCTCGCTCGTAAAAAGCGATCTTCCAAGCGACATGAATGAACCAAACGCAATGCACGTGGAGAGCAAGATCCCTTTGATGCAGGTGGCTATATCGTCAGATAGCCTAAGTCATGATGCGCTTATCGAAGTGGCTAAAGATATTAAAAGAAAACTCTCACGAATAGAGAATCTCACCGATGTAGTACTCTACGGCGAATCGGACAAAGAGATAAAAATACTCGTAGATTCCAAGAAAATCGATGCCTACGGCGTGGCAAAAAGCGGCGTGATGGATGCTATATCTTCACTCTCGTATATTTTTCCTATCGGCAAGATCGAAGAGCTAGGCAATCATATGTTCGTCTCCACTACGTACGGAAAAGCGAGCAGAGAAGAGTTTATGGAGACGCTTATCACCGTAGGCGGCAAACGATTACGAATCGGCGATATTGCCGATGTGATTATCGGTTATCCCAAAGGGGAGACGATCTCAAGCTTCAACGGAAAAAACAGTCTCAATATCAATATCTCAAAAGATACCGGCGGCAATGCCATAGTGCTCTCCAAGAAAGTCAAAGAGATTCTGAAAAAATACGAAAAAGAGTATCAAGACATCTCGATCGATTCCTATTCCGACACGTCGGTATATATCAAAAATAGGCTCAACACCGTTATTTCAAACATTAGCCTCGGATTTTTACTCGTGACGATCTCTATGTATTTTTTGATAAACGGGCGTATCTCTATCGTGGTAGCGGCGGGGATTCCTTTTTCCTTTATCATCGGATTGATATTTTTTGAATTTAGCGGCAATAGTATAAATATGATCTCGCTCCTAGGAGCGCTCATAGCCGTGGGTGTTTTGGTCGATGATGCGATCATCGTATCCGAAAATATCCAGCGCCATATCGAAGAGGGGATGGACACGCTCGATGCGGCAGTACTCGGGACAAAAGAGGTCGCCGTGCCTGTTATAATGGCGACACTCACGACTATGTTCGCGTTTGTTCCTATGTTGCTGATGAGCGGCGAGATGGGGGAATTTATCAAAATGATTCCCGTGGCAGTCTGTATACTTATCGTCGCCTCGCTCATCGAATCGTTCTTTTTTCTCCCTTTGCACGCAAAACACTTGATGAAGAAAGATTCCCATACCCTAAGCTGGGAGAAGGCAAATGCCCTCTATAGAAGAATCATCTCAAAACTCATACATTTCAAAAAAAGCTCCCTAGCGTTTTTCCTTATCGTCATCCCGCTTCTTACGATTTTAGGCTTCAAGATGTCAAAGTTCCAATTTTTTCCACCCTTTGATAGCACTATGATATATGTCAACGGAAAATTTGACGTCAATCAAAAAGTCGAAGACACAAGCGTGCGGGTCGAGGAGATCTCAAAACTCATACTATCGCATAAAGAGGAGTTTTTTATAAAATCGGTTTCCGCGGTTTCGGGCTTTAGCATGGGAGGCGGCGAACCCGTGGGCGAAAACGGCTCAAACCTTTTCGTCCTTTTCGTCGAATTGTACGAACCTAAAGGGGAAAATATCGTGGAACGGTATATTACCCCCGTCCTTTCGTTTAATTTTGACAATGAGGAGAAAATACGGACGAGTAAGACGTTTGAGCTAGAGAAGAAGATAAAAGAGCTTGTAGCCCCGTTTAAAGCTAAATACGCCATGGAAGAACTCAACGTCGAATCACAAAGAGCCGGAGTAGTAAATAGAGACATAGAGATAAAGCTCATTAGTAACAACGATGAAAAGCTTTTAGGTAGTATAAAACACCTCAAAGAAGAGCTCGGAAAAATAGAAGGGGTAACAAATATCGGAGATGACGCTAGAATCGGAATCCCAGAGCTAAAAATAAAATTGAATAATTACGGAGAATCACTCGGACTTACCGAAGCGCATGTCGCTCGGACAATCAGTAGTTTTCTCCTCTCAAGCGCAAAAGCCAAAAGCTACGATCAAAGCGGCATCGTAGAGATAATAACCGAAGACGAAAACAAAGATAAACTCGACTACCTCAAGGGATTTACGTTGACTTTAGGGGATGGTCGAAAGGTTTTACTTGAGGAAATAGCCACGCTTAGCAAAGAGGAAAATTTCGAAAAGATAGCCAAGGAGAACGGCGAGAAACAAAAAAGTGTTTTTGCGTTTGTCGAGGCCGACAAGATAACTGCGCTTGAAGTATTGAAAAAGTTAGAACCTATCCTAAAAGAGATAAGCGATTCGGGTATCACCGTAAAACAAGGGGGCGAAAAAGAGCAGACCGAGCAATTGCGTCACGATATGATGGTCGCTTCCGTCATTGCACTATTTTTGATGTTTTTGTCACTCCTTTTTATGTTTGGCAATTTCGGGAACGTGTTTATGATTCTCTCTGTCATCCCGTTCTCATTTCTCGGTGTAGTGTATGGGCATTTCTTGATGGGATTAAACCTCACGATGCCAAGCATCATAGGTATTTTGGGGCTAGCGGGCGTAGTCATAAACGACGGAATCGTGATGCTAGAATTTATACGCAAAGTGACAAACGGTGAGGAGCTGTTGAGGCGCGCTTCTATTAGATTACGCCCGATAATCCTTACCTCCATCACTACGCTCATCGGACTTTCGACGCTGATATTTTTCCCGAGCGGGCAGGCGAAGATTCTTCAACCTTTAGCGGTATCGCTAGGTTTTGGACTGGCATGGGGGACTGTGCTCAATCTTTTGTATCTTCCCGTGCTCTTTGCCGTCGTGAAAAAAATCAAAATCTAATAGCGTAAATAATCAAACCCTCTGAATAATCGCTCTCTCAATGCGGTTGCTCACGACGGGTGCCCCAAAGCTTCGCCATTTGACCCGTCGGAGCAAAGCATTTCTTTTGGATTATTCAGATGGTTTAATCAAAAGAAAACGGATTTTTATCGCCAAATACTTGACATAAGTTTATAATACGCTGTATAATTGCCATATGTTCATAATATGGAGCAACTATGGCTAGAACTAAAATGGATCGTAACCTTACATTTAAACCGAAATGCAAGATTTTTTCACCCATCGACATTACTTCAGAAGGGACGATTGCCCTTTCTCATGACGAGCTAGAGGCGCTTTATCTTATGGATTTTTTGGAGCAATACCAAGAGGATTGCGCCAAGAGTCTAGGGGTTTCTCGCCCGACATTTTCTAGAATCATCCACAATGCACGCAAAAAAACGGCTGATATGATCGTGTCGGGAAAGAGGCTAGTGGTACGCGAGCAAAGCATCTCGTACGATATAGCTTTTCCTACCGACGACAAAGTGAGTGTTGCCGAAAACCTGATAATTGCAAAGTATTTTGCGTTTATCAACGTCTACGAGGAAAAAATAGCTTCGGTGAAGTACATAGCAAATCCTATAGTTGAAGAATTGGAAGCTGCGAAAAAAGAGATACCCAAAGACGGTGCGGGACTTAGCGCCGGACGGATAATCCCCGAAGTTTTGAAAGGTGCTTGCGCTCTTGTATGCAAAAGTATCGGCGAAGGGCTGAAGAGGAATCTCGAAGGGGTAGGGATAAGCGTGGTCGAAAGCGACTATAAAAATATAAGTGAAATAGAAATAAACATTAGGAGTATACGATGATAGCAGTACCTATGAAAGGGAATAAAGAAGAGAGTTCGATAACGACGGTGTTCGGCAAAGCCAAACACATAGCATTGATCGATGAGAATACAAAATCGGTAGAGTTTAAAGAGATAAACTTCAGTAGCGGGAGGACGCTAGCGGCATGGCTAGTGGATAAGGGCGTGACAAAAGCGGTGGTAAAAGATATGGGAGCAAATCCTTTTATGTCGTTGCACAATAACGGAGTGCAGGTCTACTTTTGCGATGAAAAACGGGCAAATGTCTCGGAGATAGTAGATGCACTAGAAAAAGGGGCTTTTAATCTCGTCACCCCTGAAAACTTCAATACGTTTTTTGAAGGGAAAAGCGCGCATCACGGACACGGACATGAGCACGGAGATCACGATCATGATCATGGCTGCGGCGGGCATGGCGAAGGACACGGGCACGGATGCGAAACCGAAGGGAAAAAGAGCGGAGAGAAGTGCTGTGATTCCAAACCCAAAGAGAGCCTTGTGCTTTTACGGGGGCAGGGGAAAAGATGTTGCGGACGTAGCTTGTAGGATAGACATTTGAAAAAAATAGTATACGGAATTATCGCGTTAGCTATTTGCTTATCGCTAGTGGTATTTTATGTAAATCGGCAGCCCTCCAAGCCGAAATGCTTGAGCGAAGTGACCGCGTTTGATAAACGTAGCGGCGATATAAACGCACTTGTCAAAGAGATAGAATCAGGCGCTATTCACTACCGATGCGATGTGTATAAAAGCAAATATATGCACAGCAGGGTAGAAACATATACCGACAGTGAACTATTGAAGAAGGCAAGCGAAGAGGTTTTCGGAAAAGAGGAAGATACTAAAAACTCTAACGTAGAGATACGGTGTGAGTTGTACGAAAACGACAAGGAAGACCCAGGGAAGAAAAGTAGCAGCTGCAAGCTTTTTGCGGGGTATCTCCTCTACACGTTCACACTAGACGGAGAACAGATATACAAGATTCAGATTGACGTAGAAAAAAGTGATTTTAGCGACATTCCATTGAGGCTGAATTGTATTAAAAACTCGCTATATTATTACGCTAAGAAATAAAATCCATAAAAGGAGATTATATGAGTGTGATACAAAGCGACATTTTAGTCATCGGCGGCGGACCTGCGGGGATGATCACCGCGACGACGGCAAAGAGTTATTATCCCGATAAAAAAGTCGTGGTGGTGCGCACAAACAAAGAGTTGCTCGTGCCTTGCGCGATACCTTATATCTTCGGCAATACTCTCGGGGATAGCAGCAAGAATCTCATCCCTTCGACCAAAATCACCGAAAGCGGATGCGAACTCTATTTTGACACGATAGAAGATGTCGATTTTGAGGCAAAAAGCGCCAAAGGGGAGGGCGGCACGACCTATACGTACGACAAGCTCGTATTTGCGACAGGCTCACGTCCAAATATCCCAAGGAGTCTAGGCGGCGTGGATTCTTGCGGCGTATTTGCCGTGCCAAAAGATAGAGGCGAGATAGACAGACTCAAAGAGGCACTCAAAGAGCACAAAAGAGTCGTAGTGATAGGTACCGGTTTTATCGGTATCGAAGTAGCCGTAGAGCTAGCCGAATCGGGCAAAGAGGTGACCATTATAGGCGAGCAGGAGCGGGTGCTGCAAAATGCACTTGATGCGGAGTTTTCAAAAGCTGCCGAGGAGATCATCGCTCAAAAAGGGGTACGCCTTCTCAATTCACATAGGGTAGAGGAGATACTCTGCAACATAGATAAAACCACAGGGGTACGCACCTCAAGCGGCGAAGTGATCGAAGCTGACTTCGTGATACTCGGTATCGGCTACCACCCCGACACGACGCTAGCGGAAAAATCGGGCTTGCGACTGGGCAAGAAAAAAGGAATCTGGGTGGATGAATATATGCGCACCGAGAAAAAAGACGTTTTTGCCGTAGGCGATTGTGCTTCTAAACAGCATTTCATCACTCGAAAAACTACGGGCGTTATGCTGGCCTCTACGGCGACGGCGGAGGCTAGAATCTGCGCTACGTCGATGTACAAGATCGAATATATCAAAGGTTTTAGCGGTACTATCGCTATTTTCTCGACCGTCATCGGCGGTAAAGCATTTGCCTCTGCAGGAATCACCGAAGAGGAGGCGAGGGCTGAAAATATCGATTTTGAAGTGGGCATTTTCGAGGGGATAGATAAACATCCGGGTGCGATTCCGGGTTGTCAAAAGCAGACGGTGAAACTCATATCCACTAGACGCGGCGGCACGATCATCGGCGGTCAGGTGAGCGGCGGGGTGAGTATCGGCGAGATGATAAACGTCATCGGACTTATCATCGAAAACAAGATGAATATCTACAGTCTTTTAAATCTCCAAGTAGCGACTCATCCCCTCTTGACCGCACCGCCGACGGCGTATCCGATAGTCAAAGCCGCGGAGATTCTCGACAAAAAAATACACGCTTGCAAATAAAAAAATAATAATCAAGGAGCATTTTTGAAACAAACTACATTTATGGAAAAATACCCCATTTGGACGCTAGAAGTCGAAAAAAACGAGACGCAATGTAAAAGCGTAGATGAAGTGTGCAATTATTTCATACGGAAAATCGATGAGAATCCAAAGGCTGCATTTATCGGATTATTTGATCATTATGGGCACACGAAGAATCTCCCCGACGGAGAGATCGCACAAGGTATCAAAGACGCAAAAATAGTCGTATTTTGCTTCGGTCCGAAAATCCCCTCTCCGCAAGTACTCGCGGTCAGACCGAGAAATATCGGAATCTGTGATATGGGCGATAAATTTGTGATAAGCTTTCTCGAAGCACCTGCGGAAAATATCAATACGATTATGGAAAAATGGGCGGTAGGCTTGAAGGATGCCGAGCTCTCCGGCGATATGGCATAATCACAAAAAGGAGCTTTGTTGGAGCAGAAAAAAGGGATAATATTTGATCTTGACGGTACACTTTTAGATTCACTGCAAGATATAGTAGATATTGTTAATAGCATACTTTTAAAGTATCAATTAAAAATACATACACTACAAGAGTATAGATATTTCGTCGGTTACGGCTCACGTGAACTGTTCCGACGATGTGCCGCCGAAGCGGATGATACAATGCAAGAAATTATGACCAAAGAGTTCGGCGAGAACTATATGGCACTCACCGAGAGCAAGTCGAAACTCTATGATGGGATAGAAAAAACGCTCGAAAAACTATTTGATAAAGAGCTAAAGATAGCGGTGCTCTCAAACAAGCCCGACGCCCTCACCAAAGAGTGCGTGCAACAGTATTTGGGAGATTTTTCGTTTCACGCAGTATTTGGCGAACGCGAAGGAATCCAAAGAAAACCGCACCCCGCCGGAGCGATAGAGATAGCGCAAATATTCGGGCTAGAATCTAAAGAGATCGTTTTCGTCGGCGATACGCGCGTGGATATGGAGACGGCAAATGCGTGCGGAATGTATCCTTTGGGGGTAGGCTGGGGATTTCGGGATAAAGAAGAGCTTGCGGCATTCGGAGCGAAGAAGATTATCACTCACCCCGAAGAGCTACTCGAAATCTTTTAAATTGCGGCGGCGGTAATGCCGCCATCCACGATAATATCTTGCCCGCTTATCCGACTCCCCTCTTTGGAGAATAAAAACATCGCCGTCGCGGCAATATCCTCTATCTTATTAAGTTTGCCGTTTGGATAGCGAGCCGAAAGCTCTTTGATATACTCTTTGGGAGACTTGGATTGGAGCGATGCTTCGTAGTGGAGGGCAGGGGATTCAGTAGCTCCTATGCTTATGGTATTTACTCTGATTCCTAGAGAAGCAAGCTCTATGCTTTGTGATCTCGCAAGTGATACCAATCCCCCCTTTGCCGCACTTAGCGCTCCGAGATTCGCAAAACCTCTATGGGCGCAAATATCGCTAATATAGACGATAGAGGCGTTTCTAGATCTCTTCATAAACGGGAGGGCAGCTTTTGCCGCACAGAGCGGAGTGAGGATGTCGGAAGCTACTAATCGCATCGCATTTTGTATGTTTTGATTCTCAAGCGGCTCGGCGAAGAAAAGCTCACTACAACACACAAGCGAATCGATACCCTCAAAATACTCTCCGCATTGTGCTATGGAAGATTCCAACGTATCTAAATCACCGCTTTCGCAAACTTTAGTGTAGAGATAATCCCCTTTTCCCTTGCCGAGGGCTAGCTTTTGAATCTTTGTAAGCGCTTTGGCATCGGAATCAAAGAGGGCGACTCTGCCACCCTCTTTGAGATAGCGCTCTATTATTCCTTTGCCTATCCCGCTCGCCCCTCCGATGATGCAAAGGGTTTGCTCTTTTACCCTCATTGTCCCGCTTTGAGCATCTCCCAATATTTTTCGTATACGCCGAGCGCCTCGCCGACATCTATCTGGAATTCACTATTTTTGAGGTCTTCTTCTGTCGGATAGATGATTCTATTATTTTTTGTCTCATCATCCAAAAGTGCGATTGAAGCAGTATTCGGAGAGGCATACCCTATCTCTTCGCTAATCTCTTTTCCGATTTCGGGGCGGAGGAGAAAATCGATAAATTTCATTGCATTTTCCATATGTTTCGCATTCTTGGGAATCACAAGCGAATCGACCCATACCAACGCCCCCTCTTTCGGATAGACGTATTTGATCTCTTCAGACTCTAAGCTCGCCATATAGCTCTCACCGTTGAAGTTCATCCCGAGCGCTACCTCTTCGCTCAAATAGACTTGCTTTTGTGATTCGGAATAGAACATCTTGACGTTTGGCATTAGCTCTTGGAGTTTTACGTATGCCGCCTCTATCTCTTTTTGGTTTGTGGAGTTTGCCGAGTAGCCGAGCACCTTGAGTGCGATACCGAATACCTCTCGCATATCGTCGTTCAAGAGGATGTTTTTCTTATATTCGCTCTTCCACAAATCGCTCCAACTGCCAACCGCCCCTTCACCTAGGAGTTTTGCGTTATACGAGATAGCCGTAGTTCCCCAAAGATACGGGATCGAATATTCGTTTTTTGGATCATACGGTTTGCTGAGTAGCTTTTTATCCAAGTTGCCGTAGTTTTTGAGTTTTTTGGTGTCTATTTTCGCGAGCATCCCTTCTCTTCCCATTTTGTTTACAAAATAGGTCGAAGGTACGATGATGTCGTAGCTCTCATTTCCCGCGGTTTTTATTTTTGCATACATCGCTTCGTTGCTATCGTAGGTGGAGTATTTGACTTTGATACCCGTCTCTTTCGTGAATTTCTCCAATACCCCTTCAGGCATATACTCCGACCAGTTGTATACGTAAAGCACCTTTTCTTCCGCGAAAAGGGCTACAAAAAATGCTACCAATAAAGCCAAGATTCTCACTTCTTCTCCTTTAATAAAAATTGCATCGATATTACCACAATTAATGTCAAAACAAATAGCACCGCACACAGCGCGTTTATCTCCGGTTTTACCCCGAGACGCACCATCGAGTAGACCTTGAGGGGGAGTATCTCATACCCCGGACCCGTGACGAAAAAGCTAATGATGACATCATCCAACGAGAGGGTAAAACTTAGCAAAAATCCCGCCAGCAGAGCAGGGACGATGTTTGGAAGGATAATGCTAGTAAAAGTAGTCCACTCATCTGCCCCCAAATCTTTTCCCGCTTCGATGATATTTTTGTCAAACCCTTCTAGGCGGCTAAGCACCGTAACGATTACAAACGGGGTACAAAAAGTGATATGGGCGATGAGCAAGCTCCAAAACCCAAGCGGCATCTGCACGGAGATAAAGAGCATCAAAAGCGAGATTCCCATTACTATTTCAGGCGACATGATGAGGATATAGATGAGCGAATACAAAAATTTCTTGCCGAAAAATTTATACCGATACAGTCCCACCGCACCAAGTGTGCCGATGAGTACCGAGACGGTTGCCGAAAACAGAGCGATATTGAGCGAATGGATGGCTGATTCTATGAGAGCATCATTTGTGAGGAGTTTTTCGTACCACTCCAAGGTAAACCCTTTCCATTCGATACTGTATTTTGAGGCGTTGAATGAATAGACGATAAGAACGAGTATGGGCGCATAGAGGAGAAAATAGACAAACACCGCATAGAGCTTTTGTAGAGGTTTCACGAATCCCCTTTTTGCGAGAGGCTTTTTTGGGATTTGTAATAGCCTAGAATCATAACAAACATAATGAGCGTGAGCATCATAGAGGCCGCCGAACCAAAAGGCCAATCCCTAAAGGCAAGGAACTGATTCCTAATAAAACTCCCGACGATGAGGTCTTTCGCGCCGCCGAGAATGTCGGGGATATAAAACATCCCGAGTGCGGGGAGAAATACGAGAATAGCCCCCGCGATGATTCCCGGAAGTGAAAGGGGGATGATCACTTTGGTAAATCTCGCGAAAAAGCCCGCTCCCAAGTCCTTTGCTGCTTCGACCAGTCGAAAGTCTATCTTCTCGATGGAGGCGTAGATCGGGAGTATCATAAAAGGAAGGAGCGTATAGACCATCCCGATGTAGACCGCGTTTTGGGTATACATAATCTCTAGCGGTTCGTTGATGATTCCCAACCCCAAAAGGGCGGCATTAAGCAACCCTTTTGTTTTGAGGATAGCGATAAGTGCGTAGGTGCGCACAAGCGAACTCGTCCAAAAGGGTATGATGACCAAAAGGAGCAATAAGAATCTGTACCGCTTCGGAGCGGTCGCCAAGATATAAGCAAACGGATATGCGAGAATAAGGGTAAAAAGGGTGGTAATAAATGCAAGTTTAAAAGAGCTAATGAAGATACCGAGATAGAGTGGATCAATGATTTTAGCGTAGTTTGCAAGGGTGAAATTATAAATGACGAACTCACTCTCCCCTTTTGTCAAGAAGCTCGCGACAAAAACCATAAGATTCGGAAAAAAAGCAAACAGGAAAAGCCAAAGGGCTAAGATCCCTACCGAGGCAGTCGCAAAAGTATTTATCCTACTCATCGCTCAACAGTACCTCCCACCCCTCTACCCAATACAAATAGAGTTTTTGGTCGATGTGGTATCCCAGCGCGTCGCTGTCTTCATTATAAAACTCGCTTGCGATCACCTCTTCGCCGCTTTCTAGCTTGATGAGGAGGTCGATGGTCGTCCCTTTATAGATGATTTGCTCCAAGATTCCTTCAAAATAGTTGTCGCTTTTTATGTCTTCTTTGTTTTTTTCTACTCGGAAATCTTCGGGTCGGATGAGGATGGCGCATTTTTTAGTGAGATTCTTATTGCATTTGAGGTTAAAAATCTTCTCTCCGTAGCGTAGCTTTGCCCGTCCGTTTTCGTGTGTTAGAAGTTCGCAAGAGAAGGTGTTTGCTTCACCGATAAATTTTGCCACAAAGAGGGTTTTGGGTTCTTCGTATATCTCTTTGGGCGAGCCGATCTGCTCAATTTTTCCGTGATTCATCACCACTATTCTATCGGACATACTAAGCGCCTCTTCTTGGTCGTGGGTGACGAATAAAAAGGTGATACCTAGTCGTCTTTGGAGGAGTTTGAGCTCTATTTGCATCGCTTTTCGGAGTTTGTAATCTAGCGCGCTCAATGATTCGTCAAGCAGAAGCAAAAGGGGTTTATTGACCACCGCTCGTGCGATGGCGACGCGTTGTTGCTGTCCGCCGCTAAGCTCACTCGGTTTTTTATCTTTGTGTGCGCTTAATTGCACCATCTCCAACGCTTCAAGCACTTTTATTGCGATCTCTTCTTTGGGAAGTTTTTTCATCTTAAGACCGAAAGCGATATTTTCAAAAACGCTCATATGGGGAAAAAGGGCGTAGCTTTGAAATACCGTATTGACTGCCCTTTTTTCGGGAGGCATAGCGGAAATTTCCTTTGTGTCGAGGAGAATCTCACCTCCGCTCGGAGATTCAAATCCGCCGATGAGGCGCAGTATTGTCGTTTTTCCGCAACCGCTAGGACCTAGAAGAGTGAGAAACTCTCCGTCATAAATATCAAGATCGATGTTTTTGAGTATCTCGGTATCGGCATATTTTTTCGAGAGATTCCGCAGAGATAGGAGCGTTTTTCCCATTTACGATTCTACTTCGCATACGGCTTTGGCACACGCTTTGGCATTTTTGGTACAGTCGTTGAGACCTACTCCGAAGTACGCATTACCGTTTAGATAAAGGTTATCGTGGTTTTTTAGGAGTTCAAATATTTTTTTTGTTTTCTCAAGATGCCCCACTTCATAGCTCGGTATCGCTTTTTCCCATTTTTGGACAAATACCGTATCGGGTTCTGCCTCTACGCCCATCGTCTCTTTGATTCCGACTTTGGCTATCTCGATAAGCTCTTCTTCGCTTTTCATGGCGAGATCTGGCTGGCGCTGTCCCCCTATCATCACCCGTACGCTTTTTTGATCCTCCGGCGCTCTATTTGTAAAGATCGAGCTATCCCAAAGGACGCCGAGTATCTGTTTGTTTGCGCTTGCTGTGGTGAGCAGTCCGAATCCATCGAGCGGGTGAGAGAGATTCTTATAGCCAAATCCCACGACGCTCATAGGAGTGTAGTCGATGGTTTGAAGCGCACGACTTAAATCGGCATCAATCCCCTCTAACATAGTAGCCGCGGCGTAGCTTGGGGTGGAGAGGACTACTTTGTCAAAATTCTCGCTGTGTGCTTTGGAGTGTACCGTGTAGCCCATCAGTGTTTTTTCTATCTTTTGGATGTCGGAGTAGGTGTGGATTTTGGCTTTGAGGGTGTTTTTCAAATGCTCAACAAACTCCCCTACGCCGTGGTTAAAACTCGTGAGCACACCGCCCGGACCCGCCTCTTTTTTCTTTTTGGCGATCATCCCTTTAAAAAGACCGCCGTACTCTTTTTCGAGATTTACCACCAATGGGAACGCCGCGTTTACCGAGAGCTTTTGCGGCGTAGAACCAAATATTCCCGCACTCATAGCGTCCAAAAATACGCTTGTAAACTCCTTGCCCAAGCGTCTGTTGCCAAAACTTTCCAAGCTCTCTTCGGCATCGTCTTTTTTGGGCGAAGTGAAATATTCCATTGCGACGCGGAGTTTTGCGGGGAAACTCAAAAGTTTTGTTTGCAAAAATGCTTTCGGAGATTCGGGCATTTGGTGGAGTGCGTCGGTATAGACGAAACGTTTTCTCGCCTCGTCGCTACTTTTTTGGAGCATCGCTTCCGCCCCCGCGTCTTTGATGAGGTCAAGCGTGTCGGGTTTATTGGAGAGAAAGCCGTTTGTCCCGATCTCAAATAAAAATCCGTCCTTGGTGTGGGTCTGCATTTTACCGCCGAGATTCTCCTCTTTTTCATAAAGTGTGACTTCCCAGTCGGGGCGGAATTTATTGATATAAAATGCGCAGGTCAGTCCGCTGATACCCGCACCTATAACGGCGATTTTCATTTTTGCCTCCAAATTTTGGGTGATTGTATTGAAAGTTCACTTTTTTAACTATCATTTTCTTATAATTTAAATAAAAAAAGTGACCGTATGACCTCAAAAAAATTCGTCCAATTTCAGCTCTTCCTCATTATGCTATTTATGCTCGCGGGTTTTTCGGGGGCGGGATACCTCGGATACCAGAATCTTGAAAAAATGAAAAAAAATCTCGATGTTATCTATTTCGGGAGCTACGTCAAGGTGATGAAGCTCAAAGACATCACCCTCCTTTACACCTCCGATCTCATCCAGAGCATCCTAAAAGTCAAAACGGATCTGATGAGTAAAGATAACGCTTTAAGCGAGATCACTAGGATAGAAAATGAAATCAAAAAAAACTGGGAATACTACAAAAACAGCTATCTTAATGAGACGGAAATAGAGTATGTTTTACGGTGTGACAGGGTAATAAACGATTCGCTAAAGACGCTTGAAGCTATCCGAAAAATCATAGCTTCCAAAAATTCTGCGCGCATCGCTTCGATCTCCTACCAAAAGCTTTTTGAGTCTATAGACATAGTCAACATCCAACTCACCAAGCTCATCGAAAAAAAGACCAACGAGGCATACACGGTAAAAACGCAAATGAATGACGAGTATGAGAGCACGCTACGTCAAACGATCTTTGGACTAGCGGCGATGTTCCTCTCCGGCGCGCTCCTCTCGTATCTCGTTGCGAGAAACATCAAAAAAGCGTACCACTTGCTCCACGACCAACAAGAAGAGCTCAAAGATGCCAATAAAGCGCTCAAAGATTTGGCGATAAAAGATACCCTCACGGGAGTGTACAATAGACGGTACTTCGATTTTATCTACGAAAAAGAGCTAAAAAAAGCGGCGCGCGAAGGAATCTACTTCACATTTTTGATGATAGACATCGACCATTTTAAACAGTACAACGACACTTACGGACACGGCGAAGGGGATAATGTGTTAAAAGCCGTCGCTCATACTTTAAATGAGAATCTCAAACGCTCCAGCGATTATTTTTTCAGGCTCGGCGGCGAGGAGTTTGCGGCATTTTTCTACGGATTGGATGAAGAGAAGTCGCTCATCCTTTCTAGAAAGCTCTTAAAAAGCGTCGAATCATTAAAAATCCCCCATGCAAAAAACTCCGCCTCGAAGTTTGTAACCATCTCTATGGGTGCAGTGTGCTTCAAGCCAAACAAAAATACGAATCAAAAGAAGCTTATCGAGGTTGCCGATTCCGCCCTTTATAAAGCCAAAGAGAGCGGAAGGAATCAAGCGGCGTATATCACGTACGGGTAGAAGTATCTAGATCTAGCGATATTGAGTTTACGCAATGTCGGGTATTTTTTGCCGTAAACCCTTCATCCCGAAATACGTGCCCTAGATGAGCACCGCAGTTCGCACACACGATCTCACGTCTATGACCATCGGCATCGGGGAGTTCACTTACTGCATTTGGCAGTGCGGCATCAAAACTTGGCCATCCTGTTTGGCTATCAAACTTGGAAGATGAATCAAAGAGCGGTTGTCCGCATCGCTTGCAAAGAAAAATCCCCTCACCGTGATAATCGTGATATTTTCCGCTAAATGCGCGCTCCGTTCCTTTGTGTATGAGCACTCGCTCTTCTTCGGGAGTCAGTTGTTTGTAGTTTTGTTCCAAGTTTATCCTTGTCGTGAGAGTTCTATTTTTTCACCGGGTACGAGATGGATAACTCCCTCTTTTATCCCTTCGCTCAAAGCCCTTTTAAATCCTTTTTTGCTTAATGCGCATATCTTAGCGATCTCTTCGGGCGGCGAATCGTAGTGGAGGCGCAGGACACCGCTATTGTTTCGCAGTATGGTTAAGAGGCTCTCTAGCTCTTCGTTTACCCCTGCAACTCCGAGTTTTTTGAGGCTAAGGTCAAGTTTGCCGTCGTCGCGATTCTTTTTGACGTAAGCGATCCTTTTTTCACCTATGGCAAGCGGCTGGAAAACCTCGTTGGCATAGATAAGCCCGTAGTACTTTTTGTCGGTGACGCATCCATACCCCATATCACTTTTTTCAAAGACTATGATCTCGACCTCTTTATTGGGCTTGTATCCTTTGGCACTTTTTAGCGTTTCTTTGATTCCTTTTTTTGCGATGAGGCGCTCCTGCTTGTCCTTGGTGATCTTGACGACTACTTTATCTCCCTTTTTGTAATTAGCGGGGAATTTTGTAGGCATAAAAATGTCTTTTGCGATGCCTAGATCCAAAAAACAACCTTTACGTGTCGTATCGACCACCTCTAAAACGGCGATCTCCCCAAGTACGGCGATGGGCGTGAGCGTCGTGGCGATAGGTCTATCTTCACTGTCGGTGTAGAGAAAGACCTCAACTTTGTCTCCGATATTTACCTCTTCGGGTTCGTACCGTTTTGGAAGGAGTATTTCGTTTTCATCTTCGTCGATGAGATAGACGCCGAAGTCGACTATTTTGATAATGGGAAGCGTTTGGATTTTTCCGATTTGCAAGGGAATCCTTTGTAATTATTATTAAAACATTATAACGACTTCAGATACAATTTTCGAGATTTTTTTTATAGGTAGGGAAAGTTGCGATACGAAAAAGAGCTACGTTTTGCATTTAAAGTCTCGATACCCGTTATGATGGGATACAGTGTTTTGGGATTCGCGTTTGGATTATTGGCGGTGAGCTTCGGGTATGGGTGGTATATTGCGATTTTTATGTCGATTTTTATCTACGCGGGAGCGCTGCAATTTGCGGGGATTGGATTCTTAAATGCCAAGATCGGGTATATCGATATAGCGGTAGCTTCGCTATTTATAAATATCAGACAGGCTTTTTACGGATTGTCGGTATTGAAGAAATTTAAAAACACGGGGAGATTTAAAGCACCCCTCATTTTTGCCCTGACCGATGAGACTTATGCGCTCCTCACATCCATGCCCGAAGAAGAGGGGCTCTCCAAAAAACATTACTACCTTTTCTTGGGGCTGCTCAATCAGTCGTATTGGGTGGGAGGCACAATTCTCGGGGCGCTATTCGGCAAGGCGGTCGATTTTGATACGCGGGGACTGGAGTTTTCATTGACCGCTCTTTTTGCCGTGCTGGCTATCGAGCAGTACAAAAAGATACGGAATCTCACCCCCTTTGTGATCGGTAGCGTAATATCGATATTAGCGCTTTTTTCAGTGAGCAAAGAGAATATGCTTATCGTCTCGATTTTTGGAGCGTTGATTCTTATGGCACTTTTTAGAGGGCGTTTTGCAGATGGAAAATAGCTATGTTTATGCCGCGATACTCGTGATGGCGTTGGTCAATCTCTTCACCCGTGCTTTCCCGTTTCTCTTTTTCACCAAAAAAGAGCCGCCCGCATTTATCCTCTTTATCGAGCGCAATTTTCCGCCTATCATTATGACCATCCTCATTTTCTATTCGCTCAAAGAGGTGAGTTTCGGTACTTTCCCTTACGGTACAAAGGAGATTCTCGCCTTAGTTTTTACCATTGCCCTCCACTTGCGATTCGGCAATTACCTCGTCTCGATATTTGCGGGAACGGTTTTTTATATGGGGTGCGTGCAGTTTGTGTGAGTATACCGATAAATTGGCGGTACTATCAAAAATTTTGTGTTTTCGCTATCTTTGTTGGAAAACAATTTGCTTTTTGTTTAACGAGCATAGTGTTTTTCAAAAAATATTGTCATTTAAGCATAAAATATCTATATTTAATAGCTAGAGTGCCGATTGTAGTTTGTTTTTGTCTGTGTATTTATTAGTTTTTTTTGTGTTTTATGATACATTAAATTGCTTGCGAATATAATTCTACCCCCTTAAGAAAATTAGGGAACAACCAAAGGAGTTTGTGATATGTTGTTACACGTTGCACATAAAGATAAGGTTTTTATAAAAGAACCTAAAGAATATACTGGCAATATCAGCAAAATTAAGGATTCTCCGATTTCTAAAAAAATCTCTGACGCACTTACAAGCCTAGATAAAGTTATTTTTGAGGCTCTTAAAAAATACGATAAAGTTCACGCTAGCTAAGTTATAGTGGACTTCTACCTCTCTTTTCAAAGATTTTTTAAGCAGTATTGTAATTTTCTTACTAGGGACGTATTTCTATCTCTAGTTAATATCGATAAAGAATGTTATGGAAGACACATAGATATTCTTGACCAAATAATACAAGTTTTCAGAGTCTTGATAGCAATAAAGGGTGAAGCAGCAGAAGATCAAATATCGAGACAAAATACCGTAGACGGTCTAAAAACTCTAATTGAAGAATTTTCTAGATGTAGTACAAACCAAGAAATCATAAACCAATACAAATGTCATGAAATAACTTCAATATCGGAACAAGATTTCAGAAAAATGCTAGATAAAATGATTAATTCTAATTCTATGGTAATTTACAATGAATTTTTTATAGCAAGAGACTACTTCTTGAATTTTATTACCAAAGACACCATAGAGCATAATGAGGGAAAAATTCAAGAGAAATTTACTAAGCATACAAAGCACCCTGTTTTATCTCAAGCAATTTTGGAATTTGCAAATGCACTTGCACATATGACTACTTGTGTTAAAAAAAATGATGACGATATATTGAAGAATATAGAAAAGGCTTGGGTACATATTTATAGAGGGACGATAGATCATTATAAAATGATGATAAGATTTAGAAACCTTGACACCGATGAACAAAAAATCTTGGCGCATATAAGACTTAAAGAGTTAGAAACAATCGGAGAAGATGTGCTTGGCAAGATAACTGATAGAGATAGCATATTATCACTTTATAAAAATTTCGTAACTAAAAAGTTTAAAATCAAATAATGATCTCAGTAGTTTTAGCTTCCGTAACCATCCCGTTACCCGCCCGCCCTCTAAGGATTTGGTTAATATAATTTTATATATTTTAAATCATTAAATCCAAGGAAATACCAATGTCAAGAATCTTACAAATCGGAGCGGGCGGCGTAGGCGGCGTCGTGGCGCATAAACTGGCGATGAACAGGGATGTGTTTACCCACATCACGCTAGCTTCTCGGACGCTTGGCAAATGTGAAGCGATCAAAAAGCAGATACTAGAAAAAGGGCGCGGAGAGATAGATGTTTGCACGGTCGATGCCGATAATGTAGATGCGCTAGTAGCGCTTATCGAGAAGGTCAAACCCGATCTCGTGCTCAATGTCGCGCTCCCCTATCAAGACCTCACTATTATGGAGGCGTGCCTGCGGACAAAAACCGATTATCTTGACACCGCAAACTATGAGCATCCCGATTCTGCGCACTTTGAGTACAAAGAGCAGTGGGCGTTTCAAGAACGCTACAAAGACGCGGGAGTGACCGCGCTCCTTGGCAGTGGGTTTGACCCGGGGGTGACGAACGTATTTTGCGCTTACGCTCAAAAACACTATTTCGATGAGATTCACACCATAGACATCTTGGACTGCAACGCGGGTGATCACGGCTATCCGTTTGCGACCAATTTCAACCCCGAGATAAACCTCCGCGAAGTCTCCGCAAACGGCAGATACTGGGAAAACGGAGCGTGGGTAGAGACCAAGCCGCTAGAGATAAAAGAGGTGTGGGAGTATCCGAAGATAGGAGCGAAAGATTCCTACGTCCTCTATCACGAAGAGCTAGAATCGCTAGTACAAAACATCAAAGGTTTGAAAAGAATCCGATTTTTTATGACCTTCGGGCAGAGCTACATCACCCATATGAATTGCCTCAAAAACGTCGGTATGCTCGGCATCGAAGAGGTAGAACACGAAGGGTGCAAGATCATCCCGATACAGTTCCTCAAAACATTACTCCCCGATCCCGCCAGCCTAGCGGGCAGAACAAAAGGGAAGACTAACATCGGCTGCTTCATCACGGGGCTCAAAGACGGAAAAGAGAAATCCATCTATATCTACAATGTCTGTGACCACGAAGAGTGCTACGAAGAGGTGTGCTCCCAAGCTATCAGCTATACCACGGGCGTCCCTGCTATGATTGGGGCGAAGATGGTAGTGAGCGGCGCATGGAAGAGCCCAGGGGTATGGAATATGGAGCAGTGTGATCCCGATCCGTTTATGGCGGAGCTCAATGTCCAAGGACTGCCGTGGGAAGTGATAGAGGATTGCAAAATCGAGGATTTTTTGCGATAATTAGAGTAAAACACTTCAAGGATTACCATGGCGGGAGTATATTTCGAACTTGATGCGCTAGAAGCGCTAATGGAACACCATATAGGGATTGTCAATAGATATGGATTTGAAAAAGAGGAACATTTTTCGGTTGTTGCACTCGCGTGCAAGGATTTGCTCCAAAGTTCAATAAAAAATGCGATGCAGAAGATATTGCGGGAGAGTGATGCGATTATTAGTGACGGTGATTACTATTATCTCATCCTCCCCTCTACAAAAAAAGAGGGGGCATACACGTTGGCGGAAAACATTTTTGAATACCTCGGCAAAGGGGTGAAGTTTAAAGTTTTTTCTTATCCTAACGACGGGGTAGATTCAACTCAAATCGTTGAGAAGCTTCTTGGTTTTAAGAAGGATAGCTGAATGCCCGAACTAACGCATATCCCTTCTCCTTGTTATGTACTTGAAGAAAAGCTACTGAAAAAAAACCTTGAAATTTTAAATCGAGTACAAAAAGAATCGGGAGCAAAGATTCTTTTGGCACTCAAAGGTTTTGCTATGTGGAGCACCTTTCCGATGGTGCGAGAATATCTGCACGGCATCACTGCTAGCGGTCTTATCGAAGCGAAACTGGGATTTGAAGAGTTCCAAAAAGAGGTACACACGTATTCGCCCGCTTTTAAAGACGAAGAGATCGATGAGGTGATTCGTATCAGCGGTCACATCGTGTTCAACTCTTTCGCCCAATGGGAACATTTCCGCCCTGCGGTGCAAAAGAGCGGCAAAAAGGTCTCGTGCGGTATCAGGGTCAACCCCGAATATTCCGAAGTCTCCCCAGACATCTATAACCCGTGCGTCATCGGTAGTAGACTCGGGGTGACAAAAAAACATTTCCGCGAGGATTTATTGGATGGGATCGAAGGACTCCACTTCCACACACATTGCGAACAAAATAGTGACGCACTAGAGCGGACATTGCCACATTTTGAAGAGCGATTCGGCGAATATATCCCGAAAATGCAATGGATAAATTTCGGCGGCGGTCACCACATCACGAGAGCCGACTACGACGTGGAGCGGCTTATAAATATCATCAAGGACTTTAAAGCCCGATACAACGGCATCGAAGTCTATCTAGAGCCGGGAGAAGCGGTGGGTTGGCAGACGGGATTCTTGATAGGCGAGGTACTTGACATAGTCAATAACGGTCTAGACATCGCTATCTTAGACGTAAGTGCCGCCGCGCATATGCCCGACTGTCTTGAGATGCCTTATCGCCCGATGGTACGCGATAGTGGCGAATCGGAGGTCAAAAAATACAACTACCGATTTGCGGGCAACACCTGCTTGGCGGGGGACGTGATTGGCGACTACAGTTTCGATGCGCCGCTCAAAATAGGCGACAGGGTGATATTTGAAGATATGATCCACTACACGATGGTCAAAAACAACACCTTCAACGGAGTAAAACTCCCAAGCATAGGAATCCTCAAAGAGGACGGCAGCTTCAAATTAGTCAAATCGTTTGGCTATGAAGACTATAAAATGCGATTGAGCTAAGGAGGAAAGAGATGAGTATTTTACCGACGCTATTGCCTAGCTACACGTATGAGGACTATAAGATTTGGGAAGGGGAATGGGAGCTGATCGAGGGGATTCCTTATGCGATGGCTCCAAAGCCGATGATACGGCACCAAAGATTAGAGACGTTTATCTGGAAAGCATTTGATGCTGCGTTTGAAGAGTGCGAATCGTGCGAAGTTTTAGCCGAAGTCGATTGGAAGGTAGACGAAAAAACGGTAGTAGCTCCCGATGTAGTAGTAGTTTGCGACGAAGAGGGGGATACCCATCTTACAAAAGCCCCCAAAATCATTGTCGAGATTCTCTCAAAATCCACCGAACAAAAAGACAGAGTGATAAAGTTTGAACTTTATCAAGAAGAGGGTGTGCTCTATTATATTATCGTTAGTACTGATATTTTAGACTTTGAAATCTATAGATTGCAAGATGGAAAATATCTGCGGGATTCGTTGAAAAATAAAAAATACCCCTTTAGTTTCGAGGGTTGCGAAAAAGAGGTTGATTTTTCCGATATTTTTAAAAAAATGGCAAAAAGCAGAGTATAAACAGTTTGATAGATTTTTCCAAAAAGCCTTTGTTCCTCGCTCCGCTTGCGGGGTTTACCGACCTCCCTTTTAGAAGCACGGCAAAAAAATTCGGCGCGGATGTCACGGTCAGCGAGATGATAAGCTCCAATGCATTGGAGCATAATTCAAAAAAGACCCTCAAAATGCTCGAAAAAGCCCCCAATGAGGATATTTACTCCGTGCAGCTCGCTGGCAATAATCCCGAGACGATACGCAATGCTGCCGAGATCATAAATACTTTGGAAGGGGTAAGTATTTTGGATCTAAACTGTGGATGCCCCGCTCCGAAAGTATCGGGACACGGTAGCGGCAGCTCGCTGCTCAAAGACCTTGAGAAGCTCACGGCAATCTTGCGGGCGATGAAAGAGATTTCCAATAAAAAATACCTCTCCGCAAAAGTAAGGCTAGGGTTTGACAAAAAGATTCCGTTAGAGATTCTCAAAGCGGTTGAAGCGGGGGGTGCGGACTTTATCGTAGTACACGGCAGGACAAAAAGCGATGGATATAAAAAAGAGCGAATAGATTACGATTCTATCGCACTTATGAAACAAGAAGCTAAAATACCGCTTATTGCTAACGGCGAGATTACTTGCTACGAATCGGCTCAAAACGTCCTTAGAATCACAAATGCCGACGGTCTCATGATAGGGCGCGGCGCGGTAGGGAATCCGTGGATATTTCACCAAATAAAACACAATCTCGCCGAAATAGACAAAGCAACCAAACTCGCCGTCATCAAAGAGCACTACCAAAATATGCTCGCTTTTCACGGCGACTACGGTGCGATACTTTTCCGAAAAATACTCCACGCCTACTCAAAAGGGCATGAAGGGGCATCCCATTTCAGAGACGCGGTAAACAGGGAAGAGAATCCCAAGACGATTTTAGAGATGATAGAGGAGTTTTTCGCTTAGATTCGGTATGATATTTGAAACACTATTTTAGGAGCGGCGATGAAAACACTCATTGAAGAACTATGGGACGCTAGAGATACCCTCTCTCCAAAAAGCATGGAAGAGCCGGAAATAAAGCAGGCTTTGATGGATGCGATAGACAATCTTGACACGGGCAAGATTCGTGTGGCGCAAAAAAAAGAGGGGCAGTGGGTCGTCAATGAGTGGGTTAAAAAAGCGATTTTGCTCTTTTTGAAAACAGGGGAGAATTACGTCTCTAGTGACGGTGCACATAGATATTTCGATAAAGTCCCTTTAAAATTCGAAGGATGGGATGTAAGTAGATTCAAAAACTCGGGGATGCGAATCGTCCCGGGTGCGACGGTGCGTAAAGGGTGCTTCATAGAGAAAAATTCGACCGTTATGCCTGCGTTCGTAAACATAGGGGCACATATCGGTCAAGGGTGTTTTATCGATACTTGGGCGAGCATAGGCAATTGTGCGCAGATAGGGAAAAATTGCCATATCGGCAGCGGAGTGAGTATCTCTAGCGTATTAGAGCCGCTCCATACCTTACCCGTCATCATAGAAGATAATTGCTCCATAGGGGCAAAGTGTGACATCGGAGAAGGGGTGATTATAGAAGAGGGAAGTGTCCTTGCTCCGGGGGTATGTATCAATCATAGTACGAAAATATACATTAAAGAGAGCGATGAGTTTATTTATGGCAGAATCCCGCCCAAGAGTATTGCCGTGTCGGGATCGATAATCAACGAAGACGGCTTTACGACTTCAAATTGTGTGATAATTAGCGAGAAGGTGATGTTGCGCTAGTTCGCACGGACGTATCAAGTATAAAAAATTTTGAGGAAAGATATGAAAAAAAAGTTTGTTATGTTTTTATTGTCGGCTTCTGTGATGTTTGGAGCGGAGCTAGTAAACGGTATAGCGTTTACCGTAAATGAGAGCGCGGTAACGCTATTTGAACTGTATAAAACGATGGGCGAATACAAGCTAAGTCGAGATGATGCTATGGCAATGCTCGTGGATAAGGTATTGCAACAAGAAGCGCTTGAAAAATATAGCGTCAACGTCAGTGATGCGGAGCTAGAAAGCGAAGCTGCAAGAGTTGCTTCGGAAAACGGTATGGATTTATTCGCATTTAAAAAAGCTTTGCGTGATAGAGGCATTGATTGGAGTGCCTACTCAAAGGATTTGAGAGAAAAACTCAAAAAAGAGAATCTCTACCGCAGAATCGCTAGCGAAAAGATCAAAATGGCGGATGAAGAGGAATTAAAAAATTACTACAATATGCACTTGAACGATTTCTCTATACCTCGAAGTATCGATACTACGAAATACTTTTCCGCTTCAAAAGAGGCGCTAGCGCAAAAACTGCAAAATCCATCAAAAAAAATTAGCGGTGTCGAAAGTGAAGACGAGATTATTCCGACTTCACAGCTTAACCCTCAATTTTTACAAACTCTTGTGAGTACGAATGAAGGAGATTTTACTCCGATAATTACGGTACAATCGACATATCTAAGCTTCAAAATAAATAAAAAGCTAGATGTGAAAGCGGTCGATTTCGATCGTGCGAAAAATATGATTTTTTCAAAACTTATGAGTGAGCGCGAGGATAGAATCATCGCCGACTATTTCCAAAAACAAAGAGCGCTAGCCAAGGTAAATATCATCAGATTACAGTAGTTTTTAAAATCTTAGAATCCCCGTAGTACGATTTTCCACAGTTCGTCCACCGCTTTGTCTTCTAGGTGGACGGTGCTTTTTTTCTCATAAATCGCCTCTAGCTCCTCATATGCAAGCTTGAATCCATACTCGCAAGAATCGTGCGCCCCCATAAATGATCTCCCGACGACGACATTGTTACCCTCAAGCTTCCCTTCGCATCGATAGCATCTATTTGGTAAGTGCGCTCTCCCCTCAAATCCTAGCATTTCAACATAGCACTCTATTAATGCTCTTTTTGGGTTCTGAAGGCGCATTTTCAAAGCACTCCGCTCCAAGGTCTCAAAATAAAAAGCCTCCACCGTATCTACTTCTCGCAGATGCCTCTCAAGGAGCTTGAGGAATTGCTGCCAAATCAAAAAGCGAGATATATCGGCGACAAAAGGAAGTCTTAATTCCGTCACGCTCCGAAGTCTAGGCAAGAATCCGTCCTGTCCCCCTTCGGTAATAAAGTCGATTTTATAACCGAGATTTATGATACTGTGTCTCGCGCCGTAGAATCTATACAGCTTTTTTATCTTGTTTTCGGTGAGGATCGTAGTGATGACATCTTCGTTTCTAGAGCGCGTCACACCGATGATGTAGCCCTGCAAAAGTAACCTTTAACTTAAATTAACACATTTTTTTATAGAATCCGTGCGATTTTTGGAATTATATCGTCGCCAAATTAGGGGCGGATAAAAGGATAATGACTTGGGAGAAAACTTGTTAGAGACGCTTGAGGAGTTTAGGGATAACTGCGGTTTTGGTTTGATAGCCGATACTAAAAATAGACCCAGCCACAAAATATTAGAAAATGCCATTACTGCGCTAGAGCGTATGATGCACAGAGGTGCGATCGCGGCGGACGGCAAGAGCGGGGATGGAAGCGGGTTATTATTTTCTATGCCGACAAAATTTATCAAAAAAATTGCCAAGAAAGAGGGGGTGAGTCTCCCACAGATGTTTGCCGTGGCGATGGTGTTCACAAACGATGCCAAGCAATTGCAAGTATTTGAATCTATCTGTCAAAATAATGATCTAAAAATTTTACTGCAAAGAAATGTACCAGTAAATACCGATGCACTAGGGGTTTTGGCGAAAGAGACGATGCCTAATATCGTACAGATCGTCGTGACTCCCGCATCCTTGATGGCTACGAATAGATTTGATGCGATGCTCTATTTGAGTCGAAAAGAGATAGAGCATGCTTTGGAAAAGGACGAAAATTTTTATATCGCCTCCTTTTCGAGCTCGGTGTTGTCATACAAAGGGCTTGTGATGCCTACGCATATCAAGGAGTTTTACCTTGATTTGAGCGACAAAGATTTTGAGATAAGCTTCTCCTTGTTTCATCAGCGCTTCTCTACCAATACGCTACCCAAATGGAGGCTCGCGCAACCTTTCCGCGCCATAGCGCACAATGGAGAGATAAACTCCGTGACGGCAAATAGATTTAACGTCAGAGTCAAAAGTGAATCGCTCAAAAGCGATGTGTTTACCGAATCTGAAATAAAACGAATCCTCCCGATACTCGAAGAAGGGGTGAGCGATAGCGCGAGTTTGGACAATATGTTCGAGTTTTTAATCGCCAACGGTATGGACTTCTTCAAAGCCGCCCGCGCCCTTATCCCGGCTCCTTGGCAAAATGCCCCCCATATGGATTCAAGGCTTCGTGCGTATTATGAGTACACCAGTACCTGTTTTGAAGCGTGGGACGGTCCTGCGGCGGTTTCGCTTACAAACGGCAGATATATCGGCTGCGTGCTTGATAGAAACGGATTGCGACCCGCAAAATATATTATCACTAAAGACGATATGTTCCTCATCTCTAGCGAATACGGCGTTATCGATACCGATGAAGATATGATAATCGAGCGCGGTAGACTCCAAAGCGGCGAGATGATAGGGTTGGATCTCAAATTCGGCAAAGTACTTAAAAACGAAGACATCAATAATTACCTCAAAAACAGCAATCCATACGTCGAATGGCTCAATGAGAGTATGGTCTATTTGCAAGAAAATATCGAATCGGTCTTTGTGGACACGAGAGACTATGACCTCAAAGAGCTTGTCGAAAAACAAAGATTCTTTAATATCACCCACGAGGTTTTAGAGCAAGTTATCGAGCCGATGCTCAAAGACGGCAAAGAAGCGGTAGGAAGTATGGGAGATGATACTCCGATAGCCGCGTTTTCAAAGGTACAAAGAAATTTCAGCGACTTCTTTAAACAAAAGTTTGCTCAAGTGACCAACCCTCCTATCGATCCGTATAGAGAAAAAGTGGTCATGAGTTTAAATACGGGCTTTAGCGAGATTCACAACATCATCGACGAGGATCCAAGTCACGCCAAGCGGCTCAAAACCGTAACACCTATTCTTATGAAAGAGAAACTGGATGTGCTTATCGGGTATGGGGATAGCAATATGCCTTACTACAACGACTGCTATAAGGGAAAATTCTTTACGACGGTTTTCTCTGATACGACACTAAAAGAGGCGCTCGACGCCCTCTCGGCAAACGTTATCGAATCGGTCAGAGAGGAAAAGGTGCGGGTTGTTTACTTGGACGACAGAGATTTGGATAAAAATAATATTGCTATACCGATGGCACTAGCCGTAGGAAAAATAAACCAAGATCTCTTAAAAGTGGGTCTGCGCCACTTGGTTTCGATAGTCGCGATTAGCGGAGAGGTGTATGATTCTCACTCTGCGGCGGTACTTTTGAGCTATGGAGTAAGTGCGATCTATCCGTATATGCTTTATGCGAGTGCGCTTAGTATCACCAAAAGAAAGACCGAAGATAAACAAAAAATCAAAGAACGCCTCAAAGACGTACACAACGCAATAAGCGCCGGACTACTAAAAATAATGTCAAAGATGGGAATCGCCACGATCGCGTCTTATAGAAACTCGGCTTTGTTTGACGTGATAGGTATCGATAAGGCGATAGTCGAAGAGTGCTTTAAGGGCTCTAAGACCGTGTTATCGGGACTCTCTTACGGAGACATTGAAGAGCGTATCAGAAGCTACCACGCCGAAGCATACAGTTATCGGTTTGAAAATAGTATCTATCCGTTAAAACTCGGTGGGTACTATAAATATATCGACGGCGGAGAATACCACGACTACAAACCAGAAAACGTTTTTGCGATGCACAAGGCATCCGCAAGCGGAGAGACGGAAGATTTTGCTAGCGTGAAGAAGCTCATCGACGGCAGGGGATATAAAACGATACGGGATTGCTTGGAGATTCGGAGTGATAGAGAAGCTATCGATATAAAAGAGGTCGAGAGCGTAGAATCGATCATCAAAAGATTCGATACGGCTGCTATGAGCTTGGGTTCGATTTCACCCGAAGCACATGAAATGCTTGCCGAAGTGATGAATGAACTAGGCGGCAAATCCAACTCCGGCGAGGGCGGTGAAGCCGAAGCGAGATATAAAAGCGGCAAGAACAGCAAGATAAAACAGGTCGCATCAGGCAGATTCGGTGTTACACCCGCATATCTAAGAAGCGCGGAAGAGATTCAGATAAAAATAGCGCAAGGGGCAAAACCGGGCGAAGGGGGACAACTTCCCGCACATAAAGTGACCCCGCTTATCGCTTCATTAAGATATACGGTGCCGGGCGTCACCCTCATCTCTCCGCCGCCGCATCACGACATTTACTCTATCGAGGATTTGGCACAGCTTATCTTTGATTTAAAACAGGTAAACCCCGATGCCAAAATATGCGTCAAGCTAGTATCGACTGCTGGTGTAGGGACGATAGCCGCGGGTGTGGCAAAAGCGTATGCCGATAAGATCATCATCTCCGGAGGTGACGGCGGTACGGGAGCCGCTCCCCTTACTTCCATAAAATTTGCGGGGAATCCATGGGAAGCCGGACTTGCAGAAGCCCACAATGCGCTTAAGCATAACCATTTGCGAGAATTCGTCGAATTGCAAACCGACGGTGGATTAAAAACGGGTCTTGACATCATAAAAGGAGCACTGCTCGGAGCGGAAAGCTTTGCGTTCGGTACGACGGCGCTAACTATTTTAGGGTGCAAGATCCTTAGAGTTTGCCACCAAAACAGGTGTACCGTAGGGATAGCTACCCAAGATGAGAGATTGCGTGAGCATTTCGTGGGAACCAAAGAGCGATTGAAAAACTATCTTAGACTTATGGCGGAAGATACGCGTATGATACTCGCTTCGATGGGCTATAGAAGCCTAGAAGAGATAATAGGTAGAAGCGATTTCTTGCAACCCAGCAAAGATGCGTTTGTCGGCAAGTTTGATTTCAGCGGTATTCTTATGAATGTCAAAGGGGCAAATACAAGACAAAAAGAGAAAAATGAACCTTTTGACAAAAACGAATTTGAAAACGGCATCCTCAAAGAGGTCTATGAAGCGATCGAAGATAGAAAAAATAAGGTTGTTTTAGAAAAAGATATTTGCAATCTCAACAGAAGTTTCGGTGCGAGAATCAGCGGTGAAATCGCGAAGTTTTACGGCAATAAAGGGTTGAACGATGATGCAATCACGCTCAAGCTCAAAGGAACCGCAGGACAAAGCTTCGGAGCATTTTTGATAAAAGGGGTCTCGCTTTATGTAAGCGGTGCAGCGAACGATTACGTAGGCAAAGGGATGAACGGCGGCAAGATCGTCGTCACTCCGAAGTACCAGAGCGAAGGAATCTCATGCGCGGGCAACACCTGTTTGTACGGTGCGACGGGCGGTAAACTTTTTGTCGCGGGAGAAGTTGGAGAGCGCTTTGCCGTAAGAAACTCGGGCGCTTTAGCGATAGTCGAGGGGACGGGAGATCATGCGTGCGAATATATGACAGGCGGTGTCGTAGTGATACTCGGCAAAACGGGGGTAAACTTCGGTGCCGGGATGACGGGCGGAATCGCATTCGTCCTTGATAGCGGACATAGTTTTATCGATAATATCAACCAAGAGCTCATTCAAATAAAACGAATCGACACTGACGAAGCGGATGAGGCGAGACATTTCCTCAAAAAACTCCTCAAACAGCACGTAAATGAGACGGGAAGTATAAAAGCCCAATACATATTGAATAATTTTAGAGATGAGGCGAGGAATTTTTGGATGGTTATCCCTAAAAATATGACCAAACTTCCTTTACAGCCGCAGGATGGAGATTAAGATGCAGAATTTTTTATCGTTAGAGAGGATTGATCCTAAAAAAAGAAACGTACTAGAGCGTATCAAAGACTTTAAAGAGATATACCAAGTATATAGCGACGAAGAAGCTTCTCCACAGGCGGATAGGTGCGTACAATGCGGCGATCCCTATTGTCTCAATAAGTGTCCGCTCAGCAACTTCATACCGCAATGGCTCAAAAAGACGAGCGAAAAAGATATGGAACTTGCTTTTATGATCAGTAATGAAAGCTCCCCGTTCCCCGAGATTATGGGAAGAGTATGTCCTCAAGATAGATTGTGCGAGGGAGACTGTACGTTAAGCGAAGGATTTGGAGCTATTAGTATCGGTGCTATCGAGACTTTCATCAGCGAAAAAGGTTTTGAGAAGGGACTAAAACCTCGCTTTGCAAAAAAGAAAAGAAATAAAAAAGTAGCGATTATCGGATCGGGTCCCGCGGGTCTTTCTGCCGCGACGTTTTTATTGAGGGACGGCTTTAAAGTTACAATTTTTGAGAGAGAAGATAGGGCGGGGGGATTATTGACCTACGGGATTCCCGGCTTTAAACTCGACAAAGAGGTAGTGCAAAGGCGGGTTGAGTTATTGTGTGAGGCAGGATTGGATTTGCGACTTAGTTGTGAAGTCGGCAAGGATATTGCATTTAGCGAGATACAAAAAAGTTACGACGCCGTATTTTTGGGCATAGGCGCGACAAAGCAAAAAAGTGCGGGAATCTTTAACGAGAGCGCACATGGATGTTATGGGGCAATGGAATTTTTAACCAATATCCAAAAAAGACTTTTTGAAATAGACGTGAATGAAAAAATCGACGTAAAAGACAAAAATGTGGTCGTCATCGGCGGCGGTGATACGGCGATGGACTGCGTGCGTACTTCTATCCGAGAGGGGGCGAAAAGCGCAAAGATTCTTTACCGAAGAGATGAGGCAAATATGCCCGGTTCGAAAAAAGAGGTCAAAAACGCCAAAGAAGAGGGTGCGGAGTTTTTATTTCAAACCGCTCCTAAGGGAATCAGGGTCGACAAAAAAGGGTATGTTGTAGGCTTGGAATACTTTAAGACCGAAATGGGAGTGAAGGATAAAAGCGGCAGACAGAGCTGCAAAGTACTTGAAGATAGCGTTGAGCAGCTTGACGCGGATGTTGTTATTTTTTCACTCGGTTTTGACTGCGAAGTACCGAAGTTTTTATCCGAATCAAATATACAAACGGACGATTGGGGGCAGATAAAAATAAACGAATACCGTGAAACTTCCCTCAAAAACGTGTATGCGGGCGGGGATTGCCAAAGAGGAGCAAACCTTGTAGTAAATGCAGCATTGGACGGCAGAGAAGCCGCGAGAGAGATTATAAAAAGGCTCCTTTCTTAAAATGTCGTTTATCGATTCTGCGCAAAAAGCCAACGCCGAAATTTTTGATTTGATAAAAAATAGAGCACTCCGTGCAAGCTATTTTGAAAAAGGAGAAATTGGTGCGGGCGGCGATAAAAGTGCAGGGATCGACCTTATAGCCGAGGATATTTTTTGCAAACACCTTATGCAGTACGGAAAGATATATTCCGAAGAAAGCGGTGAGATAGGAAGCGGTGAGCTGCAAATCTACCTCGATCCGATTGACGGGAGTGATAACTTTTTATCGGGATTTCCGTATTACGGCACATCCGTTGCACTTTGTGACGGAGAGAAGATTTTGCAGTCGATGGTGTGCAATCTCGCAAACGGCGACTGCTATTGCAGAGACGGCAAGGGTTTGCGCTATATCAATATCTCCGGAAATTACGACAATAGCTATGATACGCTCAATCTCAATCCCACAATCGGTCTTCTAGAAAAACCTTACGCAAATCTCGAACTCGCACTCTTGCTTACGCAAAATAAAATGAAATTCCGCTCTCCCGGAGCCGTGGCGCTTAGCCTGATGTATGCAAGAAGGGTTGGATTTGTGATATTCGGCGGAAAGATACGGGACTATGACGTCAAGGCAGGATTGCACTTAGCAGAGGGATTGTACGTACACAACGACGGCTATTTTCTCGTCGCAAGTAAAGACAGGGTGACTTTCGATAAAATAATACAGCAAATAGGTGAGGTGTCGTAATGGGTTTTGCCGATTTTTTTAAAAATGTAAAAAGAACTAGACCAAAGCAAGAAGAAGCTCCGGGGCATTGGATTAAGTGCACCTCATGTCAGGCTTTGATGTACTACAAAGAGGTCATAGGAAATCACCATGTTTGTCCAAAGTGTAACTACCATATGAGAATCGGGCTTGCCGATAGACTCGCGATTCTCTGCGACGAGGGGAGTTTTGTAGAGTTTGATTCTAAGTTAGAGCCGGTCGATCCTCTAAAATTCGTCGATAAAAAGAGCTATAAAAAGAGGATAGAAGAGGGGAAAGAGAAGACGGGAAGAAGTAGCTCCGCGGTTACTGGTGAATGTACCATAAACGGAATCCCGCTGCAACTCGTCGTGTTTGATTTTGCCTTTATGGGCGGCTCACTTGGCTCCGTAGAGGGGGAAAAGATCGTGCGTGCCGTCAATAGAGCGATAGAGAAAAAACAAGGATTGGTGATCCTAAGTGCGAGCGGAGGCGCTAGGATGCAAGAATCTACCTATTCTTTGATGCAGATGGCGAAAACAAGCGCCGCACTCGGGAAGCTTAGTGAAGCGAAGCTCCCGTTTATCTCGGTATTGACCGATCCTACGATGGGAGGGGTTTCGGCATCGTTTGCATTTTTAGGGGATGTCATCATCTCAGAGCCGGGCGCTCTTATAGGATTTGCGGGTGCGAGGGTTATCAAGCAAACCATCGGTGCCGATTTGCCCGAAGGATTCCAAAGTGCGGAATTTCTTTTAGAGCATGGTCTTATCGATATGATTATCTCAAGAAAAGAGATGAAAAAGTGCATTTCCGATCTTTTAATACTCCTAGGAAACAATGAAGATAAAAATACTCTCAATAGCTAAAGAAGAGAGTGACGAGTACCAAAAAATCTGCGACAAGTTTAAAAAAATGTCGAGTAAGTACTGCTTACTCGAAGATGTTTCTTTGTTTAATAATGCAATAGCCAAAGCGCAAAAAGAATCTGATATTAGCGCCAAAGTGGAGTATCAAAAAGTTTTTGAAAAGCATCTAGGTAAATACAATATCGCACTCGATCCGCAAGGAAAAAAGGTGGATACTTTCGAGTTTGCCGAGATGTTACGGGACAAGAGCGAAGTAAATTTTTTCATAGGAGGGGCATTCGGTTTCGGAGACGAGTTTTTAAAGGATTGCGATATGTCGGTATCGCTTAGCGCATTGACTTTTGGACATAAAATTGCAAAAGTTGTCCTTTTTGAGCAAATATTTCGAGGATTATCCATAATTAATAACCATCCATATCACAAATAACGGATAGTGTAATTTGGACGCAAAAAGACAAACAATACTTAGGAGCGGAAATGAGAGAGAATGATTTGAAATTTTTTGAGAATATACTGAAGAGCAGAAAAGAACAAATACAAAAGAATCTAGATTCGGTCAGTTTGGAGAGCGAGGGGTTGAGCACTTTGGAGATAAACGATGAGGGTGATTATGCCTCTTTGAGCACCGATACGCTTATTGACACCTCTATAACCAAACAACAGCAAAGTGAGCTTCTAGAAATCGAAGCGGCACTCGGGAAGATAAAAAACGGTACGTACGGCATATGTGAGATGTGCGAGGAATCGATCGGGATTCCGAGACTTAAAGTAAAACCCCATGCGAAATATTGTATAGTGTGTAGAGAGATATCAGAAAAAAAACCTAAATAAAAGGGTTATTATGAGACTAAAAAGATTTATATTTTTCTCCTTGATTTTTATCGTAGGCATATCGGGATATGTATTTAGTATTACCGATGAGACATTCGGAGCTGAGCTTCCATGGAGCGGAACTATTCTCGCGCTACCCGTGGCGGTTTGGATAGTACTTCCTAGCGTCGTTTTATTTCTTGGAACATTGGCGTATTTGATATACCACAAGAGCTCAAGCTATTTTCAAAATAAAAAATGGACAAAAGATCAAGATTCTATAGAGCACTATTTATCCGAAAGAGCCTTTGGAAAACGGTGTGAAATTGAGTTTAAAACAGAGCAGTACAAAAGCCTGCAAGCGATGCTCAATAGATTTGACCTTTATCCCAACGGAAGTAGCGAAAGCGGCGTAGAATCGCTAGATAGCGCCGTAAATAAGATAATGGAGATCTATCAAGGGAAATATGTAGATATTAAGTCTCTAAAACTAGACAAAGAGAATAAAATCAGAATAAAAAATATAGAGAATAGGCTCAAAAGCGAAGAGGGTTATTATGCCACGGTGCTAAAAAAGCATAATGATTATTCGAGCGAAGTAGTCGGAGCGGCGGCGGTAATCGCGGCGCAAAAAGAGATCGGATTGTTAAAAAAATGGATAGAGCAAATCGCGCTAGATAGTAAATATACCAAAGGAATATTCGCAGCGCTCTCCAATTTGGATGATTTTGAGGATGAAGAGATAAAAAAACTATGTGTAAAAACTGCATTTCGCTCGGATGATTATTTAGATTTGGCAATGGATCTCAAAGGCAAAATCTCACCAAGTAGAATAGTTAAACTTTTTGAATTGCTATGCGAAAGCGACCATAACGCGGAGTCTGCACTACTTTACGTCTACTTTGAGCTTGAGATGATCGATAGCGCCAAAGAACGCCTACAAAACAACGATGAAAAAGAACTACTTCGCTTTAAAGCATACCTAGCGCTAAGAGAGAGCGGCAAGCATTTTCCGGTAGAAATCTTCTTGTAGTGTACCAGCTAGTCATCACTACGACATCTTCCAAAGAGGAGGCAAAAAATATAGCCTCCTCTGTAGTTTCCCAAAAACTTGCCGCTTGTGTACAAATACAAAAAATAGAGAGCATATACGAATGGAACGGAGCTATTTGCGATGAAGAGGAGTATATGTTGTATATAAAAAGTAAAAAAGAGTATTTCGCCTCGATACAAAGAGCAATAGAAGCCATACACTCTTATGAAGTACCGGAGATTATCGCCCTTGACCTCGCGGACGCGAGCGAAGGGTATGCACGGTGGATGGAAAAAGTATTAAATTGATTTGAAATACGGAACGGTCACAAGCTCTTTTTTCGGTTCGGCTATATAGTACCCTTGCGAGAAGTCGACACCGAAGTTTTTGACTATCTCAAACACATCGTGTGAATGGACGAATTCAGCGACGGTTTTAATGTTAAGCTTCTTGGAGAAGTCGACGATGGTTTGGGAGATGATCTGGGAGTTTTTGTCGGTATCGCTATTTTTGATGATGGAGGCATCGATTTTCAAAAAGTCGATGTTGAGCTTTAATATATGCGAAAAGTTCGAATACCCGCTTCCAAAATCATCAATCGCCACCTTTGCGCCTAGCTCTTTTGCGGCATTGATAAACTCGGCGACGTTTTCGTAGTTTTCGATACCTTCGGATTCGAGTATTTCAAATATTACCCTGCTTCCTATGTCGTATCGCTTCATCCCCTCGAAAATAAAATCGATAGTATTTTTATCCAAAATATCGTCTATCGAGAGATTGAGCGAAAAAGTCGCCGTATTGCTTTTAAAGGTCTCAAATGCGTCTGTTACGATTTTTCGGGTGATTTTTTGATAGAGACGACTTTTTTTCGAGATGTCTATAAAAAAGTAAGGCGAGTAGACATTTCCCTCCGCACTAATAAGCCTCGCTAGACATTCATACTTATTGATCTCGCCCGTTCTATTGTTGTATATAGGTTGATAATAGGAGACGAGCCTCCCTTCTTCGAGGGCGCTTTTGAGCATATTGAGCCATTTAAAGTTCTCTTCGTACTCTTTCATCACCGTCATAGAATCGTCATAAATCAAATACGAACGCCGTGTTTTCTTCGCTCTTTTGAGAGACATATCGGCTTTTGCCAATACGCTTTCTTCACTTTCATGGGCAGCTCCGGCGGTGATTCTTATATGTACCTCTTGGTCTTTAAGATATATTTTGTGGTCTTCGAGTTTGTCGTGGAGCGTCACGATAAACTCATCGAAATTTTCAAACGTGCCTGCATTGAGCAATGCGTACTCATCTGCTTGCATTTTATAAAGGGTAAAACCGGTCCCCTTCGCAAGTTCTTGGAGTTTCAAAGCGATGTCGTTAATTACCTTATCTCCGATTTCCGAGCCGTAAAAGTCGTTGATTTCCTTAAAGGAATCGATATTCAATAGCACGAGAAACGGTTTTTGGGTTTTTTTGATGGCTTCGATAAGACTAAGTCTATTGGGTAGCGAGGTGAGCTTGTCCGTATAAAGTTGGATTTCTAGTTCTTTGTTTTTTTCTTCCACGAGGCTGATATGGTGCTTGAGTTCGCTATTGAGATCTTCGAGTATGAGTCTGTTTTGCTCAAGTTCGACCTCAAAGAGTTTACGTCTTGTTATGTTCACGAGGTTTGCCACGTAGAGAGGCTTGTCCTCGATCATAATTTTATTAAATGAGATGTCTAGGAACTTTATACGGTTATCTCTATCAAAAAGTCTCGCTTCGGAAATTTTAAAATTTTCGGGTGTTTTGTCAAGTTCAAATTCGATTCTTTTTGCATCTTCCTCTAAAAAGATGGAAGGAAAACTTGTATTCTCTTCCCCTGCATATCCCGTTATATCACCGAATGCTTTGTTACAATATTTGATGGATTCGCCGAAAAGTACGATACCTACGGGAGAGTTGTTGGCGATAATCTCTATAAAAAGATCTTTCTCCTCCACCTCTTTTTGCGACTTTTTAAAATTTATCGACCTTGCGTTTTTCTCTAGTGCCTCAATGAGCTTTTTGTTATTTACCGGTTTGTTTACATACGAATCGATCCCGATATTGATCGCTTCCAAAAGAAAATAGGTATCGTTAAATGCCGAAATGATAATAATGGGTGTTTCGGGAGATTCTTCTTTTATTTTTTGTGACATCTCAAGACCGTTCATTTTAGGCATCATGATGTCAGTCACGACTATGTCGGGCTTATGTTTTCTAAATTGCTCTAGACCGTCCGCGCCATCCTCGGCAGAATAGACCTCTTTAAACCTGCGCTTTAAGAACTCTACAAATGATTCTCGAACCCAGTATTCGTCTTCTACGCATAAGACGGTTAGACCGCTAAAAATCTCAAAATCTTTCAATAGCTACTTCCTTCTGTTTCTAGCGTCTCAAAATGAAGCTCCCCTACTAAAGAGTATTTTTCTACGAAGGAAAGAAAAAGCGCCTCGATATTTTCAGTGCTGTTTCCCCAGTATTCAATCGTAGGATTCCTAAAAATATCGGCAGGACGCATCTCTATGATTCCTTTGGTTTGCTCGATCGCATCTTCATTGACTTTTATGATATATGCAGCAAATGCTCTTGCGACTAGCATAAGTTCAAATCTGTCTTTGAGTTTTACGTTTTCGAGTTTAAAGCTTTTATGTCCAAGGGAATCTATAGAACATAAGTAGTATTTGATGGTCTCAACAGAGCTCTCTTTGAGAAAATCATCTTCGATATTTACCGAAAACATCAAATCTCTATTTTCCCCGAATGCTCGGGAGTTGAGAAGCTCGACCACGACTTCGCTTTCAGGTTTTTTTTCTTTTTGACCTGCCACTTCAAAAAACTCCATAAGTATATCTACTTCACTACCGAAGCGCTCAATGTCACTGTTGATGTCTTTGAGCATTTCATCCTTGAGGCGGAGTTCGCTATTTTTTTGTTCCAATTCATCTTGGAGCGAGCGTATGGTCTCTTTGAGTGCTTTGACGCTTTTTATTCCGTACTGCAACTCTATGTCGAGTCTTTTTACTTCCGATTTTAGTAGAGTATTTTCGTTTTGAAGAATAGTATTTTTTCTATCGAGCTCTTCTGCGACTTTTTGGAAGTGCAAAGCACCCTTTTCAACTTTTATCATAAAAATACCTCAAGCTTTTGTTTTGATAAAACAATATAACTAACAAGATTTTGCCCTATCTTAACTTACAAGATGCCAACTCTACTGCACCCTTTATTGCATTTGTATAACTTTTAGTATTTGGCACAGTGTCGGAGTAGGCAATATCAAACGCCGTGCCGTGTCCCACGGATGTGCGGATAATCGGGAGAGCGAGGGAGATGTTGATACACTCCTCGAAGTAGAGGGCTTTGAGCGGCGCTAATCCTTGGTCGTGGTAGAGACAGACGAAGTTTTCAAAATATTCACGCGAACCTCTTGTAAAGGCAATGTCGGGAACAAGGGGACCGAAAAAAATATTTTCTCCGAAATGAGTGTTTCCGTTTTGTATCGCTTCTGCTACCGCAAAGTCTTCGCTGCCTAGCACACCGTTATCGCCCGCGTGGGGATTGAGTCCCAGTACGCCCCACCTGTGTTTTGGCATATGGGTTTGAAGAGTGATCAAAAATTTCGTTAGCGCAGATTCATTTACCCTTTCGAGTGCTTTTTTGATGGGGAGATGTTCGGTAAAGAGGGCGACGTAAAATCTCGGAATCCCCATTACCATAATGGCATCTTGTTTGAAATGAGCGCGCAGAGCATCGGTGTGACCGACGAAAGGAATCCCCGTCTTATACCACGATTCTTTATTGATAGGAAGAGTGACTGTCGCGGCGCACTCATTTTGCTCCGTTAAATAGACGGCTTGCTTGAAAGATTCATAAGAGTATCTCCCCGATTCCGCGCAGACTTTTCCAGCTTCGATAGTGAATTCACCCGCAAGCTCCGTGCAGTCCATATCCGCAGGCACAGTGAGCGACAGTTTATCGGCGGCTTGGGAGAGCATTTTTTTGGAGACGCAATAGAGCGGTTCGCAGTACCGTTTTATACTTTCATGTGATCTAATAGCGATTTCAGCGCCGATCCCGTTAAGATCGCCTATGGAGATAGCAAGCTTCATATGAGGAGATTCTTCATATCCAAAATCGCTTGCTTTAATCCTACGAAAACTGATTTAGCGATGATGCTATGACCGATATTGAGCTCAAATATCTCTTCGATTCCCCGTATGAGGTGGACGTTTTGGTAGTTCAACCCATGCCCTGCTGCCACTTCGAGCCCGAGCTTTTTTCCGCGGCGTGCAGATTCTTGTATGGCGATGAGCGATTCTCGGAGCATTTTTTGGAGGATTTCTCGGGGAAGCTCTAGCTCTTTTATCGAGTGTTTTGTGTGGCGGAGGTTGGTATGTAGCATTAAAAAGATATTTGCAAAATGCCCCGTGTGCAGCTCTACGTATTGAATGCCGAGTTCTTTTGAGATGTCGATAGTTTCTATAGTCGGGTCTATAAAAAGGGAAACCGACACATCATTTTCTTGAAATTTTTGGACGGCTTGTCGCACTCTTTCAAATCCCCCCGCGACATCTAGCCCTCCCTCGGTCGTCACCTCTTCTCTTTTTTCTGGGACGATAGTTACTCTTTGAGGTTTCAAAGATGCGATTAAATCGACTATTTGAGGATTGATGGAGCATTCTACGTTTACGGGAAGAAAAGCACTCTCTATTACTCTTTTTAGATCAAAATCGTCTATGTGCCGTCTGTCTTCACGCAAGTGAATCGTGATCTGATCCGCCCCCGCCTCTTTTGCGATGAATACGGCTTGCAATGGGTCGGGTTCGTTTATCGCGCGTGCTTCGCGCAGAGTGGCTATATGGTCTATGTTTACGCCGAGTTTCATATAAAAGTACTCCAAAGAAATGTAACCGAAATTGTAGCATTAATGCTACAATTCTCAAAAAAATTTGGAGCAGGTATGGTCTCGATCGACTTGGGCAGTAACACGTTAAGGGTATTAAAGTTTGATTGCAAAAATTTTGAACGACGTAAGGATTTTGAAAAGGTAGTACGGAGTGCGGATGGGATGCACCTAAGCGGAAAAATAAGCGATGCGGCATTAGAGCGAATAATAGACGCGATCAAAGAAGCAAAAGAGCGCATAGATTTTGAGGATGAAATAGTCGCTACCGCTACCGCGGCATTTAGAAAAGCGACAAACGGCAAAGAAGTTTTAAAAAAGATACAGGCGGCAAGCGGTATCCAGTTTAAAATAATCGACGGGGAAGATGAAGCATATTACACTTGCCTTGGAGTAAGCAACGGCTTGCTGAAGCTTGGAATCGATGAAACGTTTGCATGTGTGGACATCGGCGGCGGTTCTACGGAGATCGCGTTTTTTGACAAAGAGACGTTTGTGTCAAAGAGTTTTGAGGTCGGAATCATTTCGGTGTCTCAAAAACACAATACCGTCGATGGGATTCGTATGGCTTTGCCGAAACTTTTTTCGGAGGTAAAGGAGTTTTTGGAAGATGCCAAGAATATCGTACGATTAAAATCGTGTGTCTATTGCGCTACGGCAGGTACTCCCACGACGTTAGCCGCGCTGAAAGTTGGGCTAGATTACGGCAGTTACGACCATGAGAAGATAAACGGAACAAAGCTTTATAAAGAGGATCTTTCAAAATATCTCGGAATCCTGCTTAAAACTAGTATGCAAAAAAGGGAAGAGCTGGTGGGTGTCGGGAGAGCCGACCTCATCATCAGCGGAATCCTTATTTTTGAATACATTTTCGACCTGCTAAAAACCGAAGAGTTCATCGCCATAGATGACGGATTACGCGAGGGAATCGCCATAGCTAAATGCAAAGGGATGAAGATATAACTTCTCCCGCGCAAGCGGGTAGCTTTAGGGGATTGCAAAGGACATTCGTGTCCTTGCCTTCTTGTGCGGGCTTTGCCCGAAAAGAAGCGTAAATAAAAGTGTCAATGCAAAGGGATGAAGATATAATTTTTTGTAACAAAAAGGTTATATTGCTATAATAAGCCCTTTAACAAGCATTAGGAGTTTTTATGAAATTAAACGGCTCTCAGATGGTCATTGAAGCTATGCGCCACGAGGGTGTAGACGTAGTATTCGGCTACCCCGGCGGAGCTATAATGAACGTTTATGATGAGATATACAAACAAAACTATTTTGAGCATATTTTGACTCGCCACGAACAAGCGGCAATCCACGCAGCGGACGGATATGCAAGAGCTACGGGAAAAGTCGGGGTGGCGTTTGTGACAAGCGGTCCGGGATTTACCAATGCGGTCACGGGAATTGCGACGGCGTATATGGACAGTGTCCCGATGGTAATACTAAGCGGTCAAGTACCCATTACCCTTATCGGAACAGATGCGTTTCAAGAGATAGACGCGGTAGGAATTTCTAGACCGTGTACAAAGCACAACTATTTAGTCAAAACGGTTGATGAACTACCGAGGATTCTCAAAGAGGCATTTTATATAGCAAGAAGCGGGAGGCCCGGACCGGTACACGTTGATTTGCCAAAAGACGTGAGTGCGACGATAGGAGATTTTGTCTATCCAAAAGAGATAAAATTGCAAACCTACAAGCCCACTTACAAAGGGAATATGCGCCAAATCAAAAAAGCGGCAATCGCGATAAAAGAGGCGAAAAAACCGGTGTTTTATCTCGGCGGCGGGGTGATAAGCTCCAATGCCGCTCAAGAAGTACGCGATCTAGTACATATGACGCAGATTCCGGCATTAGAGACATTGATGGCGAGAGGGACTTTGGCACACGGTGATCCTTTGCTTTTGGGGATGGTCGGTATGCACGGAACGTATGCGGCAAATATGGCGATGAGTGAGGCGGATCTCATTATCGCGCTAGGGGCGCGTTTTGATGATAGAGTGACGGGAAAACTCGCCGAGTTCGCGAAAAATGCCCGTATCATCCACGTAGACATCGATCCTAGCAGTATCGGCAAAATAGTGGATATTCACTTTCCGATAGTCGGTGATCTCAAAAATGTTGTCAATGAATTAAGTGCGATTCTCGAAGACAACGTCGAAGTAGAATCGTACAAAAGTTGGCGAGCATTGCTCAAACGCTATGCCGAGATACACCCGCTCAAATATGAGGATAGTAACGACAAAATCAAACCCCAGTGGGTCATAGAGCAAATCGGGAGAATCTACGGTGAAAACGCCAACATCACTACCGATGTCGGGCAGCACCAAATGTGGACGGCGCAGTTTTATCCATTTAGCAGACCGAGACAGTTTAACACGAGCGGCGGATTAGGGACGATGGGGTATGGATTCCCCGCAGCTATCGGTGCGAAGGTGGGTGCGAAAGATAAAGTGTCTATCAATATCAGCGGGGATGGTTCGATTCTTATGAATATTCAAGAGCTGATGACGGCGGTGGAGAAAAAAATCCCCGTAGTAAACGTCATACTCAACAACAACTATCTAGGGATGGTGCGCCAATGGCAGACCTTTTTCTATGATAAAAGATATGCGCAGACCGATTTGAGCGTGCAGCCCGATTTCGTCAAAGTAGCCGAAGCGTTCGGCGGTGTAGGTTTTCGAGTGACCAAAAAAGAGGAATTCGAAGACGCTTTGAAAAAAGCGGTGGAAAGCGGCAAGGTTGCGATAATAGACGTCGTGGTCGATAGATTGGAAAACGTGTTGCCGATGGTGCCTAGCGGCGGGTCGCTATTTAATATGATGCTTGAGTATAAGGACTAGGATATGGATGAGAGAAGAGTAATATCGGTAACCGTACTAAATGAACATGGGGTGCTCTCCCGTATTTCAGGACTTTTCGCAGGGCGTGGGTATAACATCGAATCTTTGACCGTGGCTCCTATCCCCGAGAGTGAATTTTCGCGCATTACGATAGTGACTTCGGGTGATCATAGGGTGCTAGAGCAGATCATAAAACAGCTCCACAAGCTCATTCCCGTCTACAAGGTCGTCGAGCATGCCGAGATGGTGGAGAAGGAGTTGGCACTTATCAAACTCCCGATGGATGTAAGCCTAGCGGACGTAGAAGCCCTTTCGCGAGCATATAACGGCGGTATTGCCAATGTGGGCGAGAACTGTGTAATAGTTATGGCGACGGATAAACCGACAAGAATCACTAACTATCTTAGAGCTATGAAAAAATTTAATCCTGTCGAAATAGTGAGGGGTGGAGTAGTTTCGATAGAGAGGAACTAAAGTGAAAAAGAGAAGCGATACGGCTACCGATGAACTAGAGTATAAAACAAAAGAGCTAGTCAAAGAGCGTGATTTCCTCAAAGATCAACTGAATGCCATAGCCGAAATGTCCGACGAGGGGATTTTGATTATGGAGGATTTCCGTATCGTCTTCGCAAATAAAAAAGCCTGTATCCTCACGGGCTACGAGCGATTTGAGCTTATCGGAGAGCTCCCTTTTAAACTCATAGAAGAGAATCACCTCGATTTAGTAAAAGATCAAATAGTAAAAGACGACATCGAGCCCTATGTGGTAAAAGGGGTGAGAAAAGACGGTATCGTATTTAATATAAGGATACGTGCCGAAACGGTGGAGCGGGAAGGAAAAAGGGTGCGCATCACCTTTTTTAATGACTTGGATTCCGTCGCCGCAGAAGCGATGCCGCATCGCCTAGGACAAGATGCGGACTACAAAGAGCTTATAGAATCGCTTCCCGGGGGAATAGCGGTGCATAAAGCGGGGCGTATAATCTATGCGAACTCTATGTTTAAGAGATTGATGCGTTTAAAAGGGGATGCGCACGGTATGTCCATTTTGGACTTTGTTGCCCCCGAGGCTTTGGAGATAGCAAAAGAGCGTATCAATAATTTCAAATACCTCAAGGATGCTTCCGTTGCGGAGTTTAAACTCAAGCGGTGTGACGGCACCTACTTTTGGGCGGAGATAAATTCCGTGCCGATACTTTTTGAGGGGCAAGAGGCGATTTTACCGATAATAAACGATATTTCCAATAGAAAAGCACTTGAAGAAAAAATACGGGGATACGCGAACAGCCTCGATCAAAACAACAGATTCATACAAAATATCATGGATAGCTCTCCGATACCGATTTTTTACAAAAACTTAGACGGTGAAATAGAGGGGTGCAATTTGCGATTCGCGAAATTTCTAGGGGCGGAGCGCAGCAAGATCATCGGTGCAAATATCTCATCCTTCCCCTTGCTTCACTATGATGAATTTATGGACGACAGAGAATTGCTTATAAAAGCAATCCCTATGGATTATGAATTGTGCATCTATAAAAACGACGAAGAGATCTTTGTAAAATATTTCAAAAGTCCCTATTTTGATGCCGAAGGGAAAGAGCAAGGGGTCATAGGGGTGCTTTTAGACATCACCCAACAAAAAAGATTGCAGACGCGACTCTTAAAATTTAACCTCGAACTCGGCAGGCAAATAGAAAACGAGGCAGAGGGGAGATTTTTAGCGGAGCGGGAAAAGAGAGAGAAAGAGAAAGTGCTCGAAGGTTTATTTGAGACCTCTCCCGTAGGCTTCTGTATAGTAGACGGCGGACATAATATCGTAGCTTCCAATGCACAGTTTAGCGGGTGTTTCGGATACTATTCGGGCGATCTCGTAGGGAAAAATCTCAAAGATATTTTACCCGAGGATGAGCGCTGGGCGGAGCTAAGTCGCTATATTTTCGGACTCCATGAGATGTCCGAGCCAAAAGAGATTACGGTGGTCGATAGATTTGGCAGGAAACGCCATTTGCTCATCACCGCAACTACCACCAAGGCGGATAGAGCCACGTTTATCATCATCACCCTCTCCGACATTAGCAGTATAAAAGAGCTAGAAGAGAAGCATATGCTCCAAGAGCGCCTTTTGGTGCAGCAAAATAGGCTTGCGGAGATGGGAAATATGATAAACGTCATCACGCATCAATGGAAACAGCCTTTAAACGTCCTCTCTTTACAGATGATGCTATTAGGTGATGCCCTCGGCGAAGAAGAGGCGGGCAAGATGGCGAAATATTTTGACAAGGCGGGCGAGCAGATTCGATTTATGTCAAAGACTATAGATGATTTTAGAGAGTTTTACAAGCCTTCAAAAGGGAAAAAGGTATTTGATATAGTAAAAGCTTGCAAAGATATAGGTACTATGATTATGCCTATTCTTGAACGCTCTCATGTATACCTGCGCTACTTGGCTCCCGAGCAGATTTATTTTGAAGGATATGAAAACGAGTTTAAGCAGGTGATTCTCAACCTTTTAAATAATGCCAAGGAATCTATCGAGAGTAAGTTCGATCAAAAAAATATGCCCGAAACGTTCGGGGAGATTATCGTAGAAATAATCGAAACAGATCAGGGGATAAAAGTGGAAGTGTCCGACAACGGCACCGGTATACCCGAGACTTTACTCCCTGATGCCTTGTTTGAGATCAATACCTCTACTAAGGGCGACAAAGGCTCGGGCGTAGGACTCTCACTTAGCAAGATCATCATAGAGCAAAATATGGGCGGGAAGATTAGCGCGAGAAATCTTGAGCACGGTGCAGCGTTTGAGCTCCTCCTCCCTAAATTTTCCAGTTAATAGTATCGATACCTTTTGCCTGTAAAAATTTATTTGTCTCGACGAAATGATTATTGCCGATAAAACCGCCGCCTGCTAGAGGCGAAGGGTGAGGTGATTCCAAAACAAGGTGCTTGCTTGTGTCTATGAGTGCTTTTTTCTCTTTGGCAAAATTTCCCCACAATAAAAACACGACGTTCTCTTTTTCTCGTGAAATCTTAGCAATGACGGCATCGGTAAAGCGTTGCCATCCAAAATGCTTATGCGATCCCGCCTTTCCTTCCTCAACGCTCAAGACGGCATTGAGCATAAAAACACCCTCTGTTGTCCATGCGCTTAGATCACCGTGATTTGGGGGCGTATATCCGTAGGAGCGCTCTAGCTCTTTATAGATGTTTCTCAAAGATGCAGGGACTTTGATACCGCTAGGGACGCTGAAACAAAGCCCCATCGCTTGCCCTTCTCCGTGATAAGGGTCTTGCCCTATGATGACGGCTTTCACTTTGTCAAAAGGGGTTTTTAAAAAGGCATTGAAGATCAAATCCGAAGGGGGGAATATTTTTGCTCCCGATTTGAGTGCTTCGAGGTATTTTATTTTTATCTCAAGAAAATATGGTTTTTCAAACTCTTCGGACAAGATCCTCTTCCAAGAGGAATCCATTTTTATTTTGTCTATATCTATTTTCATTCAAACACTTTGTTATATAATTTTTTTGACAAATAGTACAAGGATTATTTTGAATCTAAAAAACATAGATAAACAAAGCCTAGAAAATGCCTATAGACTATTTGAAACAAAGGATATTGATAAAATAGAAATTGGTACACTAAAAGGACTTCAAGATATACACAAGTATCTTTTTGGTGGATTTTATGATTTTGCGGGGCAAATACGTATGGCTAATATCTCAAAAGGCGGCTTTAGATTCGCAAATGCTTTATATCTCAAAGAGATTTTGGTCAAAATCGAGCAGATGCCGCAAAATAGCTTTGAGGAGATTGTCGCCAAGTATGTCGAGATGAACATCGCCCACCCTTTTATGGAAGGAAACGGCAGGGCGATGAGAATCTGGCTAGATATGATGCTCAAAGCCAATGTAAAAAAAGTCGTCGATTGGCAAAACGTGGGCAAGGAGCTTTATCTTCAGGCTATGGAGAGAAGCCCTATCAATGACTTAGAGCTTAGATTTTTGCTTAGTCAAAATCTAACTAGTGAGATAGACAATCGCGAAATAATCTTCAAAGGCATCGAGCAATCATACTATTATGAGGGCTATGCAAAAGAAGGCGTGTGAAACATCTAGTACAAGGATATTTTTGAATCTAAAAAAACTTGCGGAACTTGTCGGCGCGGAGTGCGAGAGCGATTTTGAGATTACGGCGCTAAATACCCTCCAAAAAGCCAAAGAGGACGAAATAACTTTTTTGGAAAATCCAAGATTCTTATCGCTTCTTTCTGGTTGTAAAGCGGGCGCGATTCTTATAAAAGAGGAACATTTAAGTGCTCTGCCGAGCGGCGTGATTCCCCTCACGGTGAAAAATCCTCAACTCGCTATGGCGATCATCTCAAAAGTGTTTTACGATGAACAAAAAAACCTCCCTTTCGGCGAGACGCAGATCTCCGAAAAAGCAGAGATTGAGGAGCGAGTATATATCGGAAAAGGGGCTATCATCGGCGATAGCGAGATAAAAAGCGGTGCATATATCGGCAAAGGATGTGTCATAGGAGATGGATGTGTCATCCATCCAAACGTCGTCCTTTATGATGGAGTGAAACTCGGGAATCGCGTCATCGTACATGCGGGGAGCGTCATAGGGAGCGACGGATACAGCTATGCACACACACACGAGGGAAAGCATATAAAAATCTACCATTTCGGCAATGTCGTGATAGAAGATGATGTGGAGATAGGGGCGAATTGCACCATCGATCGCTCCGTATTTGAAACCACCCGCATCAAAAACGGCACCAAGATAGACAATCTCGTCCATATCGCGCATAACTGCGAAGTGGGCGAACACTCTCTTTTGGCGGGGCAAGTGGGATTATCAGGGAGTACGACACTCGGAAGAAACGTGGTGATGGGCGGACAGAGCGGTACGGCAGGACATTTAGAAATCGGAGATTTTGCAGTAATCGCGGCGCGAGGCGGCGTGACGAAAAATATAGTCGGCGGGAAGACTTATGCGGGATTTCCGCTCATAGATCATAGAGAATGGCTAAAACTACAGGGGAAAATTCATAAGTTGTTAGACGAATCTAAACCCAAATCTTAACAAAGGAGAACATATGGGACAACAAGCACAAATCATAAAAAAAGTTGAATTGAGCGGTACCAAGAGCGGAGTTATCAGTATTTCAAACATACCCGAACCTTACGGCACAGGAAGTGAAAATGTGGCGAGTATAGGGATTTCGCTTAGCGGTAAAGAGGAGCCGGATTGGAAAGTGCATATTCCTTATGACAAGATAGACGTAGTGTGTGAAGCACTCCAAGAGGCAAAAGAAAAATACGGAAAGTAGGGGGGGATTATCCCTCTACGATCATCCCGCCGAATTTTGCGTAGTCGATGAGTTTTATCACATCCACGGCACAGTCGGCTGCTCGCTCTAGCCTTCTCCCCGCGCTAAAAAACTCGATAGAAGCTTTGATATACATCTCTTCTTTATAGTTGTTTATTATGATGTCTTTTGTGATGAGAGAGAAAAGTTCATCGGTTTTGCTCTCTTCGGTGAGAGCATGTTTGAGCGTCTCGTGAAGTGCTGATTTTTCGCTCATAGCGATAGAATCTCTAGCGTACTGTACGCACTTTAGAGTACTTAGATTAAGGTCGGAGAGATCTTTGTAGATTCCCATATTCATAAATCCATCATCCATAAACCCTAGAATCCTTTTTGAAAACTTCACTCCGAGTTCCCCGATTTTTGCGGCGAAATAGGCTATCTTAAAATAGGCTACGAGTTGTCTTAGCTCCTTTGCTTCGGGTCCGAAGAGAGCGAGTATTTTTACCACTTCGTTTTCGATGTCGGATGCTTTTTGATGAAAGTATTCTATATCTTTGTCTAGGGCGGCCACTTTTGATTGATCCTTGTTTGAGACACCTTCGCAGATATGTTTATGTACCTCGTAGGCATCATTCATTATCTCGTGGATAAGTTTGTCCAAATGCGCCGTTTTTTCTAAATAAACTTTGTTTATTTCCATAAGAATCCTTCTTTGTTAAAAAATAAAGCTTAGATTCTAACACTAAAAAAAAAGAAATCTTGTCACGGAATCGTAATAGGCAAAAGCCGCTACGATGGAATACTTTTGGCTTTTTTAAAAAAAACTCAATCGGAGAATCATCATCGCAAAAAAAGACATACTACTTATCCCCGTTTCGGCGGTTATTATCTTCTTGTCCATCGCCACTATATTTTCGTCTTACGGTGTTGCAGGCGAGATAGGAAAAAGCTTTTCATCGCTCAATATCAAGTATTTCGGCTATTTGGCATACATGAATCTTCCTATGTTATTGTTTCCGATCTACTCAATATATAACAATCCGATTCCGAATTTTAGATTCTTTGAAAAGCTTATTTCAACTATTTTGTTCGGATGTGTACTGCTTATCGTCCAAGCGCTCGTTGTAAAAGGGAAGTTTAGCGGAGACCTAGGTTTGCTCGTGGTCAAAAGCACGATTCCTACCATCGGGATAGCGGGGACTTGGTTGCTCGCGGTAGTCGGATTTTTATTGAGTGCGGTGATAGTGTTTGATTTTACCTTCGGAGGTTTTGAGCGAATCGTCAAAAGCGTGATTGCCGCGGTGAAGTCGAAACTCTCATTCAAAATCGACCTTTCGTTTTTAAAAAACCTCAAACCCAAACCGAAAGAAAACAAAGAAGAACGCTCCGAACTCACAAGAGATAGCTATGAATTTGAAGAAGCTAAGGGTTTTAAAGAATACGATATTATCGATGATATAAAAGAAGAAATAGGAGACGATAAATACGAGATAGCATTTCCCGACGAGGATGAAGAGATCACCTCCAAGGTGCGTCTTGTAAGGGCAAACGAGATTACCGAAGTCGCCGAAACAAAAGAATCCGAAACGACGGAAATAAAAGAGACAGCACCAAACACTGCCCCTTTGGAATCGCAAGAGCATATTTTTATGCCGATGAAGATAGAGAGTACGCAAAAAGTCGAAATCATAAAAGAACTCGAAGAGAACAAACACCTTTTGAGCCAAATGGAGCTAGGCAAGACCGAAGCACCTAAAGGATTTAAGCTCCCGCCGACCTCATTTTTACAAGAATCAAGAGATGCCGTCGTAGAGGTGGATGAATTAGAGATAGACCAAAAAATCGGCGACCTTCTTGATAAATTGCGCCGTTTCAAAATAGAAGGCGACGTGGTGCGTACCTACGCAGGACCGATAGTCACGACGTTTGAGTTCAAGCCCGCGCCAAATGTCAAGGTCTCTAAGATTCTGACATTAGAGGATGACCTCGCTATGGCGCTCAAAGCCAAAACCATAAGAATCCAAGCCCCAGTCCCGGGCAAAGATGTCGTAGGTATCGAAATCCCAAACAATAAAATACAAACTATTTATTTACGGGAGATATTAGAATCCGACATCTTCAAAAACTCAAAATCCCCGCTCACCATAGCGCTCGGTAAAGACATCGTAGGCAATCCCTTCGTCACCGATCTCAAAAAGCTCCCGCACCTCCTCATAGCAGGCACCACGGGGAGTGGCAAGAGCGTGGGGATAAATGCGATGATACTTTCGCTCCTCTATAAAAACTCCCCCGATAATTTGAAGCTTATGATGATAGACCCGAAAATGCTAGAGTTTAGTATCTACAACGACATTCCGCACCTCCTCACCCCCGTCATCACCCAGCCGAAAAAAGCGGTAGTAGCGCTAAATAATGTAGTGAGCGAGATGGAGCGACGCAATAATCTTATGGCGAAAGCCAAGACGAAAAATATAGAGGGGTACAACGAAAAAGCGCAAAAAGAGGGGTTTGATCCTTTCCCTTATATAGTCGTTATCATCGATGAGCTTTCCGATCTTATGATGACGAGCGGCAAGGACGTGGAGTACTCCATCGCCCGTCTCGCGCAGATGGCGAGAGCGAGCGGTATCCATCTCATAGTCGCTACGCAGCGCCCGAGTGTAGACGTGGTGACGGGACTTATCAAAGCGAATCTCCCAAGTCGTATCAGCTACAAGGTGGGGCAAAAGATAGATTCTAAAGTCATTCTTGACGGTTTCGGCGCAGAATCGCTATTAGGCAAAGGGGATATGCTCTTCACTCCGCCAAACATCCCGGGTCTCGTACGCCTCCACGCACCGTGGAGTAGTGAGGAGGAGATAGAAAATATCGTAGAGTTTTTAAAATCGCAGCGAAGCGCTAGCTATTCAAGCGAGTTTTTAGATGAGGAAAGTAGCGTGCTTTCAAGGGATAAAAACGGCGAAATCGAACTAGACGAGATGTACGAGGCGGCAAAAGAGGTGGTGCTAAGCGAGCGGAAAGCTTCGATTAGTAACATCCAAAGAAGATTGCAAGTCGGATACAACAGAGCCGCGAGAATCGTAGAGCAATTAGAGGCGATGGGGATACTCTCGGAGGTCGACCATAAAGGAAATAGGGAAATTCTTGTTTGACTTTTGTCGGCTTTAGTGTATAATTATCCTAAAAGTATAAAATTATTTTTAGGAGGGCTTGCTGATGTCTAATATGAGTAACTCGAAAGTCTCTTCCATCAAAGATAGATACCTTACGTTTGAGCTTGAGAGCGAGAAGTACGGGGTCGAGATTTTGAGCGTGAAAGAGATTATCGGGATGCAAAAAACTATCCATATCCCAAAAACTCCGAAGTTTGTCAAAGGTGTGATGAACTTGCGCGGAGTGATCATCCCTGTTATAGATCTTCGTTTAAAACTCGGGATGGATGAAACCGAAGCAAAGATGGACACCGCCATCATCATAGTCACCATACGCGGGATAAATATCGGATTTGTGGTCGATAGGGTCGATGAGGTCGCGAGTATCAGCGCAGAAGAGTTGAGCGAGCCGCCGAAATTCGGGGCGAAAATCGATACGGGCTTTATCAAACATATGGCAAATACGAAAAAAGAGGTGGCGATGATCATCAACCTCGAATCTATATTTGATGCCAATGAGTTGAGCAATATGGAAAATCTCGCAAACAGCAGCGCAGCTGCATAAAATACACAATTAAGAACAAGGAAGCGGAAATGAAACACATGACTTTGGGCATGAAGATAACGATGGGATTTGGAATCATCATATTCATTATGTTGATATTAGGCGGTATGGGCGTAGTAAATATGAATAGCGCCGCTAAAAACGCTACGCAATTGTCCGAGGTGTACGTACCCGAGGTGCAAATAGCAAATGAGGTGGAACGTACGGCACTCTATATCCTTAGGGACATTAGAGGGTTTACTATAGCAGGTAGAACGGGAGACCTAGAAAAAGCGAAAGAGAATTTGAAAGTCCTCGAAGGGCATCTTGCAAAAGCGAGAGAGTTCGGACAAAAATACTCTCTTCCGGGACTGATAGAGAAAGAAAAGGCGGCTTCGGATGCGGTAGCGGGATATAAAGCGCTAGTAACGGAATCTGAAATGCTCTACAAAGAAAAGCTTGATGCAAGAGGTGCGATGGATGTGGCGGCAAATGAATTTATGAAGGCTTGCTATACGCTTCTTGAAGGTCAAAATAAGAAAATGGATAGAGATATAAATAACGGCGCGAACGTTAAAGCACTTCAAGAAAGACATGACAAGATAACTTTAGCCAACGATATAATCGATGCGGGTATGACGGTGCGGGTAAACAATTTTAAAGCAGCCGCTAGAGACGATCAAGAGGCAAAAAAGATTGCTTTTGAAAACATAGGTAAAATCCATGAAAAAGCCGCAGAGATTAAAAAACTCCTTACATCGCAAGCAGACATAGATGAGATTCTAGCTATCACGCAATCGGCGGACAACTATAAAAAGGCTATGGAAGCGAGAGATGCCGTTGATGCAAAAGCGGCAGTCAATAACACAAAAAGAAGAGATATGGGAGAAACGGTCTTAAAAGCCGCCCAAGATACCGCCAAGATAGGTATGGAGCAGACGACTTCAAGATCCGCCGATGCCGCGTCAAGCCTCGGAACCGCATCCACGACAATGGTCATTGGTCTTATCATCGCTCTTATCATCGGTGTAGTTGCGGCTATATTTATCATTAGAAGCATCACGAAGCCGACTATCGAGGCCGTCCGCACCATCGCCGAAGCTAACAACCAAGTCGTAGCCGCTTCCGATCAGATAG
>CAZCQG010000010.1:0-13668 GCA_964500775.1 uncultured Campylobacterales bacterium
TTATCAAAGCGATAAAATAATAAAAACTGCTATAAAGCAAAAAAAGATAAAAAGTCTCCACCAATGTATGGATCGCATAAAAGTTAAAATATGGATAAAAAGTGACGATGAAAGCCGCTATGTTCGCAGATCGCTGATCAAACATAAGTAAAGAAATTTTATAGCATATAAAAATTAAACCGGTTGCCAAGACGATATTTCCTAACGAATATCCTTTGATCCCTATAAGGTTCTGCAAAGGGTAGAAAATAGAGTAGTAATAAAATCCGAGCGGCGCTTCGTTATTTATGTCGCTTGGCCAAACAAAGCTATTTTCAAATAAGATTTTTGCGTTATGCACATACGCCCTACTGTCGGGAAAATCAAATAAAGGGAAAAAATAGAGCAACGCAATCTTTAGTATGATCGATATTCCCAACAAATATATTATTAGGTACTTATTCTCCGACGCGGCTTTTATCAATTTGAAATTTCCTTTAGTTTATTCAACGTATCGCCATTTTCAAAAAATGCCAAAATGTAGTCTTTATTCATATCCGCACATTGTCTAAAAAATTGTATAAGATTCGCCCCTATCAACTCATACGGATGGATATATACCACCCCTTTATGTCCACTTTTTTGAAGTTTTTTTACCAAATATTTTTGCAAAAATAGCGGCAAAGCCCTTAAATAAAAACCGCCGCTAAAAGGTATGTATTGCTTTGCTAGCGGGATCTCCAGTACATCTTCTACCGTAAATGGAGCTTTTTTATCCACCGTATTCCCGTACATATACGTCTTAAACGGAAAGTAGGAAGAGGAATAGGCAAAACCCAGCTCTTTAAGAATCACATAATACTTTCTCTCAAAGGGGAGCGACCAACTCGGCGAACGATAGCCGTAGACCTTCTCTCCGATAATCTTTTCTAAAATTCTTTTAGATTCCCGCAACTCCTGCCGCCACTCTTCTATGCCCATCTGATACACAAGCTTGTGGGTCAATCCATGCGACGCTATTTCGTGTCCTCGCAAATGAAGCTCTTTTATGATCTTTGGATTTTTTTCCGCGAAACTCCCTAGGACAAAGCAGGTAGATTTCATATTCAGATTATCGCAGAAGCGCATCCATGATTCTAGCAATCGCACATAGTCGATTTCCGGCTTCTTTCTCCATAGGATAGTAAAATTCGTATCCTCTATCTCTTCTATGTCGATAGTGAGCCATGTTTTTGATTCTTTATATATTTTACTCATTAATACTCTTTACGATCTCTTCGGCATATTGCATACTTACTAAATCATGTGTCGGCAAAAAACATCCTTGTACCAACTTTTTTGCACCTTCTAACACTCTCCCTCTTTTTTGGCAAGCCCGTTCATAGGTTTCGTGATAGTCTCGCATTTTGCTCACTCCGCTGGAGCGAAACTCTTTTTTTATAGGTATTCTTAAATACGGCGTATCACCTTTTAGATCAAACAAGTATTCTCTCTTAATGCTATTTAGATAGTAATTCGAAAGCATGACCCTGTGAGCAAAATCGGCATTGTACACAGTATTGAGAATCCATCGCGCTTTCCGTTTGCCCAGCTTTTCGGGCTGTATCGCATCTACGGTCAAATGTGTACTTTTCTCCGGATCAAATGGAGTTTTTTCTATGATTCCCCATACTCTCGAAATCGCTTTTTGTGCTAAAGAGAGGAGATAGCTCTGCATAAAATCATCCTTTTGCGGCAACTCTCTCAACCCTTCTATCTCTTGGCGGCATAGTATCCCGCCGCCGCCAAATCCCGAAAACATTTTCCCTTTTCCAAAGCTAAACACTTGAAAATCCGCATTCGTATTGTTGCTTTGTATGCCCTGCGCCCTATCTTCTATAATCAGAAAATCTTTGAATAATACTTTATAATCTCTGATGCTACTTCCAAAAAGCGACGTGGGAATCAAAGCGATATTTGCTCCCCCATATTTTTCAAGTACGTTGTGCAAATCTTCTAAATCAAAATCTAGACTTTCATCAATATCAATAAAATCGTATCGCACCCCAGCCTGTTCCAAAGCACTCCATACGGTAGGACACGTGTAAGCGGGCATCAAAAAAGTATGTTCTGAAAATTGTTTGGCAATAAGATATATAGCAGACCTTGCAGAATCCAAAAACACTATCTCAGATTCCCTAGGGGTAAAAAAGTCAAAACCGCTATACGGATAAAGTGGAGGTATGGAAAAAATTATCCTCTCCTAAATAAAAACGAAAGTTCATACAGAAAAAAGCTACTCCATCTGTTTACATTATGTACCCTATTAAAAATATCTACCCCTTTGCATGCCAAAAGCTCTACGCCCCCTAGCTGCCTGCAAAGTGTAGTAATAGTATCTTTATCAAAGTAATACGGAAACAGCTCCGCTTCGGGTTTTACTATTTTTCTGTATATGCTATTTAGATTCGTAACGGTCAACAGAAAATATCCCCCGTTTTGAAGAATATTTGTGTGTTCCTCAAAAAATTTCATCCTGTCTTCGGGTTTGATATAAGAAAAAATCTCCATCGAATTCACAAGATCATATTTGGTTTCAAAATACTTTCCTAGCTCGACGGTACTGCCACAGCATAGCTTTGTATATTTACCCTCGGCAAATCGTACTGCCTCCTCCAATAGATCAATCCCATCGGCCTCGACTATATCAATGGTAGATTTTACGGCATCTTCAAAAAACATCCCGTTACCGCATCCTGCATCCAAAACGACATACCTTTTTTTCGGCAAAATCCCAAGCATCTCTTTTACTAGTTTCACCCGCCCCTTGTAGAGATGTTCGAATTTGTGCCCGTTGGCATTAAACTCCTCTTTGTTGTTGGTATACAAATCTTTATAATAATTTTCAATTTTTTCCGTCAAATTAGAGATCCTCCAAATATTTACACAATTTTGGACCGATGTATTCGGTCATTTTTGTAGGTAATTTTTTCCAAACATTCGCCGCAGTCTCATATTTTGAATAGATATTTTCCGCGTTGGGTTTGATTATATCTATTTTTATCGGTACCGCTCCCCACTGGGCTTTAAAGCCATAAGTCGTTCCCCCGTAGCCAGAACGTCCGAAATCAAATATCTTTTTTTCTCTTTTTATAGCCAACTCTACTGCCACCCAGTACATATTGTGATTCGGGCAAAACTCCATATAAGCATGATCGATTCCCGCCCACATGGCTAATGCAATATCATTATCATAAAGAATCACGACCGAGGATACGGCTACGTCATCCTTGTATGTCACCACAAAATCGCATTGCATATTTTCAGATATCAGCATAAACAATTTTTTGTCAAATATCGGTGTACCGTGATAGTGCATATTCATTTTATAGAGTTCGTAAAAATCATCTATTAATTTTAAGTCATTGCCGCTCAGGGTTTGTAGTCCGCTCTTTTGTGATTTCTTGATTTGATTTCTACATTTTCTGGAAGAAAAAATATTTTTTGAAATATACTCCAAATCTCGACTGCTGACATCCACTCGCATATCAACAGTATCGCCATTTTTAAAGTTGCTATATTGCGGATTCAATACTCTGATTTGATATTTATTATCCTTACCTAGTTCTAACAAATCATCTATTTCCGTAGCAAGTCTATCCGTATAGTTTAAAAGCGGAAGATAGCTCAATGTATATCCCCTAAACAAACTGGGTACGATCACGAAATCCATAAATACCTCATACCCGTATAGGGAAACTAAGATATTTTTCCACTTCTCTATAAACTCTTTTGAGTGGACGGTTTCGAATAAGAATCTCTCCACTACTTCTCTTTTTTCGGAATATTATTTATATCTATATTTATTGCTGCGATAAGAAATTGGACACCCAAGATGAGAGGGAGCACTGAAAGCATAACCGTTCCGGTAGAGTTTTCCATATCCATAAAAGCACCGAGATACCAGCGATACGCTCCAAATAGGAATCCCCACAAAAGCATAGGAACACCGAATATCGTATAAATAGACGCCATATTAAAATCATACACAAAATATTTCAAAGCGACTCGCTTGAAAAAACCTTTGCAAAGTTTCGGCGGAAAATCGACTAAAATTCTCCGAATCTTCAGAGAGCTCTGTTCATCACCGTAAATAGCCGGTATCGACACATCTTTGACAGCCGCATTTACCGTATTGAGATGTATCAGCATATCGCTTTCAAAAAAATATCTCTTTGAGAGCCTATCTAGTTCCAACTCCTCAAGCGCTCTCCTGTGTATCGCCGTGTAACCGTTTGTAGGGTCTATGATATTCCAATATCCGCTCGCTGCTTTAACCAAAAACGAAAGGGCGCTATTACCGAATAATCGAATTTTCGGCATAGATTTCAACGCCACGAAATCACGGAATCTGTTCCCCTTGGTATAGTCGGCTTTATCCTGCAATAGCGGCTCAATAAGCTCGGGAATATATTTTGGGTCCATTTGTCCATCACCGTCTATCTTGATACAAATATCCGCCCCCAGCTCGAGAGCTTTTTTATACCCGCTCACGACCGCTCCGCCCACACCGAGATTCTCCTCGTGAAAAATAACGCTTAGCTTTGGATGATTAAAGCTTAGAGCGATTTTGCCCGAAGTTTCGGGACATTTGTCATCGACTACGATAATAAAATCAACAAGTTCAGGTAGAGTCTCTATGACGTTTTTTATATGCTTAGAGACTTTGTATGAGGGAATGATAACGGCGATTTTGTGATTTAGAACCATGTATTACTCTCTATTGTTTTTTGATCCCAACGCATCAATTCGTCTTCGGAAATACTAACATCCCCTTTTGTGTTCTTTGAAAAAACTAAAAAAGGATACTTCGCATATACTAGACTATACTCATCTTTGATTATCGTCGTTACATATTGGGATGTGCTAGTCTTATTGTTGGATTGTATATTACTTCTATTGAGATTCATTGCCGAATAATTATATCGAGAATTGAGTACGATGTACGTCGGCGCGATATCTTGACACATACCGATTCCCATTAAGCGCCTATTTGCAAAATAAACTCCGCTACGGTCATCAGTCGCTATTCTTATATCTTCGTCTCTTGGAATCATAGGGACGATCTTTGTAAGCATTTCCGCCTCGTCTTGATAGTACTTATACTGCCACGGCTGCTTTTGAGAAATAATAAACGCCATTAGTACATAATTTACCGCTAAAAAATACAAAATATTTCTTTTATTTACCTTTCCGTATTTTAAGATCATTATGAATATCACGGGCAAGAGCGGAAACCCGTAATGATCGAAAAGAAAATTGGACAATCTCGTCCCCGATGCTAAAAAGCAATATCCCATCGTCGGAGCAACAAGAAACAGCACACCAAAAAAATCTCTCACGGAAACTCTCTTGAAGTCTATTAGAAAAACAAACGGAATCATGAACGAAAAAAGCAAAAAAGGCTCTTTTATAAAATCGTTGTTTTTTATTATGGCAACCAGTAACTCTTGTATACTTTTTGATTCGAAGATGTACCCGTATATATTTCCTAGATTTGCTACACTCTCTCCGCTATAAAGATTTCGCATATACTTGAAATAGAGTGCGTAAAAAAGTAGTGTGAATGCAACGCTACCTAAAAGATAGACGGCTCTTTTTGAAACAATGGAAAGTGCTGCAAAAAAGAAAATGGCAATCAAGAAAAACTCTTCTTTGATGAGCAGAGTCGGCAAGAAGAAAATGATAGCTTTTTTATAGTCGTTCGTAACGAAAATATTGTAATAGCTCAAAAGCAAAAACGGCATCGCGAACAATACGTCGTGAATCCCGTTGTAATTCAAAGAAAACTGGAACAAAACCGTCACCGATGAAAAAAATACAAAAAAGAATACTGCAATCTCTGTTTTTTCAATATTTTCACGTCCTCTAAAATAAAGAGTGCTTGCGGTACCTATAAAAGCGAAGTACCCCGCAAAAGCTATAAGATAGTAGAGCGTTAAAGGATTATCGATGATTTTTGAAAACGGAGAGAAGAGCGTCCAAAACGGAGAGAAATGGTTTGCCAAATAATTAATGCCGCAATAAAAATCAAAATTAAAGTCGAAATTTTTTCCGAAATGATAAATGAGGGAAAGATAGAGCCCGCTATCATCCGTCCCTATCAATTGAAAATTTTTAATAGCTATGAATAGTACCAAAAGCAATAACGAGTTTACGGTCAAGATTCTAGCTATCAACCTTATACCTTGCGTGCCAAAGCTATTAGAGAATAACCTCTGTTTGGATTTTTATATTCAATAGCATGGATTTTTTGCGCCGCATCCCAGCCGAAAGGGGCAAAAAAGGGTGCATTGTAAATGTACTTTCTAGCGATTTCTATTTCAAAGCCGTTTTCTTCGAGTATGTTTACGAGTTTTTCTAAATTAAACTTACTAATATGCTGCGCCGTATAATCGACTTTTGATATTTTTGATAAAAGAAATTCTATAAAATACCATCCGAATTCATAATTCGGCGTGGTTAATAAAATATGACCGCCTTTTTTTAGGCAACGTCTACACTCTGAAAGAATCTTCAAAAATACCTCCCGCTCGATATGTTCTATAAACTCTATCGAAGTAACGAGGTCAAAGCTCTCATCGGGAAACTCCATCAATGTCGCATCTTGTACTAAAAAATTTTTATTTTCTGTTTGATACCTCTCTTTGGCATACTTTATTTGTTTTTCCGCAAGATCTATCCCCGTGAATTTCTTATCTCTATCTTGAAAAGTTCCCAAAAAAGTTCCCGGACCGCAGGCAATGTCCAACATATCCTCAAATTCTACGGTTTCAAGGATGGAGTGAATTGTCTCAAATTTTATATGATGCCATTTGGACTGTATCCCCGATCTTTTATGATAGGCTACATCATAGTAGCCCGGATCGATACTCTCGTAATCAAACTCTTCCATAGATCACTTGCTACTTTTTTTACTGCTAAGCCACAGTTTCATTAATGTCATAAAATATGTCCAAATAAATACAAGTAAACTTCTTTTACTATCCCCGAATAGTCTTTGTTTGAAGGTATAAGGAATCTCTTTTATCTTTAAGCCGGGGTTATTTTTTGCTATCTTGAACAATAGCTCTTCAATAACGTCAAAATTTTTACAATGCAGATCGACACTCTTTAAATGTTGTGCTTTGTAAAGTTTGAAACTTCCAGATACGTCTTTGCATTCTACTCCCAATACAAAGCTATACGCGAGATTGACGATTTTTGACATATACACTAGACTTTTACTATTCTCGGTATAACCGCCGTCTATATATCTTGATGCTACCACCAAATCATGGTCGTTTTTATATTCCAAGAGATGGGGAATGAATTCGGGAGAGTGCGAACCGTCCGCGTCCATAAAGACAATATGCGCTCCATCCGCAAATTCGATACCGCTTCTTACGGCATCCGCATAGAAGTTCCCGGGCTTTCTGTGATGATACCGCACGCAGTCTTCTTCAAACTCCAAACAAACGCTTTTGCTTTCATCCATAGGCGTATTAGTATCGATTATTAATATTTCATAATCGAGTTGCAGATTCTTTAGAACCTTGATGATTCTAGGTAACAGTATTCTTAAGTTCTCTTCCTCTTGATAACAAGGGAGAACGACGGAGAGCTCTTTATTAGCCATTTTTATTGACCTCTTCTATCCATTGCAGCATCTTTTCGACCCCTTGCTCTTTACTGACCAACGGTTTCCATCCGATAGTTTGCAAAATTTTGCTGCTGTCTGCGACAAAGATTTTTTGGTCGCTTTGCCGCTCTTCTAACCTCGTAAACTTCATTTCGATACCCATCTTATTTTCCAAAAACTCAAATAACTCCAACAAGGACATACTATTTTCCATACCGCCGCCGACATTAAAAGCGCTTCCTTTCACCTTTTCGATATTCTCAAAAGCGCTAAAATAGAGCCTTGCAACATCCTCTGCATGGAGAAGGTCTCGTACTTGTTTTCCTGTACCGTGTATCGTAAATGCCTCAATTTTTTTATGTTTGATTTCATACGCTTTTTGGCAAAACCACCCCACCCAGCCTTGATCGTAATGGGCAAACTGCCTACCGCCAAACATCGAAGAGTGTCTAAATACGACCGTTTTTAATCCGTATATCCTATGATAATCCAATATGTACTGATCGGCCGCACCCTTTGAACATCCATAGGGTGAACGAAAATCAAGAGGGGTCGTTTCATCAAATCCTTTTTCATAACCTTCCGCAATAAATCTCGTTGCGTTTTCACCGTAGTTTATCCACTCCAAATCCCCGTAAACTTTATTGGTAGAAGAATACAACACGGTACTTTCCGGAGAATGTTTACGAACAGATTCAAGCAAATTGAACGTGCCCAGCGCATTGGTCTCAAAGTCGCATCTCGGATTTTCCAGAGAAGTCGTCATAGCCACTTGACCCGCGAGATGGAAGATCGCATCGGGTTGCTCTTTGGCTACGACGTTCTCTATATCATTGCTGTTTCTTATATCCCCATAGTGAAATGTGAACTTTCCGTTGCTCTGAAGCCATGCAAGATTGTGCTCCGTTCCTCTACGCTGAAGACTGTCAAAAACCACTAACTCTTCACCTCTTCGCAATACTTCATTCGCAAGATTCGAACCCAAAAATCCGCAACCGCCCGTAACTAAATATTTCAACGTAACCCCTTGATTTCATTTATTGTTTCTATTAATCCTTCTTGCAGACTATACTTAGGACTCCACCCGAACTGCTCAAGAAGAGAGATATCCGCACAAAACTCTAGCGGCATGTTCTCTGGGTAGTCTATAGCTCCAAAATCGAGATACGATTTGCTTTGCGTTGTTTTATGTATAAGCTCAACTATCTCTTTCACGGCGATTGGCTTGCCTGAACCAACCTCAAATCTCGTATTACCCATAATGTAATCACTATTTTTTATTATGGTCATAAACGCTTCTACCACATCTTTAATATAGACGATATCCCTTTTTTGCACACCGCCGGTAAGAGGTATACTTGCCTTATGCTCCAACATCTCCAATATTTTCGATTTTATAAACTGTCCATTGTCTTCTTTCGCACCGAAAAATAGCTCTAAAGCGACATCTATTATTTTTATTTTCTGTGCTAAATAACCAAACCATTCACTCGCTTGATATTTAGACAACGCGTAGTCATTTGCGTATTTAGGCAGCATAGTATTCACGTTTATAAACATCGCAACACCGCCCGCTATACTCTCTTCTAATAATCGCAACGTAAAAAGTATGTTTGTTTCTATGAGCTTGCTTGGACTAGGTTTGCTCCGCTTTTGCGAAGTTGCGGTATGCACTACGGTGTCGATTTTATTTTTTTCGAAAATCTCTTTTAATTCTACTTCATCGCTATAAAAAATCTCTACGTTCGGTACTAAATGTTTGATTTTGTTTGTTCTGGCGGATGTACTTACTAGCGCAAAAACGCGATACTCTTCACTTGCAACTAATGCCTCTAAAAGCGATGCACCCAAGAATCCGTTAGCACCCGTCACCAAGATACCCTTCACTACCTCGCCCACTCCAGTTTTCTCAGTTTTGCATCGGCGACATACGTAGTCAAATCATTACGAGTAAGAATCGTATTTTCCTGATAGTACGCTTTATACCACTCTACCGTTTTTTTAAAGGTTGTCTCACTGTCCCATACGTTATCCCATTGTAGCCTTATGTGCGCTTTGGAACAATCGAGTTTCAATAGGTTTGCCTCATGGGGCTGGTCTACTTCGCGTCGAATTTCATATTCAATCTTATCCCAATATCTTTTTACTTTGCCTACTACCTCTTCGACGGTAATGCTCCCTTCATCGCTCGGACCGAAATTCCAAGCTTCTGCAAATTCGCCTCTTTCTTCAAGGAGTTTTTGTCCGATATTCAAATATCCGCTCAAAGGCTCCAAAACATGCTGCCAAGGTCGCGTAGCATTAGGATTGCGTATTGATACTTTTTTGCCTGCGGACACCGATAGCATAATATCTGTCATCAGCCTGTCCTGTGCCCAATCGCCGCCGCCTATGACATTACCTGCTCTGCAAGATGCCAGTAGTGTATTATGCTTTTTTTTATACTCGGCGAGATTAAAATAGGAGCTTCGGTAGCTGGAGGTCAAAAGCTCTGCACATCCTTTGCTAGCGCTATAAGGGTCGTATCCTCCCATAGGATCGTTTTCCCTGTATCCCCAAATCCACTCTTTATTTTCGTATGCCTTATCGCTCGTGACATTCACGATTGCTTGAACATTATGTTTCCTGCAAGATTCAAATACTTTCAAGGTTCCTATTACGTTTGTCTCAAAAGTTTCTACGGGATCTTTATAAGACAATCTAACCAATGGCTGTGCGGCAAGATGAAAGACTATTTCCGGCGTATATTTTTCAAAGATGGCATTTAACCTATCTTGATCCCGTATATCCCCGTGTATTGATTCTATGTCAAGCCCTAGCAGCTCTAGATGATTTGGTGTCGTGGGCGCTTCCAAAGAGTAACCTACAACGTTCGCACCCATTTCTCTTAGCCAAAATGCGAGCCATGAACCTTTAAAACCGGTATGCCCGGTAACTAATACGCTCTTACCTTTATAAACACCGCCGAAAAGCTCTTTTAATGCCATACTTTCCACTCTGCCCTGTTCTCTTCCCACATTTTATTCAAGTCGATTTTATCCTTTAGCGTATCCATACACTTCCAAAAACCGGTGTGTTTGTACGTAAATAACTTTTTATCTTTAGAGAGATTTTCCAACGGCTCACGTTCAAACAATGTCGCATCATCTTGTATGTAATCAAAAACTCCCGAATCACACACGAAAAATCCGCCGTTTATCCAAGAACCGTCCCCTTTTGGCTTTTCGGTGAACTCAAAAACTTCCCCCGTAGCTTCATCAACCCCAAGCCTCCCAAACCTTCCTGCAGGCTGCACGGATGTCATCGTGATAAGCCCTTGATGCTTTGTATGAAAATCAAGCGTTTTACCTATATCCACATTAGCCACCCCATCGCCATAGGTCAAAAGAAAAGTCTCGTCTTTTACATATTCCTTGGCTCTCTTGATTCTCCCGCCCGTCATCGTATTGATGCCGGTATCAACCAATGTCACCTTCCATGGCTCGCTATTGTTGTTGTGAATCTCCATCTTGTTGCTTTGCAAGTCTATGGTAACGTCGCTCTGGTGTAAAAAATAATTCGCAAAATATTCTTTAATGTAATACCCTTTATATCCCAACAAGACAACAAAGTCATTAAAACCGTAGTGGGAATAAATCTTCATTATATGCCATAAAATAGGCTTACCGCCAATCTCAACCATAGGTTTTGGTCGAATATCGGTCTCTTCACTAAGACGCGTCCCGTATCCACCTGCAAGAATCAATACCTTCATAATATTTTCCTAAGAAAGTTATCAAACACATGTACATATTTTTGGAGAGAAAACGCTTCCGCTTGTTTGATATTAGTAGTGATTTTATCCAACTCGAGCTTATCGTTGCAAATACACTCAATCTTCTGCTCCCAATCCTCTTTCGTACGCACCAAATATCCATTCAACCCGTGTGTCACGATATTTCTATTCTCGCCCAAATCGGTTGCGATAGAAGGAATCCCAGCTGCCAAATATTGGATGAGCTTAAACGCCGATTTCCCGTGCGCAAAGCCGTCGTCATCTAAAGGCATGATTCCGATATGTGAGCGTTTGAGAATCTCTACTTCGTTTCTAGGAGACCAGTCAAAGAATCTCATGTTTACACCCTCAATTTTCTTAGATTCCAATTTTTTGGAAGCGATGATGAGCAAGTCAAAATCTATTTTTTTTGCTATCTCTTGGAAAATCTCGGCATGCGAGAGGATATATTTGTAGGTCACGGGGGTCCCTATCCAAACGATACTCAATCGCTCAAACTTTTCAAAATCTCCTTTGTAATCATCCAAATCCACCACGGTCGGAATCTTTATCACATTACTATTAAGCTTTTTGACTTTCTCAAAAAGATAATCATTTGCTACGACTACACCTGCCGCACCTCTTACCAACAAATCGTATTTGTCGGAAAGCGACGAAGATTTTTCATAATTACTCCAAACATCATCATCGAAATTTAAAACATATTTCTTGTTTTTCAAAAAGAGTTTTTCAAAAAAATAGGGTATTTTCGGAAAAAGCTCATACTCGATATAGAGGTTTTTTGCAGATTTAAAAAGTGCGAAAACCCTAGAGAAATAACACAAAAGTATTTTTATTCTGCTCGGATGCTTTTGACCATAAATATCATCAAGATACTCGGGGTAAAAAAAAGAGTGTGTTTCCACATTATAATCATTTGCCATTAGCTTGCTTACATACATAAAAAATCTATAACGGCTCGAAGCTCCTTGTGAAGTGTAGCGGGTGAAAAGAGAGAGCGGAATCATTTGCATATATCTTTGATATTATTGAAGATAAACTCCGAATACCAACGTCTTCCGTAGTTATTCAAATGGGCGTAATCCCCCCAAAGCGACTTGTTAATATCGGCATTTGTCATATTGATTACCTTGTCTGCGTTGATCTTTTTTATCATACTTTCTATATCTTCATACTCGTAGGGATTTCCGTATTTAGGCAATAAAATTATGACGGATTTTACCCCCTTATCCTTTATCGCATCCAAAATTGTCGTCAGCAACCCGAAATGTTTCTCGTTCACTTCGACTAGCTTTGTACTGTTTTGTTCATCTACCGCATTCCCGTAGATAATCCCGTCTCCGTCTTTGCACTTCACAAGTGTCTCGTGGCTATGTGAACCTCTATTGTAGGCCACTTCGAAATAATCACAATCAAAGTTACGATTGCCGTTATCTAGGGTTTGTTGCGAGCTTGTATTTGACGCTTGAGGGTGCAACTTTAAAAACATACCTTTCAAGCGTTCATAAATCACCGTATCGTAGGTATTTAACAGATGTAAGTTTTTCAGATACTGCAAAGTGGCTTCAAAAACTACATCGATTCCTTGAGAGGTGCGGATAAAGTTCTTAATATCAGGCGGCTTGGGAAAATCCAAATATTCTCCTATCGGCTCATAGACTTTTTCAAAATCCAATCCGATTACAATACATTTGGGTTTTGTGCTCAAAGCATTTTCAACCATATACGAATAATTGGCGAGATGACGACCGGACACTCCGTAATTATAGGCATCGATTCCATTTTGCCGAAAATAATCACTGTCGATCTGATAGAGTGTTCTAGAGCTTCCTATAAACACACTTCCGCCCTCTTTTGCATTTAGCAACATGTGCTTTGTTTTGGAAGAAAGCTCATCGACAAATCTCTCTTTCGTCGTTTTTTTATCTATGTATACATACAAAATAAAATCCGCAAATAGCACCGATAGGACAAAAGTTAGTAGCATAAATAAAATCTGTTTTTTATGCTTAGAATCTAAAGTATAAAAATTCACTTGCCCTGCCTATGGTAATCACAAAATATGAGAAGAAAAACAACATACCGAACATAATGCCGCTCATCTTCGATGCGATAAATATATGCTTGATTGTTTTCCCTAGAAATATCAACATCAGTCCTACCGTCAACACTCCTAGTTGCACTTTATCCGCATAGACTACCACCCCACTCCCTCCGAGCATTCCCGTGAGTACCTTCTCCGCACTCTCTAGGT
>CAZCQG010000010.1:13768-40403 GCA_964500775.1 uncultured Campylobacterales bacterium
AGAACATTATGGGGAGAAAGAGGAATATGAAAGGGAAGGAGTTGAAGAGCATGGAAAACCTAATACTTCATATCAATAGAATCATTGATTGTTTTTAGTCTCTTCAAATACTCATCCTTGTTTCTTCCGGTTACGATAAAACTCTCGTCATTGTATTTGATTTTTTCTAAAACGTATCGCTGTGCCTCTTTATTGTAATGACCGACATCAAAAAAATATGTGTAATTATTCGAGATTCCATCAATGTACAAAAATGAATAAAAACTATCGATCTCACTAAGCGTTTTGTTTACAAATGTCTCAAAATAGCCCCGTTCGAAAATCGCCTTAAAAAAAATATCATTAAATACGGCGGTAAAATAGACTATTTTTACAGTATGATTTTTACAAAAGTCATCAATTTTTTTAAGAAATTCAAACTGTCTATCATCATAAGAAACCTCGTTTAGCACTACAGTCCTGAAATGCCTAATGTCTCCCGCGGATTTCTCGGGATCAAAAACTGCCTCTTCATAGACCGTCTCGTATCCAAACTCTGAAATAGTCGCGCTAGTTTTTCCTTCAAAATTTTGCATGAGTGTTTGAAACGCAGATACGACTTTGTTTTTATCAAAAGTCTTTAGGCTGTAATAATTTTGCATCAAGGAGCTATCATACTCCATAGATTTCTCACCCTGCACTTTACCGAAAACATGGAAATCCAATAGATAATACACCGTATTGATGTTTGAGAGTTGCTTTTCATCCAATTGCATCAAAAAATTATAAACCTTTTCGGGGTAGGCATACAACGAGGTGCTAAAATTCAATATCTCCTCGTTCATCATTTCCTTCGTAATCCTTGCCGTTCTTGACGTGCCAAATACCAATGAGTATCGATTAGTCTTCAATTTATCGTACAGTATTTTGGATGAGTAAAATCCGAAATTTGATTTTTTACTATTCAAGCTATGTATAAAATAATTATTTTCCATCTTGGGATCTATCACATAATTGGTAAATATTATTAATGCGGCAAATAAAGAGACGGTGATGAGGATTATTTGTTTTACGCTTTTTTTACACATGATTAAAAGTTAAAATATATAAATTCCGTATAGTTCGACACATTTACAAGACCGACTACTAGTAGTGCCGTCGTAAAAAATAATTTTATCATTTCGCATCTATACGCCGTTCGTATTGCATTCGTATTATTGGCGACGAGAACAATCAAAAATGCAAGCAATAAGTACACTGGAGTATCAAATCCTCCTCTTACCCCTTGTAAAAACTGACCAAAACCGTCTACGCCATAATTTTCAAGAAATGCCAATCTGCTTTTTAATATTCCCGGCAACACCACCCCACTCCCTCCGAGCATTCCCGTGAGTACCTTCTCCGCACTCTCTAGGTCTTTTGCCCGAAAGAATACCCATGTAATGTTTATGAAGTTGAATGTGATAATCCAAGCTAAGATTCTATTCATCTCGAGGTTGAGTTCTTGCCAGATTCTATGTAGCACTATTGCTATCCCGTGCAATGCTCCCCATATGACAAACATCCAACTAGCTCCGTGCCATAATCCCCCCAATAGGAATACGGTAAAGAGATTGAGGTAGTTTCTATATCTCCCCACTCTATTACCCCCTAAAGGGATATAGAGATAGTCTTTGAGAAATCTAGAGAGGGTGATATGCCATCTCCTCCAAAAGTCTTGGATATTCACTGCTTTATAGGGAGAGTTGAAGTTTATTGGGAGTTTGATGTTGAATAGCAAGGCTGCACCTATTGCCATATCGGTATACCCACTAAAATCAAAGTAGAGTTGGAACGTATAGCTTAGGGATGTCGCCCATGCTTCAAAGAAAGTGAGTACTTCTGCGTGATCAAAGCCATTTGTAGCCCACAAAGCAAATGTATCCGCTATGACTACTTTTTTAAATAATCCTATGGAGAATATAAAGAGACCAAGGGCTATGTTCTTATAGTTTTTTACGAGATTATAGGTTCTTGTAAATTGGGGCATCATCTCTTTATGGTGTACTATCGGTCCTGCTATAAGCTGTGGGAAGAAAGTGACAAAGAGCATATAGGAGAGCAGGTCGTACTCTTTGGTCTCTCCTCTGTAGGAATCTACGAGGTAGGCTATTTGTTGAAATGTAAAGAAGCTAATGGCAAGGGGGAGTGCTATATGGGGCAAGGGGATATTTGCTCCGAAGATTCCGTTAAAGTTCTCTAAAAAGAAATCGACGTATTTGAAATAGCCTAACAGCCCTAGGTTAAAGAGTATACCTACGGTAAGAAGTGACTTTTTAGGAATCCGTATCTTTTTATCGAAGCTTGTACCGATAGCGTAGTTTATGAATATAGACAAAAGCATCAAAGGAAGATAGATTGGATTCCAATAGCTATAAAAAAAGAGACTCCCGCCAACAAGCCACGCTTTTGAACCTATGATAAGGCGTTTGTGAGTGAGATAGAAATAACCGAAGAACATTATGGGGAGAAAGAGGAATATGAAAGGGAAGGAGTTGAAGAGCATGGAGCTACACTAATTTTTTAATATTTTTTAGAAGCTTGAGGCAATAAATCCCCAAAGCTCTATATTTTTTTTCTCCGTATTCGACTTTGACTAACATCTCTTCGGTAAGCGCTCTAAAAATATTTTGCGATGCCACACCGCCGTCTCGGAAAAATGCCAAGGTTTCCGGTAAATACATAGGCTTTATTTGGTGCTTATGTATCGCTCTGTACATAAAATCGTAATCGGCGAGAATCTTATACCACAGTTTGTATGCACCTATTTTTTCATACACCGCTCTTGGACAAAACATCGAAGGGTGCGGTGCGAATGCTCCTATTTTTACATTCTCCTCTCGCCATCCTTTGACCACGGAATCTTTATACGATATATCTCCCCATAAAATATACTCTTCTAGATTTTTCCCTTCAAAAGCTTTTATCACTTTTTCAAATGCCCCGTCAAGATAATAATCATCGGCATTTATCATCCCTATAATCTCACCGGTCGCTTTTTCTATTCCTTTGTTCATAGCGTGATAGAGTCCATAGTCTTTTTCACTGATGACTCTGGCGATTTTACTTTTGTATTTTTCTATGATCTCTAGCGTACCATCCGTCGAACCGCCATCAATTATGATGTACTCGATATTTTGGTATGATTGATTGAGGACGCTTTGTATGGTCTCTTCTATAGTGGTTTTCGCGTTAAAGCAAACGGTAATTACGGATATTTTCATCAATAGTAGAAATCTATGTTTTTTCTAACGCAAACTATATTTTGATAGGCAAATATTTCATGAAAAAACGGGACATACATAGTATCTACATCCAATTTTAACAACTCATTGGGCAATAATCTATAAAAATTGTAGTTCGTCAAGATTTTATGTATGTCAAATAAAAAGGTATGATTAAACACATTCATACTGTTAAACTCAAATTGGATGAAATCAATTTTGTCTTCGGATATTGTCTTCACTAGTCCCTTTAACACATTTAATTCATACCCCTCGGTATCAATTTTAAGAAGCTCGACTTTTTCAATAGACTTCTCTTGTAAGTAGCTATCTAGCACAAGTGTTTTTATACTATTTTTCTCATATTCTCTTTTTTGATAATTCAGCTCCGTATGCACGTCTTCCAATATCGAAGCACTCACGCCCGTACCGAATATCTCTATCTCTTCTGCTTTATCGGAGCAACCAAAATTCTCTAAAGTAGCCTTGTCTTTTAGATTATTCTGTAAAGCTTGAAAAGTCTTAGGATGCGGTTCAAATGCAAAAATATTAACATTGGCAAAACTATCCAACAACATTTTCGAATAATTTCCTACATTTGCTCCGACATCAAAGATAGTCACTTCTTTTCCGCCATAGTACTTTTGTAAATTTTGAATAAACGCTTTTTCTCCACTCAACTCTTTTTCGGAATTCAAAATGCCCAATCCATGCCCAGCCCAATAAAAAAGACGCAAATTTAATGGATACAAAAATCTCTTTGCAATCATTTGTTTTAAAAATGCTTTCATCGTTTGTCCTTACCTATATCAGTTTTAATTCTTTTTCAATCGAATTTACAATCAGTTTTATGTTATTTGCGTCATTGTGTCGTTTTATATCAATTGGATATCCCTCGTGTAAAAAAGTTTTTATTTTTGCTAAAAACTCTATCGTATCTTCATCATTTGGTATATTAAGCCTGTCATTGACGAGTATATCCCTTAATTCAGAAAATCGTTTTATCCTATGTATGGACTTATGCGCACTATAAAACACATCGCCGAAAACTATCGCCGGCACATTGTTTATCAATGCCTCTAAACCAGTATTACCGGTTATCGTAACCACCGCCTCTACGGATTTTAACAAAGAGTGAGAATTCGACTGGTTTGAGCTAGTATCATCTGAAATATAAATAATATTCGAATTTCTCTCTCTTAACTTTTTAAACTCTTTTTGTCTCAACTGCCCGTATTGTGCCGGATGCTCTTTGACGCAAAGAACATAGTTCTCCGGCAAAACTTTTGCGATTTCTTGGATTATAGTGATCTGTTCTGAAAACTCGGGAGAAAAATATAAAAGCGTCGCTTCGGGCTCCACGTGCATCGGAAATAATAACTTCTTGTATTCTTTATAGTCAGTTATATCATCATAATAACTCGAGTGGAAATAGCGAACAAAAAAACAATCGACTATATAGTGCCTGTAGTTAAAAATGTTGTACCTACTATTGTAGAAAAACAGTATATCTTTTTTTATAAGCTCGTAAGAAACGAACCTGTTAATTAGTGATTTGATTGCGCTTTTTATAAAGAGATGAAATGATCTGAAATTGCAATATTTTAGTTTTGAATAGTATGGTCGATGACCGATTTCTTTGACTTTACTGACATACTGCTTGATCATCGCAGTATCTTCGACCCTTGCCTCTGCCCCCTTGATGCTGTTATCATCAAATAAGCTATTATAAGGCGAATGTTTCCAATAAAAATATCCGTCTAAAAATGAAAAAATAGCAGTCATATCTCTGCAATCATACTCTTTTGCTATGAGGCTTAAAACCTCTTCGATTTCAAGCGTGATCGTTTCGTGAATACATGCGGAATATTTTCTTTTATTAAATACGGATCTCCAGAATGTAATCTCTTTTCCTAATATCTCCATCCTATCATGAATGTCCAACCAGCCCAAGAACCTATCGGCATAAAAGGAAGACTGTAAAAAGCCTTTCGGTATTTCTGCCACTTCAAGAGCTTCATACTCCTCTTCAAAACAGAATTCAACAACATTTCCACTTTTCTCGATTAAACTTTTTTCTTGTTTATTTAAACACACATAATACGAATTATATTTGTCAGACTTCAACCTAGGGTAAAAATGAGCAAACTGAACTCTAGCAAAAAAGAGGATATTCGGCTTATTTTCCAAAAAGCTTCCTTGCAAGATTCGTAAGAACTATTTTAAAATCCAAAGGGATATATTTTGTGAGCTTCTTGATTCCATTTCTTTCTACGACATCTTTATACACTTTTTCGTATAGCAGATTCACATACCCCTCCTCCGCTTCCACCTTATCAGGATGGCAAAGGGGAAATTTAAGCTCTTCGAGCATTATCTTTTTATAGTATTCAGGCTCGTTGGACGTATGTGTGGCATCGCCGGTAAAACCGATATTTTTGATGAGATTTCTTGCAGGCGTTACACACAAACCACCATTTGAAATCACCGAATAATGATAGCTGTAGTCCCAAATATTTCCGTATTTACTGTGGGCAAATTCAAATCTTTCCTGCATCCACGACGCTATATCTTTATTTTTAAATATGCTATGTATCCGTCCTGTTTTTTTGAAATCTTTATATGATCTCATTTGCAAATCAAATTTATCCCAAGTCCTTCTCCAAGTCGCCCATCCCCATATTCCTGGCCACCTAGAAAAAAAATAGGAATCTTGCGAAAAAGTCACCTCCGGCAAAGTGTTTGCTCCGCATATATGTGCCACCCTTACGTCATCCCTATACCTTTCAAGCATCTCGTCGCAAAATCGAAAAAAGCTCTCCGAAGGAACACAGTCGTCCTCTAGGATAATACCGCATTCTTCATTCTCAAAAAACCAACTTATAGCACTAGTGGCAGATTCTGTTATCTCTAGGTACTTCACCCTTTCTAAAAATTTTACCTCGCACTGCCAGTCTGGATTCTCAAAAATCTTCTTCGTTGCCGCGCAAGCTTCTAATTCACTATCATTTTTCGGGGCATTTAATGCAACGTACAAAGTAGAGGGCTTGACCTTCTTTATACCTTCAAAAACAACTTGTGTCGTGGAGGGTTTCCTGTATGCTATCACTAAGATTGGAGTTTTGACTTCGTAATTCATCGGGCTTTCTCATTAAAGTATAGCTCTTCAAGTCCTTGGAGTAAGCTATACTTTGGCTTCCAACCATATTCACCGGCGATTTTTTGGATATTCGCCTTACAATCTAATATCTCTATATTGCTTATATGATTACTATTTTTTAGCTCTAAAGTAGAGTTACTTAAACCTGAAAGAATATCGGTTATTTCGTTCACGGCATAGCTATTTCCCGTACCGACATTATAGTAATCGCTCTTGCGAGTATTGCTTTCAAGTAAAATACCTAACAACTCCACGAGATCATTTATATACAAATAATCTCTTTTTGGTCCTATACTTCCGACCTCAAGCATCCCTTTCTTTTGTTTAAAAGCATTCAAGAGTTTGGATATCATAAACTCTTCACTTTGATATGCGCCGTATAGATTAAAAAGTCTGAGCGAAGTAACAAAAGTATTATTGTCATTTTTAAAAAATTCGAACAATGTCTGCTCAGCTAAATACTTACTCTGATGATAGGGCGTCAAAAGCTCAACTCTATGTTTTTCGTCTATGGGCATATACTGCGGTCTTCCGTAAACATACGTATTTGCGTAGATAATATGTCTTGCGCCTCTTTCCCTAGAAAATTCTGCTACGTTTAGCGTAGTATTGATGTTAAAATCATAGAAATCATATCGAAGGTCTTCGGACAACTTCGGGTGCACCAATGCCCCAAGATGCAATACCGCATCGATGGTATCCGCTTGAATACGTCTTAAAGAATTTATATCGGTTATATCTGTTCCGTTTACCCTTGATGCGAGAATAAAATTAAATTTTTCAGAAAGTTTTTCCAGAACATTTTTACCTATAAAACCGTTTGCGCCGGTGATTAGTATATTCTTCACGAAACCAATCCTAAAATTTTATCGGAGATTCTTTTTGCACCCTCCAAATCAAAAACGTTCACGGGAATATTGAGCTCATCACTTTTTATAAATTCTTCCACTGTTGACCAGTTTATCTCATCGCCTACTCCCGCAAAATATTGGTCGTATTCCTTCGCAAGGGTCATTGCAAACTCCGCTTGGTGAGTATTTTGAGCCAAAATGCAAACAGGTACTCCTAAATACAAAGATTCATACATCGTATTTCCGCCTGAAACAATACATTTTGAAAAAGAAGACATGAGAGAGAAAAAATCCTCAGGATATTTATGTACAAAAATATTATTGCTTTCAAAGCTTTTCAACTCTTTTTCATACATAGGACCTACAAATATATGAAAGTTATTTTCAAACTTTCTTGACAAAACAAACTCTATTAACTTTCCAGTAAAATCACACGGATCGGAACCTCCGAAAGAGACAAAAATTCCATCTTTGGCTTTAGCTCCATTTTTGTACTTCGAAATTTCACCGTTGAAAATCATATAACGAGGACCGCAAAGTAGATGACCGCTATCGGAAAAACTTTGAAAACCGTGGAAAGTATTGTAGTTTATACTTAAATCAACGCGATCTGAAAATTTCGTATTTTCATGAAAAGCTATGAGCACTATATCGCGGTATTGTTCTTTGACTGTTGCAAATAGTTCTTCCGAATATTCAAGCTGGTCAAAAATGATAAAATCTATACCTTGTTCTATATTCAAAACAGTAAAAATCTCATCCGATTTGTCTATAAAAATAATATCACTACCAAAAAAAACATTATTCGCTTTATCATCGGTTTTGACTACAAACCTAAAACGAACAGATTCCTTCATGACCTCCGCAAGATTTTTCATTCTCCGAAAATGACCCGTACCCACATTGCTAGATATATCAACTCTTATCAATGCTTTTTTTAGCACAACATCTCTTTGGTGACAACGGTATCTTCGGCTATATCAATCTTTGCGACCGAACCGATGACAAAATCCATAAACTCGGGATAGATTCCATTTCCGGGACGCTTACAAGTAAGCATATCGGCATGTATCGTAGTTCCTTTTTCAATTCTGCAGCTAGAGACAATTGATTTTCGAGCATACATAAAAGCCTTTTCTTCGGCGGGATAATATCCATTTTTGAAATACCCTCTCGCACTTTCGACATTTCGTATCAATCCGACCATCTCTTTCAGCTCTTCGGGATTAGCAGAAAGCTTGTGATCAGGACTATCGGGTAATTTTTTATCAATCGTGTAATGTTTCTCTATCGTTTTTGCACCCATAGCTACTGCGGCAACAGGTGTTATAAAACCTATGGTGTGATCGGAATAGCCTACAGGGATCTCTGGAAATATTTGTTGAATTTTGGACATTTTCTCAAGGTTGGCATTTTCAATATCGCAAGGATACTGCAAGATACAATGCTGCAATATAATATTTTGATTGCCGCACTTCCATATAGTCTCTACCGCTTTTTCGATTTCCCCTATCGTGGCACATCCCGTGGACAATATAATAGGTTTTTTGGTTTCGGCTATATATTGTATTAACTGCAAATAGGTCAAGTCCGATGATGAGATTTTATAAAGATCTACGCCGACTTCCTCCAAAACATCAACATCCGGCAAATTAAAAGGGGTCGATAAAAAAGTGATACCCAATTCTTTACATCTGTTTTTCAAAACTTTATGACCCTCGATACTTAGTCCATCAAGCTTTGAAAAAGTATCATACTGACTACCGTCGCTATCGTTTAATTTATCGGACCAATATCTCGGAGCGGTTTTAGTGGTAATGGCACTTGCTTTATAGGTCTGAAACTTAATTGCATCCGCCCCTGCTTCATGTGCGGTCTCTATAAGCCTTATCCCCTTGTCCAAATCCATATTGTGATTCACGCCTGCCTCGGCTATAACAAAAGTTTTTTGCCCTTCTCCGACTAACTTATCTTCAATTTTCACATTTTTCATTTGCAAGCTCCAAATCTTTTAATGATTCTTTATTGTCCCATATTTTGTCGAAAACCTTAATAATATTCGCAATATCTCTTTCATCGTAGTCATAATTACAGAACTGCAAACATGCAAATTCTTTCTCATGCAATCTCTCGGCAGTCGGGCAAATCCCCTTAGAATAGTCATATACGATGTTCGGGTGCAATGACCACGGATAGCCGCTTTTACCGAATGCGATTTTTTGTTGATATATAGGCTGAAGATGGATATTGGTATATCCCGCTGCTATACCGAGCACCCCTTCTGCCTTTATGGCATTGCAAAGCGTCTCTCTTCTAACATCTATTTTTTTCAAATCAAATCTTAATGCATATAAATAATAACTGTGTTGACTGCCCTTCTCTACGCTTGGCGCAGTAATCCACTCAAATTTACGTAATCCGTCGTTTAAAATGCCGGCGATAAGTTCTCTTCTCAATAAAATATTATTGAGTTTTTTTAACTGTTCCCTTCCTATAGCCGCTTCCATCTCGGTCATCCTAAAGTTATAACCGATTATATTGTCGATTCTCGTGACATTTTTTCTCTCGACGACGGCTTCACCGTGATTCCTTATGAGTTGCATTCTTTCAGCAAGTTCATCGTCTTCGGTCACGCAAACGCCACCTTCTCCCGTGTTTATGTGCTTGTGGTAGTTCAAGCTAAACACCCCGATGTCTCCGAACGTTCCCAAATGTTTATTATTATATTTTACACCCGGTGCTTGTGCGTTATCTTCAATGACCCATAGGTTGTGTTTTTTAGCTAAGGCTAAAATCTTTTCATAGTCACAAGCCTGCCCCAAAATATTGACGGCAATGATTCCCTTGGTTCTTTTTGATATTTTCTTCTCTATGTCCACCGGATCAATGGTATAAGTATCTTCTTTTATATCCGCAAAAACAGGGATTCCTCCCCAGACTAAAACAGAAGTAGCTGTAGCCGTCATCGTCCAAGGCGGTACTATTACCTCATCTCCGGGTTCCAGCCCCAATGCGCCTACCGCACATATTAGCCCTGATGTGTTGGAGTTCACTGTCACTGAATGCTTCACCCCGAAATATTCACTCCATTCAGCCTCTAGCGCTCTTACCTCGGTGCCCCCATAGAACTTTTCTTTATCCCATGAGCCGAGAAAGTCTGACAATACGCCTCTTTCTACGACTTTTTTTACCGCTTCGACCTCTTCTTTCCCGATCGAATTATATTTCTTGAAATCATAGTCTATTAATTTAGAGCCGCCCGATAGCGCCAATTTATTTTTCACAATATCCCCCCAAAGTTACTTCTTTTATAAGTCCATCGATTATTTCCAAAGACATCAATGCATTTTGACCGCTAGATAAATTATCGGCATGATTGCAAACTACATCGTAGAAATGTTTTATAGTATTATACTGATACCTGTTCATGTCTGTTTTTTGAATTTTTGGATTATCCCCTAAAAAAATATATCCCGAGAACAGCTCATGTTCTTTTTTCTCAAAAATAGAGATGCTCTCTTCATCTTTTGCTGAATAGCGGACTCTTTGCATAGATCCTATGATATCCATCTCAAACAATGTATAACTATTATGATTGTTTGCTATAAGGTATGCTTCAAACCCCTCAAAAGACAAAATAAGATCAATATCATAATCGCCGTTATAATCGTTATATCCATTCACACACAGAATCTTGCTCGCAATAGGTTTCCCAAAAAAATAAACTAAAAGATCTATCATATGGCTGGCATTATTAAGCAGCCCCTTTCCGTAATAACATACAACTTTTTCGATAGTACCCACGCTTCTTTGGTGAAGGCTTTGCTTAAGAAGTATCACTTCCGGATCGAATCGTCTTTTAAAATTCACGACAAATTGAATATTGTTTTTTTCGGTAACTTCAATCATCTTTTTTGCCTCTTCGATACTTGAAGCAATAGGCTTCTCGCAAAGTATTGCCTTTGGGTTGTATGTAGCTAGCTCCATGAAAATATCGTAATGCGTACCTGTACTTGTGGCGATGATACACGCATCAAAGTTATGCGAACTCGCGGCTTTTGCAATAGAAGAATAAGAAGGAATCCCATACTTCTCTTCAAACAAATTTCTCAATTTATCATCTATGTCGACGGCACAAACTAGCTCTACCTCTTCGAAGTACTTTATTGCTTTGGCATAAGAAAAAATAATATTTTCAGATTCATGCTTATAGTCATACAATTGCCCAATCTTGCCGAGTCCAACCAATATTGCTTTCAAGTCAAAATCTTCTTTTTACGAGTTTATTTATTTCGGTCAACTGTGGATTATTCTTTAAAAAATCCAATATTTCCGACAAGCTAAAATGGCGTTTTGGATTATATAAAGCTTCAAAGATTTTAGTTATTAGCTCAAAATCATCCGGTTCGTCTACGGTCAATTGCAACTCCGGGAAACAAAGACCTCTAGGTGCATAAAGATTGCAGCATCGAAACAATTCTTTATTCTTTAAAATACTCATGGTTGTGTGTTCTTGCTCATAAGGCGAATGCGAAATCTCAAATGCTCTCAATAAAGTATCCAAGGAAAACATTCTTGTATTCATACCTATCGGATAGCTTCTTATTAGATCATTGCTCACATAGTCAAAATTATTGGATGCATACATATTGATAACCTGCTCGACAATCTCAGGATCCGCCAAGGGATTATCACCCGTAAGTTGTACGACAACATCCACTTCCCTGCTTTTTGCGGCTTCAATTACCCTTTTGGTAACATTATCTTCATCACCCCTAAAACAAGTCACCCCTTGACCTTTTACCACCTCTTCGGTCTTATCGTCCAAGGAGGTATTTGTCGTGGCAACAATAATCTCATCACAATTTTGAACATCTTTTAATCTTTCAATAAGATGCACCAACATAGGCTTACCAAGAATCTCTTTGAGTATTTTTCCGGGGAGTCTACTTGAGTTCATCCTCGCTTCGATAATACACGCTATCTTCATATTCTCTCCAAAATAAAATTGACTATTCTTTGTGTCGACCCTTTAAAATCTCCACCCCATTTTTTTTTGTTTAACTGCATCTTACCTTCAAAAACTTCCTGAAGCTTTTTTTTCTCGATTATACCATTGGTCGCATTTATTTTATTTCCGATAAAGCTCACTAATTCTTTGGGTCTATAACTTATAACATCACCTCTTTGAAGGGCTATTTCAAGAAGCAAAATACTTCCCATGCCAATAACAAAATCTACATTTAAAGCACAAGTATCTAAAGAATCGGCATCTATGATTTTGATATTTTGGTACTTCTGAATCAAATCATTGTATTTACTTTTTTCTTCCATCGGATGTAGTTTTATATATAGAATATCTTCTCTTCCGATCATTGACAATATGTCATCCAACACTTGATACTCGTCAAAACCTTGATATGAAACGCTAGATGAAGGAAAGGCTTTTTTATAGTCCTCGGATAGAAACAACACCGTTCTGCGGGAATGCTGATTGTTTAGATTTTGGGAAGATTTAGGTAAATTATTCCATCGATTTTCTAAAACGGGATTACCTAGTCCCCAAATTTTCTCACTAGGAAGACCCGCTAACTCTGCCTCTGTTTTTGCCATTTTATCATTGACGATAATGCAATCAGGGAGCACTATTTTCTCATTTAATAAGAATCTCTCCTTGTACCATGACCAATGTTCAACAATACCCATCGTAAAAATATTTCTTTGACTTGCTTCTTCTAAAACAATCTTGTCTATTAATGTTTGCCACCCTGCTGAGACTATAATCACATCCCACATTTTCTCTAAAAAAAGGTTGTCTGTCACCCATTTACGGAGTTCCTCCAAAGACGAACAGGATTCATCTAGCCCGTATTCTATAAAGTCTACACTCTCTTCGCAAATGCCCGAGTGCTTTTTTGCTACGTCCGACAGTACCAAGTGTATATCAAAACTATTTTGCAATGCGCCGACTAAAAAACCGAAATACTTTGCCGGACCCGAAGCGAGAGTTACAAAAAGCAGGTTTTGTTTCATTAGTTGTCTAGATACTTTTTTGAAAACCAACATTCTCCGAAAAATAAATCATCGTTGCTTAAATAGGTTAAAAAATCTTCAGAATATTTTTCAAAACATTTTGTATTAAATAAATCCAATTTTCTCATTATAAGCTCGTACCTATCTTTTCTAAGTACCTTTCCCGCATCTATGTTCTCTCCCAGTACTTCATTGTCGGAATAGCTCTCAAACTGTTCACCTACCATGTCACCCATACAATCGGCCGAGATTCTTTTATACTCTTCTGACTTATAAGTAAAGTAATACAATTTTCTCGCTAGCTCTTTCTTTTCAACGGATAGCTTTTCTATCGTATGGATACGGCTAATCGCATTTTTGTATTCATCATCATCTTGAGGTTCTATGACGGTACCGTATCTAGAATATATGCCTTCACATCCTGCTATCACGGGCACACCCAAGCATGGCATCTCTATCCCTAAAGTCCCTCGCGGCGTAATTACTGCGTCTACCCATTCGTTTACTTCCAAAATATCTAACTTGGGCCAAAGTTTTATTGTTGCACTCAAGCCTAGCTCAGACAGCACATCTACCGAAGTTTTTGTCGGATAGCCGCTCTCTCCGGGATGCGGCTTTAAAAAAGTAACGATGTTTTCATTCAAACTACAATATTTTAGTGTATTGACAAGCCATTTGTAGTAGTCTCCGTATACTTGTTTTTCGCCATGATTTCCCATAACGCTATCCATCATGCATGAAGAAGCTACGACTACTATTTTTTTTCCGCTTTCTTTAATTGTTTGTAATTCCGAAACATCTCCGCCCGAAGATTTTTTTCTGGCATTTTCGAAATCTAGACTATCATACGTTTTTTCAATGCCGCTAAGTCTATTATGAAAAAAGCTTTCTGCATCCCTAGCAAACTCTTGAATTTCTATTAGTTTGCAGAACAGCTTTTCGTTAGGTCTTTTTTCAAAAGTGTCGACTTCAAGTGTAGTATTGTACTTTTTCATAAAGTTTAAATTTCTATAATACACGACCTTGACCCCCATTGTCGTAGCTAGCCTTGCCATAGTGGCTTGTTGTGTATAGCTTATACTATTAAGCACTACGAACTCATAGTCATTCTTTTTCAGAATGTGCTTGTACAGATAGTAAGAATATATCGCTTTTAGCGTCAGAAGCAATAAAGTACTATCGATACTCTCGACCGTATGTCTATATTTGCGCCGAATGTACTCATCGAAAATCAGATCACCCACATAAGTATCTTCAACTCTCAAATGAAATAATTTATCCAAATTAAAAAATTTACCGAGATTCGTAATACAAAAAATGGAGATTTTGGGGATTAACATAAAAAAATATTGCAGATTCTTTTGCAAAATAAATTTCTCGGCGTTATATTCAAAAAGATCCATATTAATATTGTTTTTGCTACTACAAAGATACTCTACGCCATACCCTAAACCGTTTAATACCCTTAAGAATGCAATAGAGTAATAGTTGCTCAAAGGTAAAAATTGACCCGTTAAATCAAAAAGCACTTTCTTTTCAAATTTTTTGTTTGGACGAAACTTTTCTAGATATTTTTTTAAATCTTCTTTCGTTTTCAATGTATAAACCCTTTGTCCATTAGCCTAAAATTATCCGTATCTGTATTTTTTTTCTTATGAATCCTATATTTTAGTTCGCTTCCTTGCCCGTCTAAATCCAAAGCAACGCTCTTTTTTCCAAAATCACTGATATATTTTTTAGTTATCTTGTATTGATACACCCCATCATGGCACTCCCAAAAAGTGTCATTGTGTAAAGGGTTGAGCGCGTTGACAAACTCTTTTTCATCCATTTCAAGCCATTCCAATAATAAATCGAGGTAGAGAGGCTTTTTAAATTGATAGTCATACGCCAACTTTAACGCGGCATCTCTATTAATTCTTTTCAGCCTAATTTCCCTGCATGCATGATCAATGGCTTTTCCGTATCCGTGTTTGATAAACTTTATATAATCGTGTACATCTGTATACATTCGACAATCAACATGGTCATAACAATCAAAGGTTCTATTGAGCTCCATAGTCTCATATCCAAACCTTTCAATCATTTCTTCATGCTGTTTTTTCGAATCCCATCTGATATAATTTCCAAGGTATATTCCGCGTACTCCTACCTCTTCGATCTTTTTATCGCTCGGGTACATAAACTTCAACATATCTCTCTCAAAAATGCCATCGCCATCAGATATCAAATCCGATGCTTCATATCCCATGAGATCATGTTCTTTTCTATATTTTCTAGTCATCTCGACTTCATCGGTATGCGAAAACATTCCTACTTGGTCTTGTCCTTGATGGACGCCCCAAATTATTAGAGGTATCTTATATCTTACGGCAACTTGTACCGGAAATGTTTTTGAGCCGATATGATTGTGCCAATATATGCTGCCAAATTTTTTCAAGGTATGTTTTGTAAGTTTTTTAGCGAATTGCGGGTTAACGGTGTTTTCAAGAAGATCACATCCAAAAATCGTTTTCAAATATTGCAGATTTCTTATGCCGAGCATAGTGTTGTATTGCTTATTAAATGTCACTAATAAAGGATTTAATCCATACTTGTTTTTTATTGTATCTACTATAAAGTAACTATCCTTCCCGCCATCAACAGGTACTATGCAATCATAATTGCCTTTATTCTTATTTTTATAGTCAAAAAGCAGTTTTTTTAACTGCTCTTCTCTCGCAACCCAGTCTAGACTATCTTTTTCTTCGTGCACCCTGCACCCACTACAAACTCCGTCACTATCAAACGTTATATTCAAAGGATGCGTCTCTGGATACAGACATCTACTGCAATACTTTATACCGTCCGTGCTCAATTTACAACCCTTCCTTCTTCACTGAATAAATGCTTTCGATATTCTATCGTCGAGCTCGGTCTAACACTCACCCCTCTATCGAGCAAATAAGCTTTAGTGATTGCCGTACTATGTTCAAAGTGGTGAAATAGATTACCTACTGCCACACCGCTCGGTGAAATTTTCTCTATCGTTTCAACAATGTGGGATAATTTACCGCATCCCCCCATCACTACTAAAGGAATTCTCGTCGTAGCCCTCACTCTTTCTAAAAGTTCTAAATCAAAACCAATTTTACTCCCATCTCTGTCGATAGAGTTTAATAATACCTCTCCCGCACCCCGATCCTGAATCTCCAAAAGCACTTCCTCTAAAGACTTATCAATCATTTTAGTGCCGGAATTACTATATACCTTGTAGTCTCCGTTATCCAGCTTCTTGACATCAATTGAGGCAATAAGACTTTGCGATCCAAATCTCTCGGCACACTCTTCAATCAATCTACCGTTATCAAAAAGTGCACTATTCACAACAACTTTATCGGCACCTTGCGCAAAAATATCATGTACTTGTTCAATATGCGTTATTCCACCACCTGCACTTATTGGAATAAAACATCTTTTAGAGACATTCTGTATTAGCTCTTTGCTGATTACCCTATTCTCCCTTCTGGCGCTTATATCCAAAATCACTATCTCATCAACATCCCAATCTTCTAAAAATTCTATTACAATTTCAAGTTTGCCTATAGGTAAAAATCTATTAAACCCTATACTCTGAACAACTAAATTGTTTTGCACCATTATTGCGGCGAGAATTCTTGTTTTAAGCATTTTTTCTCCCGCAAAAACCGATAAAGCTAGAAAGTATCTTTATACCGAATACTTGGCTTTTTTCCGGATGGAATTGGGTACCGAAAATATTCTCGGATTCTATTCCTGCCACATATCTATTGCCTGCTATTGCCACCTCACAAGTCACGAGTTTATCCGGGCATTTCGCATGATATGAGTGATCAAAATAAAAATCTTTACCCTCGAGTTCTCTTGTCAAAATTTTGGACGGATTTTTCAAAAATATATCATTCCAACCGACGTGCGGCAAAACTGTGTCATCGTCTATCCTCTCCACTTTACCTTCAATAACACCTAGCCCCTCGTGATAACCGTTTTCCGTGGATGAGTTAAAAAGTAGTTGCATGCCCAAACAAATACCCAAAATAGGTTTTTTATCTTTTAAAACGACTTCTTTAATTACGTTTGAAAGCTCGTACTTGGCAAGATTGCGCATGGCTTCTCCGAATGCTCCGACGCCCGGTAAAATAATGCCATCGAACGCATCAAGTTTTTCTGTCGGACGAGAAACCACAACGCTTGCAGCACCACAGTACTCCAAGGCGTTGGCAACAGACTGCAAATTTCCGGTACCCATATCTATAATCGCTATTTTCACTACTGTGTGCCCTGCTAAATATCTATTTCTTGAAAGAGTGGTGTATTAAATTTCCACCCTCTCTCGTTTTTTTCCCAAATATTTGGATTTCTGTAGCCATCAGCTATACTCCAAAATTCTTCCATACTTATACCGATGTACTTACAAAAACTCTCAATATATTTTGGATTGCATTTTCCATCCAATTTTTTTGCAAGCCGTATCCCCGTATCCCTGTCCATAACTCCTAGTTTTATAAGCTCGGATATCTCTTCGGATGCCTTGCCCCATCCGAATTTAAAATATTTCAACATTTGGTTGATGACCACAAAGTCGTCATCTAGTGCACCAAAATTAAACAATGCCCCGATGTCTTCGGGTTTTACACATCTGTAATTCAAGCCATGTGCAACTGAAAATAGACCGTTTATCAGGTTTGCAAAGTCTCTAATGTAATAACCCAAATAAACCGAACGGACATTATGCTTTTGGAAATCAGGAAACATATATGCAATTAGATTTTCTCTTTCTACTCCCTCGCCAAGCATCCATTCTATATCGCCGCCGGCGAGGGTATTGATATTTTTTAAATTCGATGCGTCCCCCCCATCCTCTTTTGAAGAAGTATCTCCGTGGACCAAAGCAGGATTTTCACCAAGGATATTTAAGGGTATCCCATAATTTACGGCTACATTGTGGGCAGTTATATAAAGGACCATCTCGGTTGCTTTGCAATAATTGCCAAACAAAAGAAAGCCCTTTCTCACTAACTTTTTATATGTAACCGGATCAGGCGTGAGACTTATTAGGTCAAAACCTAAATTTACTAAATTTTCTAAATTCTTAACACCTATTTCAGTAACCATTTCCGGCGGGGTAACCGTGCTTACCAAAAGCGGATTTAGCCCTAGATTATCCCTTGCATACAGAGCTAATCTAGTACTGTCTTTTCCCCCGCTTACAGACACTATAGAATCATAGCCCATATCGGAAGGGTGGGCTTTTGCCCACGACACAATATCTTCAATCTCTTTTCTTCTATGATTCCAATCAATCTTATATAAACTCTCATAATACCTACAACCGACACAGACACCTTCATCATCAAAGGTTATCCCCGGTCGAGTGTTAGGTATCAAACACTTTTTACAATATTTGATGTTCATTTATCCAGCCCAAAGTACTCGAAAAATTCCTCTTGCAGAATAGAGTATTCGATTGTGTCGACAAATTTTCCGTCTTTGAAATAAGCGCTTCTTTTTCTTCCTTCTTCTTGCATTCGAAGTTTTTTTGCGATCTTTTGCATAGATATATTTGTCGCGAAAGTCGCACAATGTACTCTTTCAAGCCCTAGGGCAAGAAAAGCGTGTCTCATTAAAGCAAAGCAAGCCTCAAATCCAAAACCTTTTCCCCAAGACGACTTATCACCCATCAAAATAGCCAAAGAAGCATTTCTATTAATCATATCAATACCGTTTAGTGATATATTCCCGATATGTTTATATTCATTGCTCTTTAGGCATATCGCCAAAACTATACTGCCGGAGGAGGTATTGACCGTATTAATAAATGCTCGCGCACTCTCCGCAGAAAAAGGATACACATGATGTCTATTCTTGGAGCAAACATCCGCATCGTTTAGCCAGTTTACATACTCTCCGTTTACGTCTTCCGCCACCAATGGTCTTATACACAGATTAGTGGTTTCCAAAAAACAACCGATTGCCATTATTGTTTCTTTCTATTTTTCAATACTAAATTCCTTTAAAGCTAGTAAGTAATCCTCTCGCTTGCCTATGTCTATCCAATAGTCATCGATCTCATAACTGGAAACCACCTCATTGTTATGAATCAACATATCGAATAATGTGGTTATATCAAAGTACTCATTTTCAGGAATATATTTTAAGATATTCGGCTCCAACACATAAATACCTGCGCTAATATAATAACTATTTACTGGTTTTTCGCTTATTGAGGTGATCATCCCATCAGCTATTTCAAGAACTCCATAGGCAATCTGTTCTTTGATTTGTCTCGTGCAAACCGTGGCGGATACTTTTCTTTTTTTGTGTTCATTCATCAGATTCTCAGCATCCAGGATGCACATTACATCACCGTTAATGACAAAAAATGCATCTTCCTTGAGCTCATCTTTAATCAACCCTAATGCGCCTGCAGTTCCAAGTCTCTTGTCTTCCCGTATATATCTAATATTGACACCGAATTTCCCGCCGTCGCCAAAATAATTTTCGATTACCTCAGACTTGTAATTGACGCTTATATAAATATCTTGAAAGCCAAAAGAAGAAAAACTATTTATAATATGCTCGAGTATAGGTCTTCCGCCGACTTTCAACATGGGCTTAGGCATATCTTTTGTGAGTTCTCCTAATCTACTTCCAAGTCCACCTGCCATAATGACCACTTTATTTGTCTTGCTAAAAAAACTAACCTCATCTAGCGAAAATACATCCATTAAAATGCCATTTTCATCCACCAAAGGAAGATGTCTTCTATGTATCGACTTGAGATAATTAATTATCTGTTTCTTTGGTGTCATATAGTGCATTGAGATAGGATTTTTATTTACTAGATCTTCGACAGATTTGCTGTTGTTTAAAATAGCTCTTCGGAAATCACCGTCTGTTATGATTCCTATAAGCTTTGTATTTTCATCAACTACGGGTAATATACCATTCCCGTTCTCATCAAGCATTTGTATCACGGATTCAAGGGATGTATTTTTATTTAGCAGAAGTCTATTTTTAATCATATTTTTTTATTAACTCTTTCCAGTGCTTAGTAATAAATTCTATCTTTTCATCTCCGATATAAGCTCTGAGATTTCCCTCTCCGACCTTCTCTTTGGTTAATTCTTCTTTAGAGTATTTTTTTTCTTGAAGTTCCTTCACGACTTCCACACAATAGTCCGCAATTCTTGGATACAAAGAAGCTCTCATATGAGCGTATGAATCCATATCGACATTTAACCGTTTTTTAGAGTAAATGTAACCGGAATCTATCTTTTCATCAATGAAGTGTGCGGTGCAAATGATTGGTTTACTTTCTATAATTTGCCATTCCGGCGCACTTGAACCTCTGTAAAAAGGTAAGTCTCCCGGATGAAAATTAACAATCCCCATGCTAAACATATCTAAAAAATCTTTTTTTATGATACCTATCCCGCCGCCTTGCAAACCGATGTCATACCCCTTTTCTCTAACAAAGTTATTAATTCTATTCAGATTTTCATACGAGAAGATGTAGTGTGTAAAATTGTGGAGTAGTTCTTTATATTCTTTTGGTCTCCACATTGATGCGCATCTACTGTCTTCGGTGTTTTTTAATCCCCAGTCATCAAAAGGCTGCAATACAATCACATCCACCTGCACGCCAAGCTCAACAAATCTCTGCAGTATCTCTCTGCCAAAATAGTTATTGCGACCTGTCAGCAAACATACTTTCAAAAAATCGCCTTCTTTTCCATCATACATTCCGCCATCATAAAGTCATGTATGGTATCGATATCCACCGACCTTTCAATAGGCATTATATATGGATAGGATTTGTCTGAATAGTATTTTTTTTGTCTCAGTAAATCCATTTTAAAAATATATATTGCGCCGTTCGGAAGGTAGGTTTTTCGCTCTTTTTGCCTATTTGCCAGTCTATTTCCTTCATCAAAAACAGCTCTTAGAACACCGTCTTCATCCAAGTATCGATACCATTGAACGGGATGCGCTGCTTCGTAATACGAAACAACCGAATCGGCATTTTTCTCTTGAAATATTTTTACCGCTGCATCAATATCTTCGCCGTTTCGCAAAGGACAAGTGGGCAATAGTGCTATCATATCGGTATATGATTTGTTCTGTTCCTTGTTTATCCTATCTACGGTATAAGTATATGTATCTACGATTAAAGAATCATCTCCCGCTAACTCGAGCGGTCTCATAAAAGGTATGTCCACATCATACGCCTTGCATGCTTCGGCAATTGCCTCATCATCCGTCGAAATCACGATTTGTGTTATTGCTTTTGACTTTAAAGCCGCCTCTATTGTATGAGCGATTAGTGGTTTTCCGTTGAGAAGTCTTATATTTTTTCCAGGAAGCCCCTTTGAGCCGCCTCTTGCAGGTATTATTGCCAACATCAAACACCCCTATTTATAGATACGTACATACACCGTGAAAAGTACTTCTCGCATTTTTTAAAGAATATAAAGTACTTATTTTTGTATAAATATAATACCAAAATTCACATAATCACTCTCTTGCACCTAGACACATTGCTTAATCTAAGATAGTTCAACTTTCAAATACTCAACAATTTTTGAAGTAGAATTTTCAATATAACTCACGTCGTATACTTTTTGTCTTATACATTGCGAGAAAAAAATTTTTACATCTTCATCGCTCTTAGCTATAAAAATATACCCCTCTTTGAGCAACAGAAAGTCGCTTTTCACCTCAGAGTCTACCCACAGAGAACAGACGTTTTTTCCCATAACCATAGCTTCGACAAGTACGTGCGTATTTACGCCTAATACAAAATCTGCTTTATTAAGAAGATCGTTTTTTATATTGCTCTCCGCAACTATGACCGAAAATGACCGAGTCAATTCATTGGCATCTAAAATTTTTTTGACTTCTTCGATTTGGTGTTTCGGATGCATAGCAAAAACAACCTCGAGATTCCGCTTATTTATATTTTCCATGCATTTTAGGAGTTTAAAAAACTGGTCATACTCATTAAAACCGTATGTTTTTTCAACCGCAAAATCTTTGATTTTTTCAGCAAAATATACTATCGTTGATCTCTCTTCGTCTATCTTTGGATTTTTTACCCTTTGCATCATTATTTCTTCTAGCAGAGGATTGCCTAAAGGGATGATCTTTACAGTGTCCTCACCGTAAATACTCTCAAAATATTTTTTTGCAATCAAATCCGTGAGCACCACCGTATCTGGAAAGAAATCGCACCCGAGATTGGGCGAAAAAAATCTTTTATACCCCATCCAGTGTTCTAAAAAGGCGGTGGATTTTATCCCTTTTGCTTTGGCAAAATGCCAAATCTTTATCTCCGTATCATCTCCATAGCTAGTACCCGTGAAAACATGGGCGCAAGTTACTATATCTTGTTCTATTGAGTGTAAATCCGTAAATTTTTCACATTTAATTCCTGCATTTTGAAATATATCAAACGCAAAATCCTTCCCCGCGACCAAACACTCAAACGTATTATCGATAGCTTTGATGATTCTCGCCAAAACATTTGCACCGCCAGGGTCTCTAGCAAAAAAGAATACTTTTTTCAATTATTTCAAATCGCCTATGTTTTGGAAAACTTTCTCAAATCCAAGGGCGATGTCATCTATATCGCTTTTTTCTATCGTGGTATAGTTGTAAATTACGATAATGGTCTCTTTTTCATAAAGTCTCTCCGCCACAGGGCAAAGTCCTTTTGAATAATCCACTTCCTTCTCATACAATCCGTTATTTTTAAAAGGGTATCCATGCTTATATATGAGTTTATTTTGATAGTGCGGTTCAAGATACAGGGGCTTTAAATAACCGCCCCATATCAAAATCCCCTCGGCTCGTATCGCTTCGATAAATTTTGCCCTAGAGATTCCCGCTTTCTCTTCATTAAATCTCAATGCGTGCATATAATAGACATGCGTGCATTTATCTCTTACTTTTGGAGGCAAGACAGCATCAAAACGCTTCAATTTCTCGTTCAAATAGTGCGAAAGCTCTATTTTGTGCCCATTTATCGCATCTAGTTTTTTTAATTGCTCATACGCGATTGCCGCTTCGATTTCGGTCATTCTGAAGTTGTAACCGATCATATTCACCATAGATTTTGGCGTAAATCGCTCTTGTCCGGAACCCGTAACCGCTTCTGCATGATTTCTTATGAGCTGCATCCTAAGTGCAAGTTCGTCATCGTCACTCACCGCTATTCCACCCTCGCCGCATTGGATATTTTTATGTCGATTGAGACTATATACTCCGATGTCTCCCAATGTCCCCGCCGCTTTTCCTTTATACAACGCTCCGGGAGCTTGTGAGGCATCGACTAAGACTTTAAGATTATGTTTTTTTGCTATCGCATTTATCTCATCCATCGCCGAAGACTGCCCGTGAATATCGACGGTCACGATCGCTTTCGTATGAGGCGTTATCTTCGCCTCTATTTTTGCAGGGTCTAGACAAAACATATCCTCTTCGATGTCTACGAAAATAGGTATCGCATTCCAAAACAATATCGCAGTAGGAGTGGCGGACATCGTATAGGGAGTTACTATCACTTCATCACCCGGTCCTATCTCTAATGCGCCGACAGCCATTATAAGTGCGGATGTTGCCGAGTTGCACGACACGGAGTGTTTGATGTTAAATTTTTCACTCCACGCATCTTCAAGCCTTCTCACATATTTCCCGCCAAAAAACTCATCGGAAGGACTACCGACAAAGCCCGATAAAATGCCCGTTTTTAATACCTCATTGGCTGCATCGATCTCTTCTTGACCGATTGTAAGATTCGGTGCAAAAGGTTTTGTCCTGATAGGGTTTCCGCCGAATAATGCTAATTTAGACATGCTATTCCTTATATTAGGTCTTCAAAATTCAAAATATCATCACTTTTTAAAGCCCTCTTTACTGTTCTGCCGATTACAAAACCCGTATGTTCAGGTTTTATTCCCGTTCCCGGTCGTTTGTAATCTATATCGCTTTCCGTGATGATTTCACCCACACTCATATCTCGCTTGATGACGATACTTCTTCTAAATTCGGTTTTCCTTGTTTCATCTTCTTCGCATCGCAGGCTAAACGAACCCAATGCCTTGTGGATTCTTTTTGATTCTTCACAGATTATTTTCAGTTCATCGGGAGTTGCCGAGACCTTATGATCCCATCCGAACATATTTTTATCGAGCGTAAAATGTTTCTCTATGATACACGCCCCTTTTGCCACCGCGGCTAAGGGAATCGAATAGCCGAGCGTATGATCCGAGAAACCAACGGGATAGTCGGGATACAACTTCCGCAAAGTGTCGATGTTGTTTAGATTTACCTCTTCGTCTTTTGGAGGATAGATCGCTACGCAATGCAATATCACGATCTTATTATTTCCTGCGTTTTCTATCGTCCTAATCGCTTTGTCTATTTCATATAATTCACTTAGACCGGTTGATAGAACAATAGACTTTCCTTTTTTTGCGATATATTCCAAAAACGGGTAGTTGTTCAAATCCATCGAAGCCACTTTGATAAAAGGGGTATCTAATTTCTCCACCAAAAAATCCACCTCTTTTTTGCTAAAAGGGGTAGAAGTACAGTCGATACCTATCTCATCGGCAAAATGTTTCATATCCAAAAGCTCTTGCTCCGATATAGAAAACTCCTCCACTATCTGCTCTAACGTATAATCATTCCTGTCTCTGTAGTCATCGGCTATGAAACAATTTTCTTCGTATTTTTTCTTGGAAAAAATCGTCTCCTTACTCCAGCTTTGAAATTTTACGCAATGTGCGCCCGATTCTTTTGCGGCAATAATCAACTTTTTTGCCAACTCCATATCACCGTTATGATTAGAGCCTAGTTCCGCTATTATGTAAGGTTCACAAAAATTAAAAACCTCTTTTTTCGAAGTTATCTGTACGTTCATCTTTATCCTCTCTAAATAAGTTCCCACCAAAACGGGTATAGAATCTGTCTTTTTTGCTCATTTAAAGCAAAAACACTTTGTCTCACTTCTTGCAACTTCTGTTCAAATGGAAATTTACCGCAAGCTTTCATCATATTTTGATAGTGTATCTCTTTTACGCGGCGACCTTTTTTATAAGAATCCTCGGTTAGTGTTTTTAAGCCGACGAGATTCTTATCATATTGCCTATAATAGGTTACCGTCTCATTGGTAAACCGAGCGGTTTTTTTAGCATACAATAACACGCCAAACACAAACCAATCAACCGCTATCAAATCCTCGGGAATCTCTACTTTGCTCATACTCTTTAGTGATATTGCGGTATTGGACAATCCAAAAATATTTTTGTCGAGCACAAACTCCAAGTCGATAAGTTGGTTATTTTGGATTCTGTTGGAAAAATACTTTTCCGACGCGGCAATGCCTTCTCCGAACAAACTTACGTCATTCACGACAATATCACTATCATGCAGTATTTCAACACTTTTTTCCACTCTATTGCTTTCAAAGTAATCATCGCTATCGCCGAATATCAAAATATCGTATTTATTTTCTATGCAATGATTGATGCCGTATTCCCTATTTTTGGCTATCGAATTTGAATACTCTAGCTCTATAATGTTTAGTTGTTTGTACTGATTTTTTATATCTCTGAATACTTCACATCCATCATTCACCACTATGATGTCAAAATCTTTATAGCTTTGGGCGACCAACGAATCAAAAAACTGTATTAAAAAATCTTTGCGCATCGGATATATGGTTGTAAACAGAGCTATTTTCTTGTTTATCTTATTCACTTCGCGACACTCCCCGCTTTTATAAACCCCGATAAAATCGCGCCCTCTTTAGAGACCGCATTACTCCCGAAAAATGAATTTTCATCCACATTCGCACCGCCATTCACCACCGCTCCCGTTGATATATGACAATTATCGCCTATACTCGCATCATGTTCAATGAGTGCTTTGGAGTTTATAATGCAGTTTTTTCCCACTTTCGCACCCGCGTTGACTAGGGCGTGGTGCATCACTATGCTCCCCGCATCTACAAAAGCGTATTTGGAGACATATGCCAAAGGAGAGATGATGACGGGTAGCTCAAATCCTAGTTTCTTGCACATCGTAAAAAGCTTTATTCTCACGTCGGGACTTTTTATCTGTCCGATTGTTATGAGGGCGTTTTTTATATGCAGATATTTTGAGAGATTCTCATCGCTGTCGATTATCTCGTATCCCAAAACCTTTTCCCCTACAAGCTCCACCCTATCGATAATACCCGCTATCTCAAATCTCCCCTCCTGCTCTATCACATCGATACACGATCTACAATGTCCGCCGCCGCCGATTAAAAGAATCTGCTCTTT
>CAZCQG010000010.1:40503-58407 GCA_964500775.1 uncultured Campylobacterales bacterium
CTTGGGATATTCACTACCCTATCCTCAAGATATGTTGCGTTTTCCAAATCACCGTGCGGCACGCTTTTGTACATATCCAGCTCGCTTATCAGCCGCCAAATAGGTCGCGTCATCACGCCGTTATTATTGGTGTATTCCAAAAATGCGTCCCGCTCTTCTTTAGATTCTAAAAGTATCGCATTGAGCCAATAGTTACTTTTAGCACCTTGCGGCTCTTTGAGAAAACCTACACCCAAGTCCTCAAAATATCTTTGGTACTCCTCCGCCAAACTTCGCTTAGATTCTAAAAATCTCGGTAACTGTTCCATCTGCGCTACGCCGAGCGCGGCATTGATATTGGGGAGGCGGTAGTTATAGCCTATTTCATCATGTACATATTCCCATTTATGGGGCACTTTGGCGGTCGTGGTGATATGTTTTGCCCGCTTTGCCAAAGATTCATCATCGGTGATTATCATCCCACCACCACCCGTAGTGACGGTTTTGTTGCCGTTAAAGCTCAAAACCCCGACTTTCCCGAAACCGCCCGTATGTTTGCCACCGTAATAACTTCCAAGCGATTCGGCGCTATCTTCGATGAGGGCGATCTGCCATTTTTTGCAGAGTGTTTTCAGTTCGGAGATTTTGCATGGATGTCCAAATGTATGCATCGGCACGCACGCTTTGATTCTTTTGCCGCTTTTTCTATGGATACAGCCTGCCGTTTCAAGCACACACGAAGATTCTAAAATCTCTGAGAGTTTTTGCGGACTTAATCCCAATGTATCAATATCCACATCCACAAAGAGAGGTTCTGCACCGCAATAATTTATCGCATTCGCCGTGGCAATGAACGTGAGCGGCTGGGTAATGACCAAATCACCCCGTTCCACCCCGATAAGCTTCAAAGCTATATGCAAGGCAGCCGTTCCGTTCACGGTCGCTACGGCATACTTCGTGCCGCAAAATTCCGCACACATCTTCTCAAAACTATCGACGTATTTCCCCACGCTTGAGACAAATGTAGAATCTATACATTCGTTCAAATATTTTTTTTCATTTCCTAAGAATCTCGGCTCGTGCAACGGCGTAAACTCTTGATTGCCGTGAAGTTCTTTGATAAATGCGGTGATGTTTTTATACATTGTAAATATCTGACTTATATTTTGCTAGATTGTTAGGATTTTTAAACCACGCTACGGTTTTTTCCAGTCCCTCTCTGATGCTATATTTCGGTGTAAAACCGGTAAGCTCATTTATAAGCGTATTGTCACACCAGAGCCGAAATACCTCGCTTTTTTCGGGGCGGATCCGCTGCTCTTCGGTAATAAACTCCACATCGCTTTGCATTATCTCTTTTATGAGATTGAGGGTATCGCCTACGCTTATTTCAAAATTTGAGCCGATATTGACGGTTTTGCCGATAGATTCTTCGCAATCCGCTAGAGCCAAAAAGCCACGGCAAGTATCCTCGACATAGTTAAAATCTCTCGTCGGCGTCACGTCACCGAGTTTTATCTCTTTTGCGCCGTTTGCGATTTGTGTGATGATAGTAGGAATCACAGCCCTTGCACTCTGCCTCGGTCCATAGGTATTAAACGGTCGAGCGATAGTGAGCGGTAGATTAAACGCGTTAAAAAAACTCATCGCCATCGCATCTGCTCCGATCTTGCTCGCGCTATATGGACTTTGAGGCTGCAATGGGTGTTTTTCGTCTATGGGTACATACTGCGCCGTGCCGTACACTTCACTCGTACTTGTATGTATCACACGCTGCACGTTATTTTCCAGTGCTGCTTGGCAGATATTGAGCGTCCCTTTGATGTTGGTATCGACATAACTATCGGGAGCGACATACGAATAGGGTATCGCTATGAGTGCGGCGAGGTGAAAGATGGTATCGATTCCTTTTGTAATGTGTTTGCAATAGTGCGGATCGCGAACATCGCCATTCAACACCTCAATCTCTTTCTTGCACTCGACATCCTCGAGCCATCCCCAATAATTGAAAGAATTATATTGACTAAGCGCCTTTACCTTGTATCCGTTTTTAACAAGCATCTCGACCAAATGTGAGCCGATAAAGCCATCCGCTCCCGTGACTAAAACTGTTTTATTTTGCATCGATTATCTTCCCGTTTTCAATTTTAAGCACCCGCTCGCACCGCTCTATGGTGCTTAGTCTATGGGCGATGATGATAAGGGTTTTATCCCTGCTTGCTTCATATATCTCATCCATTATTTTAGCTTCCGTTTCATTATCAAGCGCACTCGTCGCTTCATCAAGCACTAGAATCTCGGGGTCTCCGTAGAGTGCACGGGCGATTGCGATACGCTGTTTCTGTCCGCCGCTAAGGATGATGCCCCCTTCGCCTACTTTTGTAAGAAGTCCCTCTTTGCCTGCTAGAAATTCCCATATATTGGCTTTTTTTAAAGCGTTAATAATTCTCTCTTCATCATATTCCCTACCAAATGCGACATTTTCCCCGACAGAGCCGTCAAAGAGATAGATAGTTTGCGGTATATAGCCGATTTTTCTTCTCCACGAGGGAATATTCTCTTCGCTAAGCAGGGTATCATCGATAAGAATTCTGCCGTTTAGAGGTTTATAGAGTGAAATGATAATATCAACCAACGTACTTTTCCCCGCACCCGATTCTCCCGTAAAGGCTACTTTTTGACCTTTATTTATTTCGAGGGAAAAATCTTCAAATAGCCTCTTTTTCTCTTCAAAACCAAATGAAATACCCTCTAGTGTAATCTTGTGATTAAAATCTATTTTTTGCTTTCCGAAGTCTTCAATGTCATAGAGGAGCTCGCTATGAACTATATCTAGGGATTTATGTTGAAACATTATGGTGTTATAGCTTTGCAGTATCCTATTTACTGAAGGTAACAGCCGATAAAGCGCTAAGACGTAGATCGAGAGAAGCGGGATAGCGCTTTTGATGTCACTTTGATATTTCACTATCAAGTAGACCATAACAAAAATCATCAGACCAAAGCCGACTGCCTCTAGAAAAAGTCTCGGGACGTGAATCAAAGTGCCGTTTACGATATTTGATTTGGCAAATCCTTGACTGGAGACTGAAAATCTTTTTAGCGTCTCTTCCTCGTTTGTCATGAGTTTGATCAATTTAAAATTACCGAAACTCGCATTAACAACCTCAAAAAAACTTTTTTGAAATTCTGCTCTCTTTGAACCTTCGATCTTTATCTTTTTACTTACCGTTAGTTTTAATGCGACAATTTTTATGATGAGGATTATACTTAGCAATAGTGTTACTTTCATATTTACATATAAAAGCATCAAATATATAAACAAAACAACAAATATCTCAGAGATCAAAAAAAGGCTATTTTGCACTATCGTCGTGAGTCCTGCGGCTTCCGTGATTATGGTTTTCGTCAAAAACGAACTATTTTTATTCACAAACTCTTTGTAGGGCATCCCTAAATAATTTTGAAAAAGCCTAAACGCCAATAGGTGGTATCTCCCTTGCGCAAAACGCACGAGCAGATAGTTATAAAATAGATTTGCTCCGCTTCTAAAAATATAAAAAACTATAAGCAACCCGCCGATAGCCGCCACGAAATTCACTTCGCTTTGGAATCCAAACATCATATAGGCTTTGCGCAGATACTCGTTATTCTGCACCAGCGTAAAGTCACTCGCTAGATTGATAAAAGGCATAATGATTCCGATACCGACTGTTTCGATGACCGAAATAAAAATAGAAAAAACAAGCAATACCAAAAGAAACTGCTTGTCCCTTTTTGTGAGGAGCGCGCGGAGTTTACTTATCATCTTTACTCTCCTCTAGCTCACGTTTCAGCTCCTCGTATTCCCGCTTTTTTATCTCCACGTATGCTTCGGTGAGTTTGATCTTTTCTTTGATTCCTTGGGGAGTGAGGAGGTAGCGATAGCCCTTTTTATCACGGCTATGGATGAAGCGTTCGGTTTTTATGAGCCCTTTTTCGATGAGGGCTTTGAGTATATAGTTGACCTTGCCGATGCTAAAGCCAAGCTCACTAGCGAGGCTTTTTTGATCGCTGGTATTTTCTATTTTTCGCAAGATGTTGAGCTGTTGCTCGGCATTTATTTCAATTTTTGAATTCATAAGTTGAATTGTAAGATTCCTAACCTTAAATTCACTTATCGCCGCCCCAAACATAATCTCTCCGTTCCCGCAAATACGAGGCAAATTTCGGGATACCGTTTTTGTTGAGCTCTTTGTATTTAAACGTGATGACCGCGCCGATTTTCGGGGGATTACTCCGCTCTTCATCACTCAAACCGCTCCCGATGAAAAAGCGCTTTCCGTTTTCGAGTTCGACTTCAAGCGAGCCTGTCATCCCTTTGTATTTCCCTTTTCCTTCTTTGTAGCCCACGATTCTCGCTTCCGCGTCCAAAAAGGATTTGACTTTCAAAAAGCTATCGCTTCGCCCCGATTCGTAAAGCGCATCGGGATTCCGCAGTACGACCCCTTCGCCGCCGCCCTTTTCTATCGTTTCCAAGAATCTTTTGAGTTCGGCCTTGTCGGTGCACACCTGTTGCGGGATCACTTTTATAAACGTGCTTGGGTGCGCTTGCAGCCACTGCCGCACTTTCTCGATACGCGCTTGAAAGGGGAGGTTTGCAAACGGCGCTTCAAAAATATTGTAGGTCACTTCGCCCCATTCTGCGCTTGGCGCGGTGTCAAGGACGATAGAGGTGATATGCTCAAAATCGCCCCGCTTCGTCCACAGCTCTCCGTCTACGGGAAAGGGCGGCATCTGCGCTAATAAATCTTTAGGAGCGTGAATCTCTTGTCCGTTTTTCGTGAGGAGCCTCTCGCCGTCCCATACGCCCCGCACGCCGTCGAGCTTTTCGCTCATCAACCAGCCCTCGATTCGGAGAGAATCGGTATAAACTTTGGCTAAAGTTACAGACGCGGCAAAAATATCAGAGCCGAGAAACAATAAAAAAATAGTGACGATTTTTATGAAAAAAGTAGATTGAAAGGTGGTGGCTCGAGCCGGAATCGAACCAGCGACACGGTGATTTTCAGTCACCTGCTCTACCGACTGAGCTATCGAGCCATCATTTTTGTTAAAACAAGGAGTGGAATTATAGCCGTTTAAAATAAATATCAACTTAAATTTGCCACATACGCTTTGAATTTCGTCCCGCGATCCCTGTAGCCGCTAAACTGATCCAAACTCGCCGCCGCAGGTGAGAGCATCGCCGTCGATTCGCCCTCTAGATACTTATCCATCTCAATTACCGCCGATTGCAACGTAAAGCAAAGACAATATTCTAGCTCTCTTGCCATTGACAATTCCTCTAATCTTTGCGCGTTTTTTCCTATCAAAAAGAGCTTCACATCCAAGCCTTCTAGCGCATCAAAGAGCGGCTCCAAATCCGCCCCCTTGTCATCCCCGCCTAGAATCAAAAGCAGCTTCTTGTCGCCGTAGGCTTTGAGTGCTTGCAACGTCGCATCCACGTTCGTAGCCTTGCTATCGTCCACCCACATACGCCCTTTGGCATCGCTAAACTCCTCCATCTTATGCGCATCGACTTTGAAGCTATTTATCCGCTCATAGTCCACCGTGTCAAACAGCACGCGGCTCACGGCGAGAGCTAGCATCGCATCGGTCAAAAACGGCTCTTTGAATCGCACCCGCTCTTTCTCTATCCCAAAGAAGCGTGCCAAATCATCACTTGATTCATACCCGATCACCTTGGCTAGCGAGGGGATATTTTCATATTTTTTGGGCGCGATGATGAGATCACCCTCGCGCATCGTAGCAAACGGCTTCAACTTCGCCGCTTCATACGCTTCAAAACTCCCGTGCCAATAGATATGGTCCTGTGTGATGGGGAGCAGTATGTATATCCCCGGACGCGCCTTATTCGTATAGTGGAGCGTAAAAGAGCTAGTCTCCAGTATCCAAATCTTCGCATCTCGCTCCAGCTCGCCCACCGCCTTACCGATATTTCCGCCCGCGACCGCCCGCCGCTCTCGCAATAAAAACTCGCACATCTCGGTCGTCGTCGTCTTGCCGTTGGTACCGCTTATCCACACGCTAAAAGGCATCGCATCAGCAAAATAGTCATAATCGCTTATCGGATTCTTCGCCTTTAGTATGAGCGCATTATGCGGCGGAATCCCGGGGGTGACTACCTCAAAATCATCTTGTGCTACAAACTCGGACGCAGGCAAAAGCGCATTCCCGTATTCATCGCTTCCCGCTTCGGTAAATTTATCGTCATAGATTCTGCACCCGCCGTTTTTTGCGAGTGCTTTATTGGTGTTTCCGTAGCCAAAGAGGGTCATTAGCGTATCTTCAAACTAATAAGTGCGATGATATTACTCATAAGCGCAATAATCCAAAACCGCACGATGATCTTATTTTCCGCCCACCCTTTGACCTCGAAATGGTGGTGGATGGGCGCCATCAAAAAGACCTTTTTGCCCCGCGTCTTGTAGCTGCCTACTTGGAGTATCACCGAGACCGTTTCGATGACGAATATAAGCCCGATGACGATGAGGAGTACCTCGCTCTTGCCGATAACTGCGGCGTAAGCGATAAATGCGCCTAGTGAAAGCGAACCGCTGTCTCCCATAAAGACCTGTGCCGGGTGGCAGTTATACCAAAGGAATCCAAGAAGTGCGCCGATGAGAGCGGCACCGATGATACTTACCTCTCCCACCTCGATGTTTTTGGGCATCAAGAGATAGCCGCTAAGAATCGCATTGCCCGTGATGTAGACGATTACCGAGAGTGAGATGAGCGAAAATATCGAAGGCACCGTCGCGAGACCGTCTAGTCCGTCGGTGATATTTACGGCATTACTGCTAGCGACGATGACGAAGCTCCAAAAAAGCACCGCGAAGATTCCCATATCAAATACGGGATACTTGTAAAACGGGACGAAAAACGTCGTCTCTAGTGCCGCAAAATAGAGTGCTAGAGACACGGCTAAGGCGAAGAAGCTCTGATAAAAAAGCTTTGCCTTGCCACTCATCCCCGCGTTGCTCTTGCGCGAGATCTTGGCATAGTCGTCTTTGAATCCTATGAGGCTGAAAAAGAGCAATATCGCGATCCCCAAAATCGCATAGACATTATCCAACTTTACCGAGAGTATCGAAGCCGCCACCGTCGCTACGATAAAGACGATCCCGCCCATGGTCGGGGTGTTTGCCTTGCCCTGATGGGTTTTGGGGGTAAATTCGGAGATAGGCTGATTTGCTTTTTTATTTTTCGCCCAAACGATAAAACGGGGCATAAAAAATACCGATAACAAAAAAGCGACAAAAAATGCAAATCCCGCACGAAAAGAGATATATTGAAATATATTTATTCCGAAATTGGAGTAGAGTAGATATATCATTGATTGCCTATGGGGTAATATTTTGTTAAGATTCTAAGATATTTCTACTTATAAACAAAGGCATCGTTATGAGAAAAAAGTGCGTACTTATCATCACCGACGGGATCGGCAAAAAGCCAGAGAAGGCTTGCAACGCCTTTTTTAAAGCAAACAAACCGACATATAATCACCTCTTTCAAAGCGTCCCTTACGGACTTGTGACCACTCACGGGCTTAGCGTGGGCTTACCCGAAGGACAGATGGGAAATAGCGAGGTGGGACATATGACCATAGGGGCAGGGCGGGTGCTCTATCAAGATCTAGTCAAGGTCTCCTTGGCACTCGAAGATGGCTCCATAGCGCAAAACGAAGCGCTCACAGGGCTATTTGCGATGAGTGACACTATCCATCTTTTGGGTCTCATGAGTGACGGCGGCGTGCATTCGCACATCGACCACCTCATCGGCATCGCAAAAATCGCCTCCAAAGCGGGCAAAAAAGTCTACTTCCATCTTATCAGCGACGGACGGGACGTGTCGCCTACCTCCGCCCCCCTCTTTATCGATATGATAGAAAAGCACCTCGATAGCAATATGCACATCGCCACGTTAGCGGGACGATTCTACACGATGGATAGAGACAAACGATGGGAGCGGGTCAAAGAGGGATATGATGCCATCACAAAAGCAACTCCCAAAACCACCCTCTCGCCGAAAGAGTATGTGGCGGATTCCTACAAAAACGACGTGACGGATGAGTTTATCAAGCCCGTTGCGTTTGCAGGGTTTGAGGGGATAAAAAAGGGAGATGGCGTGATTGTCGCCAATTTCCGCAGCGACAGAGCTAGACAGATAGTGACCGCACTAGGGGATGAAAGCTTTTGCGAGTTTGACACCGCATCGTGCGAGAAGCTCCACGTCATCACTATGACCGAGTACGACAAGCATTTCCCTTATCCCGTGATGTTTAAAAAGGAATCGCTCCACAACACGCTTGCCGAAACCGTAGCCAACGCAAATCTCACCCAGCTACACACCGCCGAGACCGAGAAATACGCCCACGTGACGTTTTTCCTCAACGGCGGCATCGAAGAGCCGATGCCAAACGAATCGCGTATTCTCATCCCTAGCCCGCAGGTCAAAACCTACGACATGCAGCCCGAAATGAGCGCGCATGCCGTCGGCGAAGCAGTACTTGGCGGGATGGACTACGGATACGACCTCATCGTCGTAAACTTCGCCAACGGTGATATGGTGGGACACACGGGGAATCTAGAAGCGGCGACAAAAGCGGTCGAAGCGGTAGACGCGGAGCTAGGCAAGATATTTGCCAAAGCCGACGCACTCGACTACTCCATCGTCCTCACCAGCGACCACGGCAACTGCGAAGAGATGTGCGACGCAGAGGGCAACATCCTCACCAACCACACCGTAGGAGACGTATGGTGCTTCGTCAAAGATTCTGAAGTAAGTAGCGTCAAAGACGGCGGGTTGAACAACATTGCTCCGACGGTATTGAAAATAATGGGACTAGAGATCCCAAAAGAGATGGACGCGCCTTTATACTAGTTGTATCTTTAGCTCCCGCCCCATTATATGGGCAAAATTTTGCAAAGTCGAAAGCCGAATATCCTGCGCGTGGTTTTCGATTCTAGAGATGGCGGATTTTTTTGTATGCATTTTCTCTGCCATCTCTTCTTGCGTGAGTCCGGCTTCAAGTCGCACCTGTTTCAAAATTTCACCTATTTTAAAATCCTGATACCCCGCATCATACCCCTCTGCAAATACTGCATCTTTCTGTTTTCTCTTGTTCACATATTTTTTTAGATCACTCATTTTCAAGGTACTCCTTTCTTCGTTGCTGTGCAATTTCAATTTCATATTTTGGTACTTTTTGGTCTTTTTTCTTAAAGCCATTCGTCAAAACGACAAATGTGCCTTTGTGCTCGAATCCAAGTAATCGAAAATGATTATTGCCGATTTGGATTCTCACTTCAATGATTCCGTCGGTATTTTGGAGCTGTTTGTAATATTTCGTAGAAATATGTTCAAGCTCTTCAATCAAATTTAATACCCAAGTAACTTTCTGCGCCTCTTTCGCAGACAGAGCGTCCAAAAACTCTTCAATAGGGCTTTTCCCTGATGGAAATTTAAAAATACGACTTCTTTCATTGGAATATGTTAACATATTTGTGAACAGAGTGCAAGAGTAAGTGTAAATTCCTTCAAAGATTTACGATACAATGATGTTTATACATCACTACATCACAAAAGGGTTACTTATGCATAGAATCAGCCTAACGGTCGATAACGAGCTGTATGAGCAAGCAAGGGCATTTAGTTTCGTAGAAAAGAAGTCCATTTCGCAAATTTTACGTGAAAGCTTGGAGGCGTATTTTCAAAGCTCTCGCTCTAAAGAGAAAGCGGATCTTATTTTGGATGCCAAAGATAAAGAAGCAATTTTGCATATTATGAATACGGATACTTTTATGGAGCAAGAGGATTTTGCAAAAAAGTATAACCTGTGAAACTCTCATTTTCCAAAACGTTTGAAAAAAGCTTTGCAAAATACGATCACACTCTACAAAAACGAATCTACACCGCCATACTCAAACTCCCCGAAGGGGATGTCAAACGTCTCTCGGGCGATAACGTACCGCCTATTTTTAGGCTTCGGGTTTCAAAATACCGTATCCTCTTTCATGCGGATGAAAACGAGATCAAAATCTTAAAAGTCGATAGTCGGGGTGATGTTTATAAATAAATTGACAATGGCAAAACCCTTTCTGTATATTATATTTTTCTAGCAATATTGCCTGTTTTAACTTTTCTTTCTGTTACAGATATGTTTCTTTCTTTTGGTTCTTCTTCAATAATTGTTTCAATTTCATCATTTTTACCCAACCCATAAGCTGCCAATCCAAACCCGATCATTTTATTAAATTCCGATTTTCCATCTGAATATTTTTTTATAGTTTTTTTTACTTTTCTATCTGTTTCAATGGTTGTTTCAGCACTCTCTAATAAGCTCATTTTTTCTTGGGTATTAAATACTTTCATTTTTAATTTTGGAATTTCCAAAAAACCCAAACTTTCTTTACTATCAGGATCGAATAGTTCTTCCCCTTTTTCAAAAATCATAAATATATCATTTTTATTGATGCCATCATTTGAGCCTTTATTGATTGCTACCTTATAATCATCAACAATTTTAATCACAATTGCATCCATTTTATTTACTCCTAATTTGTGAGAAGGCTTAGTTCATCTTTGTTTATTTTAAGACTAAAATAAACTTCTTTGATTGTACAATTACTCTCAGTTTTCAAAAGAAAATTTATATGACATATATTCTCTTGCTTTTGAATGTGTTCAATTACTCCTATTCCAATAAATTGTTCAATTCTGTCTTTATCTAAATAGTAAACTTTCACAACATCACCGTGCTCAAAATTTATACCTGATTTATTTAAGTAGACCTCTAAAAATACTTCACCTTTTCTAATTGGTTTATTTAGATTGATGAGCTTCAATTGGTTTACATCTTCATTAATAAAGCTATCCTTTAGAAATTCAGCGATAATGCCAAATGCCAGAACCAATAAAGTCAACAAGATAAACACCACAAATACAAGCCACTTAATTGAAATAGACTGTCCCATATCGACAAATAGGGTAACAATTGCTGACAAAAAGCCTAAAATACTTATTGAAACAGCGACTACATGCTTTCTAAAATACTCTATCGCGAAATTCATCTACGTTTTCCTGCTTTTCACGCATAAATTGTTGAGACCTTGGATTATAAAACATTACACTTTACTCCTCTCCCCCTTCATCCCCATCCTCTTCCTCGATTCTCTCCCCTCGCTTCCTAGCGTTGATGATGATCGGCGTCCCTTCAAATCCGAACCGATCGCGCAAGGTGTTTACTAGATACCGTTTGTAGCTAAAGTGGAGTGAGTTGGGGCGGTTCATCACTAGCGAGATTCTCGGCGGTTTCGTGTCGTATTGGGTGGCGTAGTAGATGCGCACGAGCTTGCCCATATCGCTTGGGATGTGGTGTTTTTGGGTGGCGAATTCTATGGTTTTGTTGAGTTCGCTTGTGGTGATTCTAGAGCTAAAATTATCGTACACTTCGATGATCTTAGCTTTGAGTTTTTCGATGTTTCTTCCTGTCTTTGCCGAGATGGCAATCACGGGAGCGTACTCCAAAAATTTGAATCGACGTCTTAGTTCGGTCACTACTTTTTTATACTCTTCATAGTTTTCGTCCCACTTATTGAGCGCGATCACGCATCCGAGCTGAAACTCATCCACCAGCCCCGCGATTTTTTCGTCTAGCTCTACGAATCCCTCTTTTGCATCGAGTACGAGGATAGCCACGTCGGTGCGCTCTAGCGCTTTTTTCGTCCGATCGAGCGCGTATTTTTCTATCCCCTCTATCTTGCCCCGTCGTCTGATTCCCGCGGTATCTACAAAGAGTGCCTCTCGATCTAATAGCGTAGAGACCTCATCCACGGGGTCTATCGTCGTCCCCGCCACGTCGCTTACCACACTCCGCTCTTCGCCGATGAGAGCGTTCAAAAGCGAGCTTTTGCCTACATTCACCCTGCCGATGATTCCTATCTTTATGAGACCGTCATCCTCTTGGATCGCCTCTTCGCCCTCTTCACCCGCTAAGTTATGCTCATCCAAAAAATCCTCGAAACTCGCCTCACTGTCCTCTTCCAAGAGATCGTCTTCGACTTCGACAAACGCCGTAAGCCATTTTCTAAGCTTGATGATGCCTCTGTTGTGTGATACGGAAATAGGAAACATCACTTCGCTTCCGAAGCTGTAAAAATCCCACGTCCGCTCCATCTCTTTGTCGTTGTCTATCTTGTTTATCACGAGTGCGGTGTGGTCGGGATGGGCTTTTTGGAGTTCCAAGAAAAGCTTTTTGTCCGATTCCTCTCCGAGTCGCTTCCCATCCACCATATACAGGACGATGTCGGCTTCGTTCGCCGCTTTGAGCGACATTTGCGCTACTTTCTCAAAAAGCGGCGTGGAGTAGTCTATCCCTCCGGTATCCACCACTTCAAAATCGTATCCGTCGATATCGAGTATCTTTTTTTTCGTATCCCGCGTTGTGCCTGCCATATCGGAGGTGATGGCGTCGCGTTGTTTAGCCAAGCGGTTGAAAAGGGAGCTTTTCCCCACGTTTGGCTTGCCTATGATGGCAATTTTTAGCATTCTCATTCCTTATCTATTTATAACGGATTTTAACGAAGTAGCCATTAAAATAGTGGGATGAGATATTTACTGCTACTTATGATTTTTTATTCTGCCCTTTTTGCTTTCCAAAAAGCCGAAGCCAAGTTTGACGTGCGCTACGGGATGTTCCATATGGGCGAGACCGAAGCGCATATCGAAAAAAACGGTGATTCGTATACGATAAACCTCTCGGTACGCACCGTAGGCTTTGCCAAGTTTCTCTCCGCAAACAGGCGAGAATCCTACACCTCCGAAGGAATCATACAAAGTGACGGCACCTTGCGCCCCAATCATTTCAAAAAAGAGGTGCTAAGCAACACCAAAGAAGACATCAGCGACTATAAATTTTACGATGCAAACGCCACGGTCACCCGCCACAAGCTCCTACGCCGCAAAGACTATCAAAGCGCAAATCAAGGATGGCGAACGGACAGGGACGAGATGAGCGAGATTCCCCTTTTTTCGCACAACGACACGATGAGCCTCTTTTTCAACCTCGCAAACTATATGGATGAATTTGATGTAAACGGCACGATATACAAAGCACCTATCGATCTAGGTGAAAAAAAGATCGAGATTACAAAACTCCAAGGGAGCGAACTAGAATCAGCCAAAAAGCTCCTCCAAGAAGAGAATGGGACGTTTTTGAAAGTAATCGTAAATCAAAAGATATTCTCCAGCGACAAAGGGGAACTCATCCTTGCCCTCGATGAAGATATGCTCTGCAAAAAAGCGATTCTTAAAGACGTGTTGCTCTTTGGCGACATCGTCGGCGAAATGACCTATAAAAAGCTCAATTAGATATAATTCACAAAAAGAAATTTCGTAAGGATACCCATGGGAAGAGCGTTTGAATACAGAAAAGCGGCAAAAATGAAACGATGGGGGAATATGTCTCGGGTATTCCCAAAACTCGCAAAAACTATCACCGTAGCGGCAAAAGAGGGGGGTGCCGACCCTGAAATGAATCCGAAATTGCGGAGCGCGATACTCAACGCCAAAGCGCAAAATATGCCAAAAGACAATATAGAGGCGGCGATAAAGCGTGCTAGCGGCAAAGATGCGGCAGACATCAGCGAGATAAGCTACGAAGGAAAAGGTCCGCACGGAGTGTTACTTTTTGTAGAGTGTGCCACCGATAATCCGACTAGAACGGTAGCAAACATTAAAAGCTATTTCAACAAAATCGGCGGTCAGCTCGTGCCAAACGGCTCGCTAGAGTTTATGTTCGCTAGAAAATCTGTTTTTGAATTTGAAAAAAGCGAGGGGATGGATCTCGAAGAACTCGAACTCGAACTTATCGACGCAGGACTGGATGAGCTCGAAGAGGACGAAGGGACGATATACGTCTACGGTAGCTACACCGCATTCGGTGAACTCGCCAAAAAGCTCGAAGAGTTGGGCATAGAAGTCCAAAAAGCCGAACTCCAAAGAATCCCGACTTCCCCCGTAGAATTTAGCGACGAAGAGATGGTCGAAATCGAAAAACTCATAGAAAAAATCGAAGATGATGAAGATGTGCAGGCGGTCTATAGCAATATTGCATAAAATTCGTTTATTATGGTAGACTTGAAGAAAAAAGTCTACCTATGCGAATATATATTCAGATTATTTTTCTTTTCTTTCTTTTTGCCGAACTCTCATTTGCGACCGAAATAAAAGTAGGTCTCTACGAAAACGAACCTAAATTATTTACCGATAAAAAAACAGGGAAACCAAGCGGCTTTTTCATAGATATTATCGAACATATAGCAAAACAAAACGGATGGAATCTCACCTATATCCCCTGCACGTGGCAAGAGTGTCTCGAAAAAACCAAAAAAGGCGAAATAGATATTATGCCCGACGTGGCGTATTCAAAAGAGCGGGGATACGACTTTCGTTTTGGCAAAGAGGTCGTTTTGGCGAATTGGTCTCCCCTTTTCTCGATAAAAGAGGTACAAATAAACTCGCTTAAAGACATCGAGGGTAAAAGGGTCGGGGTTCTCGCAGGGAGTATCCAGCACGAAGCACTCAAAAAAATCATTATGAATGAGGGTTTCAAACTCAAGGTCATCGAGGTAGAGAGTTTTGACGAACTCTTTGAAGATATGGAACACGGAGATATAGAGGTAGGAATCACCAACCGACAATACGGCGATAGCCACGTACGAAAAAGCAAAAATATCGTCCGCTCCAATGTGATCATCAACCCTTCCGAGATCTACTTTGTCGCAGGAAAAGAATCTAGCCCCGACCTATTAGAACAAATAGACAAAGAATTAAAACTCCTCAAAAACAGTAGCGATTCCCTCTATTACAAGGCTTTGGCACGATGGATAGAGGTAGATAAAGGGAGCTTGAACTATCCGTTTCTCCTAAAGATGTTCGGACTTTTCTTCCTCGCCCTTTTTCTTATCCTTTTGTGGATAAAGAAACTAAAGAAAGACATTAGCGAAAAACAGGCAAAGGAGGCGGAACTCAAAAGACTGCTTGATGAGCTCGTTTCCACACAAGAGGCGCTGATACGAGAATCAAGATTTAGTGCGATGAGTGAACTCATCACCGACATCTCGCACCAATGGAGACAACCTCTAGGGGTAATCAATCTAAGTCTTATGGAGCTACAAGAGCTGTATGAAAAGCATGAGATAAGTCCGACAGATTTTGAAACGAAGGTCGCTAAAATCGAAGCTATCGTCAACGCCCTCTCCGATACAATCAATGAAGTGGGAGGTCTGTTTAAAAAAGACGAAGAGCTTTCACGAATCTTGCTTAGTGAAAACATACGCCACGCAGAGGTTTTACTGCAAGAGGAGTTGGGGCAAAACGGCATTGAATTGAAACTCGATATAGCAAAAGAGGTTGAGATTCTAACCTATCCAAGCTATTTCAACAGGGTATTGCTCTCGATACTCAAAAATAGCATTGACGCTATCAAAAATAAACACAAAAAAGGCGGGGTGATACTTCTATCGCTCAAAGAGGCTTCCCGAAATCTGGCGGAGATCACCATCGAAGATAACGGCGGAAAACTTGAAGAGGAGATATTTAAAAAGCTATTCGAGCCGTTTTTCACCACAAAATTCAAATCCCAAGGGGTAGGTCTCGGACTCTATCTATGCAGACTCATAGTGAAGCGAAAACTCAAAGGCGCAATCCAAGCCGAAAACGGCAAAGATGGGCTTTTAGTGAGAATCTTACTCCCGTTTTAAATCACGCTCCACCCAGTTTATAAGTTGCTCTTTCTCCTCTTTAGAGAGTATTGCCTCTTTGTGAAAAGTCAAATATATCGGTTTTGGCATCAAGCCGTTGCGTATGAGTTGTGCAAATCTATCAATGCGCTCTTTTTTTAGCTTTGCGTCCATATCGCTCCATTCCGAAAAATTGAGTGCATTTCTTCCGTTTTTGATGTTACTCGCTATCGCCCAAGAGATAGGGGCTACATAGCTGTAAGCGGGATATTTTGTTTCATTTGAGTGGCAGTCGTAACACGCTCGCCTAAGTAAAGCGAGAATCTCACCGTCTGCTTGCAACTCTTTTGAGTGATCTATCGGCGGATTCTGCCGCTCTATCTGAAACAATTGCAAAAATCCAAAAATTGCCAATATCCAAACGATTACTTTCATAACTTTCCTTTGTCAAGATTCCAAACTATATAATATTGTATTTACTTTAAAAGGGATTGCTTGATTCTGACCAACGACGAACTTTCCGAAGCGCTCGATCTCTCACTATGGGCGGGGCGGCTGTTGTTACAATTCGGAGCAGAAACAGACAAGGTAGAACAAGCCGTCCATAATGTCGGAAAAGCCCTTGGATGCGATACCCTTAGCTCTATCATCACTCATAATTCCATCATTTTAACGATGACTAGCGGTAATGAATTTCGCACCAAGATCATCAAAGTATTGCGACAAGGGGTAAACTACGAAATCGTCTCTCAAGTCGGAAAGCTCTCATACGCGGCATATAAACACAATCTCGATGCCCCTCAAGTACACGCCGCATTGCAAATCATCGAGGATACTCCTCCAAATTACGGAAAATTTTTTACGTTGTTTATGGTCGCCTTGGCTTGCGCTTCTTTTTCTATTCTCTTCGGAGGAGGGATTGCGGTATTTTTTATCACGTTCATTGCGGCATTTATTGGAGCTTTTATCCGCAATATCCTCATAAAAAAGCAATTCAACATATTTTTCATCCAAATCGTAAGTGCGTTTTTCGCGGTAGCCGTATCGGGCTTAGGGTTGTTTTTTACCGATTCGCCCGAGATTATTTTTGCTTCTAGCGTGCTATTTCTCATACCCGGCGTCCAACTCATTAACTCTGCCGAAGACCTCATAAAAGGGCATTTTGTCGTGGGATTCACGCGAGGGTTTGTCGGGATCTTGCTCTCGCTCTCTATTGCTTTTGGTATCACCTTTGGACTACTTTTTTTACGGGGTGCGATGTGAGTATCGCCATAATCCTCCTCGTCTCAAAATATGCTCTTTTCGGCGCGTTAGCCTCTTTAGGATTTGCCATACTTTTCAATGTCCCGAAGCGCTCTCTTTTAGGTTGTGCATTGAGCGGTGCGATAGGGATAGCGACAAGGACGATGCTTGTAGAATCGGGGTTAAGTATAGAGTTGGCGACATTTTTAGGGGCGTTATGCGTCGGATTTTTCTCGCTCTATTTTTATAAGTTTTATTACATACCGACTGCCATATTTAGCGTAAGCGGTGCGATACCGATGGTACCGGGAGTTTTTGCATTTAAAGCAATGATGGGGGTGATAGCACTAAGTAGCAATGATGCCGACACGATGCTCCTTTTGGATATCGCTTCAAACTTCACGAAGACCGCCCTTGTCCTTGTAGCGATAGCCGCCGGAATCACCGCTCCAAGCTTGCTATTCAAACGCTTTAGATTAGTAATGTAGGGGGAAATAATGCAAAAACAAGAGACTTTAGATTGGATACGAGATGTCGATACTCGTGCGGAAGATATATTGCCGCATAATCTACCGCGAGCGCATTTCGAGATTCTTAGCGGAGAACTTCAAGCGATAAAAGCTGATCCGAATGTTGATAACGTGGCAGAGTGTTTCGTCGCGATAATTCTCAAAATAAATGGTTATTTAGGGGCAGAAAGTATTGAACATACGGCGATAGTAAAACAACTTGATTCGTATATAAAGATTTTTTCGGTCGAGCTGCTCAAGCGAAAAGGGGTGGTCAAAAGCTACGAATTGCCGAATATACGCAATATACTCGATGGTGACAGGGAGATAGATATTACCTTTGAAACTATTTGACAGGTTTTGAAGTGGCGGACAGGGAGGGATTTGAA
>CAZCQG010000011.1:0-48857 GCA_964500775.1 uncultured Campylobacterales bacterium
AAGAGGGAACATTCACTACTATGGACAAAAGGGTAGTCCCGATAAATGCCGCATTGCCGTATAGCGGATATGAACTGAATGACATAGCAGATGCGCTGGATGTCTATAAACCGCACGCTATCTCCTATACCCAACTCCTGCCGCAAGAGAAAGGGTATAAAGCGCTAAGCTTTGATTCCTTGCCCGATTATTTTAGTAATGACGGGAGCGAACATAGAGGATACGTGCTAGAAAATGCCACACAATCCGCAAGCGGCGCTATGGAGTCTATACAAACCGCAAGCACGTCCAAAGGAATCTACGGATACCTAATGAATCCTTCGCAACATTTTTCGCCGTATACTCGGAAATGCACAAATCTCGGCGATGCAGAGAGCGGGATTATCCTCGGTGCGACATTTGCGCAAGAGCACGGCATAACCGAAGGTGCGGTAGTGCATCTCAATATAGGAGGAGAAGAACGAGCGCTAAAAGCTTCCGTAGATGCCACGCTCGGTGGGCAGATCGCGGTAATTACTACTTTTGGGTCGTTTGAAGGGTATGAGGATTCTATTTTTGGGGGAGCGAGATATGGAGAAGTTAACTTGAGAGAGGTGCAAAAATGAGCGTCTATGTGATTGAAACACTTATAAAAGTATTGGTGGTCGTAGCAGTTTTTTCAGCCCTTGGCGGCTTCACGACGTATGTAGAGCGGAAGGTATTGGCGTTTATGCAAAGAAGATTAGGACCTATGCACGTAGGACCTTTTGGATTGTTGCAAATATTGGCTGACGGGATCAAACTATTTACCAAAGAAGACATCGTGCCCCAAAACGCCGTAAGACCTATTTTTATGATAGCGCCTGTCATTTCGGCTGCGACCGCGTTTATTGCGATGGCTGCGATACCGTTTTTACCTGAGTTTACCATCGGAGATCACGTAGTAAAACCGATAATATCCGATCTCAACATCGGCGTGCTATTCGTCCTTAGCGTGGGGGCGATAGGGATGTATGGACCGCTACTTGCGGGTATGGCATCTTCAAACAAATGGTCATTATTGGGTGCGGCGAGAGCTACGGTACAACTATTGAGTTTTGAGGTAGTATCGGGATTGAGTTTATTAGCGCCGATTATGATGGTGGGTTCGCTTTCTCTTATCGATATGAACAACTACCAAAGCGGCGGTATCGGCGAGTGGTTGATATGGTATCAACCGATAGCGTTTTTTCTCTTTGTCATAGCGGGATATGCCGAGCTTAATAGAACTCCGTTTGATCTCTTGGAGCACGAAGCCGAAGTGGTTTCGGGTTTTGCGACCGAATACTCCGGTATGCGATGGGGACTTTTCTTTATAGGTGAGTATGCCAATATGTTTACGCTAGCGTTTTTGACCGCACTCATATTTTTCGGAGGGTTTAATCCGCTTTGGTTTATCCCCGGCGGCATAGCGATATTATTGAAAGTCTCATTTTTTATATTTCTATTTTTATGGGTAAGGGCTGCTTGGCCGCACGTGAGACCTGATCAGCTCATGTGGTTATGCTGGAAGGTGATGATGCCGCTAGCTTTGGTGAACGTACTTTTCACCGGTATATTGATGTCGCTGTAAGGAGTAAGGATGAGCGCAAAAGAAAACTATTACGTAGTGGATTTACCCGAAACTCCCAAAACACCGTGGGATCAATTTAAAAGGGTTGCAAAAAGAACGCTTAAAGGGGAACTTTTCGTAGGGCTTGGAATCGTATTTAAAGAGATGGTAAAGTGGAATATACACACCGTGAAGTATCCTTTGGAAAAACTTCCTATCTCACCGCGATATAGGGCTATACATGAGCTGCTAAGACTTTTGGAGAGCGGCAATGAGCGGTGTATCGGATGCGGATTGTGTGAAAAGATATGTATAAGCAACTGCATCAGGATGGATACGAGCTACGGCGAAGACGGCAGAAAAAAGGTCGGAGAGTACACGATTAACTTCGGAAGATGTATTTTTTGCGGATATTGCGCCGAAGTGTGCCCCGAGCTAGCGATAGTGCACGGCGGCAGGTATGAAAACTCAAGCGAACAGCGCGCCCATTTCGGTTTGAAAGAAGATATGCTCACCCCTATCGATTTACTCAAAGCTGGGAAACAAAAAGAGTTTCCGGGTTTTGGTGCGATTAGTGATGACGCAGACGTTAAAATCAAAAAAACCCCATTGGCGTATTAAGGATTTAGTATGTATGAAGCAATAGCGTTTTATCTTTTTGCCGCTTTGACCGCGGCGATGTTTTTGGTCGTTGTTACCACGAAAAACATTCTGTATTCTATGTCTGCACTTGCGGCGGGTATGATTTTTATTTCGGCGTTTTTCTTTTTGCTCGGCGCAGACTTTTTGGGAGTAGTGCAAATCGTCGTGTATACGGGTGCGGTTATGGCATTGTATGCGTTTGGGATGATGTTTTTTGATTCGACCAAAGAGGTCAAAGAGAATATCGAAAATCCAAAATGGGTTATTGGACTTAGCGGTATGATAGCGTTTGTGTTGGTATTGATGCTTTCAGCCCCTATTGTAGGGCAAAACGCCGCAGAGTATCCAATAGATGAGAACATCGGCAATATTCAGGCAGTCGGGATAGTGTTGTTTACAAAGTATTTGATTCCTTTTGAAGTGGCTGCGGTGATGTTGCTAGTAGCGATGATTGCAGGAATTGTACTTGCGGGGAAAAAGATGGATCACTCTTTAACGCTCATATGTGAAGAGGATCAAAAAATAAGCGACGTAGAGTACACATCTACTAGTGAGGAGAAAAAATGATAACGCTTAACCATTATTTATTGTTGTCCGGTCTCCTTTTTGTCATAGGCTTGGCGGGCGTGATACGGAGAAAGAATCTCTTGATGCTTTTCTTTTCGACCGAGATTTTGCTCAATGCCGTTAACATAGGATTCGTCGCTATCTCAAAATACACTATGGATTTGAGCGGACAAATGTTCGCATTTTTTATTATTGCGATTGCCGCATCCGAAGTCGCCGTGGGCTTGGGTCTGCTTATAATTTGGTACAAAAGAAGCGGAAGCGTCGATCTTGATACGCTTCAAAGCATGCACGGGTAGGGGGAAGTATGGAAGGATTATTATATACGGCACTTTTTTCGCCGCTTGTGGGTTCGCTTTTCGCGGCACTCTTTGGCGCAAGTAGTAGAAAACTTTTTACGGGCATAGTTGCTTCACTTTTATTGGCGGCATCGATGGTGTCTTCGATACTACTTTTTGTTTATACGTTACATGGATTAACCGTACACGTAAAGCTTTTGGATTGGATTGTTGCCGGTGATTTGCATATCCCTTTTGGATTTGTAGTCGATCAGGTGAGCGGAGCGATGATGATAGTCGTCACTATCGTCTCTACGTTTGTCCATATATATTCGATAGGGTATATGAAATACGACGACGGATATAACAGATATTTCTCATACCTCTCGGCGTTTGTTTTCTCTATGATGATATTGGTGATGAGCGACAACTTCGCAGGGCTATTCATCGGATGGGAAGGGGTCGGACTTTGTTCGTGGATGCTGATAGGATTTTGGTATCAGAAGCACAGCGCTACTTGGGCGGCGAACGAAGCGTTCATTATGAACAGAATTGCCGACTTGGGGATGCTTGTGGGCTTATTCCTTATCTATTGGACATTCGGTTCTTTGCAGTATGACGTGGTATTTGCAAATGTACAAGGGACAACCGAAGCGGTGCTTATAACTATCGGAATCTTCCTTTTTATCGGAGCAATGGGCAAGAGCGCGCAGTTTCCGCTCCATACGTGGCTAGCGGATGCGATGGAAGGTCCTACGCCGGTTTCCGCACTCATCCATGCCGCTACGATGGTTACGGCGGGAGTTTATTTGGTCATACGCTCAAATGCGTTGTATAGCGCAATTCCGGAAATCGGATTCTTTATCGCTAGTTTGGGAGCGTTTGTGGCGCTCTTTGCTGCATCTATGGCACTAGTGAATAGAGATTTGAAAAGAATCATCGCCTATTCTACCCTCTCGCAACTCGGATATATGTTTGTCGCGGCGGGAATAGGGGCGTATTGGGTGGCGCTTTTCCACCTACTCACCCACGCATTTTTTAAATCGCTCCTTTTCCTAGGAGCAGGGAACGTAATGCACGCTATGCACGATAAGCTCGATATTACCAAGATGGGAGCTTTATACAAGCCGTTGCGAGCTACGGCGATACTGATGATAATAGCTTCGGTAGCGCTAGCGGGAATCTATCCGTTCGCGGGATTCTTCTCAAAAGATAAGATTCTTGAAGCCGCATTCACCAATCAACACATAGTGCTTTGGGCGGTACTATGGGTAACTGCGGGATTGACCGCGTTTTACAGCTTTAGATTGATTATGCTCGTGTTCTTCGGTCATAAAAAACATGATGAAGATCACCCGCACGAAGCATATAAATTTATGCTATGGGCGATGGCTCCTTTGGCGATTCTAGCAATGGTATCGGGGATGTATGAGCATAGCTTTAAAGAGTATGTGACCCATATTTTGCCCGATAGCGATAGGATGATAGACGGCTCTACCCATATGTTGCTTATTGCGTTAGCTTCGATTATGGCAATAAGCGGTGTTTTGTACGCGATTTACAAATACAACAAGGGTGGATACCCGAAATCACTCGAAAATACGTTTATGTTTAAGTTGTTGTATAACCAGTACTACATACCGAAGATTTACGATGATTTTATATGTAAACCGTATGCAAAGATTTCGGTTTTTGCATGGGAAAAAATTGATATGAAAATAGTTGATGCGACCGTCGATCTCATCGCTAAGACTATCTATGTCACGGGTGAAAAGGCACGACCGATTCAAAGCGGGAATCTTTCCAAGATGTTACGATGGATGGCACTCGGTTTTGTCCTCTATCTCGCCTTGGCAATTATACTAGGAATGTAGGGAGCGTTAATGGAACATATCTTAACGGTATTAATATTTTTTCCCGCGCTAGCGGCGATGCTTGGCTTTTTGATAAATGAAAACGTCAAGAGTTACGGTGTAGTTGTTGCGGCAGTGGAGTTCATTTTATCTTTGGTGTTGTGGGGAGTGTATGACGGGAGTGAAGCAGGGTTTCAGTTCGTAGAGTACTTTCCTCTCTTGGAGACATTCGGCATAAGCTATTTTGTCGGCGTGGACGGCATATCGCTCTTTTTGGTGATACTTACTACATTTATCACCCTTATAGGAATAATCGCACTAGAGATAAAAGTATCGATAAAAAACCTTATCCTTTCGCTTCTTTTCTTGGAGACGATTATGGTCGGTGTATTCCTTGCTCTAGATGCCGTTATTTTTTACCTATTTTGGGAGCTTTCTCTCGTCCCTATGCTATATATCATCGGTGCGTGGGGAAGCGGTAGAAGAATCTACGCAGCGATAAAGTTCTTCCTTTATACATTCACTGGTTCACTCGTTATGTTGGTGGGTATGCTCTATTTCGCGTTTACTTATTACAAAGCGACGGGTACGTGGAGTTTTGCGATACCTGATTGGTATATGCTTGTCTTGCCTGTGGATTTGCAATGGTGGCTCTTCCTCGCATTTTTTATCGGACTAGCGGTAAAAGTCCCGATGTTCCCTTTCCATACGTGGTTGCCTTATGCGCATGGACAAGCACCTACGATAGGATCGGTCATCCTAGCCGCCGTGTTGCTTAAAATGGGAACATACGGCTTTGTAAGACTCTCGCTCCCTCTATTTCCGGATGCGAGTGTACAATTTATCACGCCTGTTGCGATATTGTCGCTGATAATGATTATATACACCGCAATGATAGCTTTTGTGCAAAAAGATATGAAGCAGGTGATCGCGTATAGCTCCGTGTCGCACATGGGTGTGATTATGCTCGGTGTCTTTGCTATGAATGCCGAAGGAATCGGCGGAAGCGTATTTTTTATGCTTAGTCACGGAATCGTGAGCGGCGCACTGTTTATGCTTGTAGGCTCAATATACGATAGAACGCACACAAAGATGATGAGTGAATTCGGCGGCTTAGCCAAAGTGATGCCTCTGTACGCCACTATTTATGCGATTATGCTTATGGCATCGGTGGGCTTGCCGCTTACTATGGGCTTTGTCGGGGAGTTTTTATCATTGCTCGGATTCTATAAGGTTTCACCGGTAATGGCGCTTCTAGGCGGGACAAGTATAATTTTAGGTGCGGTGTATATGTTGAGTCTTTATAAAAAATCATTTTTCGGCGAAGTGACAAATCAGAAAAATTTGAAATTGCACGACCTTACGAAAACAGAACTTACGGCGCTTGTTCCTATGGTAGCGGTAGTTATTTGGCTCGGTATATATCCAAAACCCGTTCTTGGACCTATCGACAACAGCGTCAAATCGATCATTGAGTTAATGGATAAAAAAGCAGTAACCCAAGAAGCGAGGGATGTTATTTTGTCCCAATCTTCTGTAGAGGGAGGTAAATAATGGTACCGTCAGTAAATATTGAATTTAGCGCGTTAAATTTTATAACCATCATACCTATGCTTATAGCCATAGCAGGGGCGCTCACTATTCTTTGTATAGATTTATTCACAAAGAACGTATCAAGAAGCTTTTATACCGTTTTAAGCGTTTTGTTTGTTTTTATCGATTTGGGCGCGGTGATATGGTATCAAGGTTCTTCTAGAGGTTTTTTTGATCTCGTTTTGATAGACGGTATCGCGATACTTTCGCAAGCGATTATTTTGCTTGCTTCGGCGCTCTTTATACCGCTTTCACTTGCCTCAAGAAGGTATCATGAATATTCATACCCAGAGTATTATGCACTCTTTTTGTTTATGGTGGCAGGATTCCAATTTATGGTATCAAGCGATAGTTTGATTCTTATTTTTGTCGGACTTGAGACGGCATCACTTGCCTTGTATACCCTCATAGCGATGCACAATAGACAATCCTCTTTCGAGGCGGCGATTAAGTACTTTACGATGGGGGCATTTGCGTCGGGCTTTTATGCGTTTGGCTCTATGATGCTTTACGGTGCTACCGGAAGCGTAGAGATTTATAAAATCGCAGAAGTGTTAGTGGCAAATAACTTTGAGCCCTATTTTATGGTCATACTGGGCGTCATATTTATATTGACCGCCATAGGTTTCAAGGTCTCTTTGGTGCCGTTCCATACGTGGACGCCCGATGTGTACGAAGGGGCGAGTGCGGTATTGGCGGGATATATGTCCATAGTGCCTAAAATCGCAGGATTTATCGTAGCGATGAGATTCTTTGAATTTTTCATCGACAGCGGCGTATATTGGGTGGAGAATCTCCTTTACGTCGCCGTGGTGGTCACTATAACGCTACCTAATATCTTGGCGCTTGTACAAGAAGATGTCAAAAGGATGTTGGCGTATAGTTCTATTTCGCATGCCGGATTTGTACTTGCAGCCATAATGATCGGAACGACACAATCCAATAGCGCACTTTTTTTATACTGGATGATGTTCTTGTTTACGAATCTCGGCTCGTTTACGATGCTATGGGTATCACGACATAAACAGCAACGATTCCACGATAGATTTGATCATCCGTATAGCAAGTTCTCGGGGATGGTGCATATCATGCCGATGGGCGCTGTGCTGATGGCGATCTTTATGCTTTCTCTCGCAGGCGTGCCTCCGTTTGCCGTGTTTTGGGGTAAGCTTTATATTATGAGTGCGGCAGTGAACTCCGGGTATGTGATACTAGCGCTTATTATGGCGCTCAATAGTGCTATATCGGCGTACTACTATCTCAAGCTGATCGTCTATATGTTCTTGAAAGAGCCCAATATGAGTGATGGTACCGTGTATATGAGAAACGCATCGACGGCACTCAAGACTATTATCGGTGTGAGCGCTGCAATTACGACCTTGTCGGTATTGATGGTCGGACCTTTGCTGGAGATAATCACTCGGTACGTAGAAATGAGCGGATTTTAGGAGCCTTCTAGGGAATCTATGAAACACCTTCTACTCTCACTCCTTCTCGTTGCCGCCTTGCAGGCTTTAGAGCTAAAGATAAGTAGCGGCATCGAGGATGGTGAGTCTTACTCTATCCTTTACATTCAGCATGAAGAGCTATTTAATTGCAAAGAGATAAAGGATACTTACGGAAAAACTACAGAAGTGCTTTGCGCGGTAAAAGACGGCGGCAAAGTGACGTTTTCTCATAGCGAATCAAAATTTTTCAGAATAAACGGAGAAAATAGAGGATCGGAGATTTTTATCCATATTTTTCCCAAAAGCGAAGTGGTACTGAAATCGGTAAACTATAACTTCTCAAATAATGACGAGGTACTCCAAGAGAACAGCTCCTTGGCAAAAAAGTGGGAAGTGATAGCCTATGAAAAAAACATACCCTTTTTGAAAAAAAAAGAGCGTCAAGGGATTAATTTTCCTATCGCAATAGAGACGGAGCGCTTGCCTCAAATAAGCGCTTTGGATTCGATGAAAAATCCTCTCGTTTTTGAAGAGAGCAAGGATGTCCCGTTGTACCTTAGGGTAAAACAACTTTTCCAAGCCAAAGAGTACTCGCAGGTAATTTATAACGTCGATGATATTTTGGGACAGTATCCGGATTCCATCTTTAAAAAAGAACTCCTGTTGTACCGTATACGCGCGATGAACAGTACTGCGGCAAAAGAAGATATGGATGATTTAGTAAACCTTGCCAAATCGTGGGTCAAAACGTACTCTGCCGATGAAGCGGTCTCTGAAGTGCTTTTAATGTTGGCAAACGCCTATTCGGAGATGGGTTTTTTTACCGAGGCGAGATACTATTTTGATAGGATATTTTTCGAGCATAAAGGGGAGCGATACGAAAAACTCGCGAAGATCTCATTGGGGGATCAGTACTATTTACGCGGGGATGCAAATAAGGCGATCAATCTCTACAATGAAGCCCTGTTGGAGACAAAAGACATAGATGTAGCTTCGCTTGCCGCCGCGAAAATAGCAGAAAAAAGTCTTGACAACAACAAAGGAAAAGAGGCAAGCGAATACTATCTAAAAATATTGGGCGCAAATCCTCCGTTTTTTCAAAACGACTACAAAAAAACAATGGAGATTTGTGAAAAACTCGCAAACTCGGGAGAGAATATTTCTGCCGCAAAGGTGTGTAGTTCGTTACTAGATGTACTTGATAAAAAAGAGCTTGAATATGATAAGGCACTAAAAGCGGTCGCGACTTGGTATGACGAAGGCGGTGAAAAACGTAACGCGCTTGAACTTTATACTCAATATTTAGACGAGCTAGATATGGGAATCTCACGCGCGGAAGTGAAACAAAGATTGGATGCCTTGGCTGTTGATATTGATGAATCTAATACCACGAAACGACTCCAAAAACTCGATGCTTTACTACTCGATTATCCCGATTCTGAAATCTATAAAAATGCGTTGCTTGCAAAGGCGCAGATACTTTTTGAGCAAAAGCGATACGTTGAGGTTTTGGGGATGAAAGCGGAGCTACTAAAAACCGAAGGGAACGAGAGTGACGGTAGGAAATTTTTAGAAAGTTCGGCAAGCGAGGTGCTTAAAACGCTTTTTGATAAAAAAGATTGCAATGCAGCACTTAATATGCTCCAAGAATATGATGGGATAGAGCCGGATGCAGATCGTAAAAAAGATGCGTACGAATGCTTTTTCGAAGCCTCTTATTTTAATGAATGTTTTGTGCTCGCAGATTCTATGATTAAAGAGGGTGAGATAGGTCAAAGGCTTGATTGGATGTATAAAAGTGCAAAGTGTGCGAAGAAACTTGAAAAAAATGTAGCCGTGGATGATCTAAGTAAAGATATACTCGATATAGCAAAGACGCTTAAGACCGACAAATATAACGACATCCTATATGAGAGATTCTATGCCCTTTCGGCACGAAAAAAGTTTGATGATATGCTCACTTGCGCACAGCAGATTGACACACTCTTGCCGCTAAGCTTAGAGCATATGGGCGTATATAAGTCGATCGTCCAATATGCTGAAGGGATCAATGACGATACGTTGCTTTTGCAATACGCGACGAAGATATTTGCGCTGCAAGAGCAATTTCGCGTAAGCCAAGAGAGCCCTTGGGTAGATTTTTTATATATACAATCGGCACTAAAAACAAACCAAATCGATCTCGCATCATCACGTATCACTAAAACGCTAGCGCTTACAATGAGCGATGAACAAAAAGCAAGAGCCCTTTACACCGCAGCCAACATAGCGCAACTGCAAAGCAAAAAGGATGATGCCAAGGGATTTTACTCGGAGTGTGCGAAAATAAAGACGACCACCCCGTGGAAGAAACTCTGCGTCGATGCGTTGGCGATAACCAAATAGGAGTGAGGATGGAGCTAGAAAAAGTGAGAGATTTTTTCGAAAGTTTTTATAGTTGCATACATAAGTTAGATGTCGAAAACTACGATCCGATTTTTTTAAAAAATATAATGGCTTGCATCGAGGAGAAGTTTGCTTTTATTGCAGAGCATTTTTGTGAAAACGGAGTGCTGAAAAGCGATTTTTCGGGTAGAGTACTCTTTGTGTATCAAAATAGTTCTAGTTTTTGCAGGTTGTTATTGTTGCATGGTTTAAATAAGGGGATAAGCGACTCCGCGAGGTATGCCGATATGGGATTTTTGAATTTTGATATTGAGAATGTGTACCGTAGTGATTTAGAAAATAATGAAGCAATTAGAAAGAGAATCAAGGAAAAATCAGAGATAAGTCTCCATTTCCCGTGGGAAAATTAGAATCTTAACTCTCTAGATTCTCGACCAAATCATTTATAACGGCGAGGGTGATTTTTTTATCAAAGGGCTTGATGAGAACCTTGTAGACCTTATCTTCGATCTCTTTTGCCATATTGTCGTATGCCGTAAGTACGATGATCCTCTCTTTGGGGAAATAATCTGCGATGGTATTGATCATTTCGCAGCCATCTACTTTGGGCATCTCTAGGTCGGTAATAATAAGGTCGGGATGTTCTTGGTCTATGAGTGTAATTGCCTCTAAGCCATTCTTGGCATTAAGCACCTTTTTTACGTGCGGCTCTATCAGTTTTCCGGTCAGGCTCAAGGCAAGATCGTCATTCTCCACGAAAAGTATCGTAAGGGTTTTAAGTTTGTCGGAATAATTCATTTTCTACTCTAAACGGTAAAATTTGAATCATAGAATAGCAGAAAAAATTGAAAAAAGTAAATATTTGTTTTTGCGGAAAGGGAGGATTACTCCACTTCCGCATCTATAACGTCATCGTCTTTTTTTGCATTTTGCGCACCGCTTTGTTGCGCACCGCCTTCTGTACCTTGGTTTTTCTTGTACATCTCTTCGGCGAGTTTATGGCTTGCCTCCGTCAGGGTTTTTACCTTCGCATCTATCTCTTCTTTAGATACGTTCTCTTTGGCAAGTACCTCTTTGAGATCGGCAATCGCGCTTTGAATTTTTCCTTTCTCTTCGTCACCGAGATTCTCTTTGAACTCTTCGAGGCTTTTTTCTGTTTGGTAGATGAGTGAATCGGCTTGGTTTCTAGATTCGATAACCTCTTTTCGTTTTTTATCGTCCTCTTTGTGCGATTCGGCATCTTTGATCATTTTATCTATCTCATCATCGCTAAGACCGCTTGAGCCTGTGATTTTGATCTCTTGCGCTTTGCCGGTTGCTTTGTCTTTGGCGCTCACGGTCAGAATCCCGTTTGCATCTATGTCAAACGTAACTTCGATTTGCGGCACGCCTCTTGGGGCTGCAGGGATCCCGCTTAGCTCAAACATACCGAGCGATTTGTTGTCTTTTGCAAGCTCTCTTTCGCCTTGGATGACGTGAATGGTAACTGCGGGCTGATTGTCCTCGGCCGTTGAAAACACTTGCGATTTTTTCACGGGGATAGTCGTTCCTCTATCGATCACTTTCGTCATCACGCCGCCGAGTGTTTCGATTCCTAGGCTTAGAGGTGTCACGTCAAGAAGGAGTACGTCTTTTACGTCGCCTTTGAGTACGCCCCCTTGTATAGCAGCGCCGTCTGCGACCACTTCATCGGGGTTTACCGATTTGTTGAGTTCTTTGCCTACGAACTCTTTTACCCTTGTTTGGACTTTTGGGATTCTTGTGCTTCCGCCCACCATTACTACTTCGGCGATCTCGCTTTTTGAGAGACCCGCATCTTTGATGACGCTGTCGATTTTTTTGATAGTCTCTTCGATGAGGTCATCTATGAGTGATTCAAATTTCGCTCGTGTTATTTTTTTCACAAGGTGCTTTGGACCGCTTGCATCTGCTGTGATAAACGGAAGATTGATCTCGGTCTCGTTTGAACTTGAAAGCTCTTTTTTTGCATTTTCGGCGGCTTCTTTAAGTCTTTGGAGTGCCATTACGTCTTTTTTGAGATTGATACCGTTCTCGCTTTCAAACTCTCCTGCAACCCAGTCGATGATTCTGTTGTCAAAGTCATCCCCGCCGAGGAACGCATCTCCGCCCGTTGCTAAAACTTCTACTACGTTGTCGCCCGTTTCAAGAACCGTAACGTCGAACGTACCGCCCCCTAGATCGTATACGAGGATTTTTTCTGCGGTTTTTTTATCTAGTCCGTATGCAAGAGCTGCCGATGTCGGTTCGTTGATGATTCTAAGGACGTTAAGCCCTGCGATAGTTCCCGCTTCTTTTGTCGCTTTTCTTTGCGCATCGTTAAAGTATGCAGGGACGGTGATGACCGCTTCGGTCACACTCTCGCCCAAATACGCTTCCGCATCTTCTTTGAGCTTCATAAGTACCTTTGCACTTATCTCTTGCGGCGTGTATATCTTGCCGTTAATCTCTACCGCGCACGCCCCGTTTCTATCTACTACGTGGTAAGGAAGCCTTTTTTTCGCCTCGTTCGCTTTATCTTCGTTACTCATAAGCCCCATGATTCTTTTTATAGAATAGATGGTTTTTTCGGGGTTGGTGATCGCTTGTCTTTTTGCAGGATCGCCGACTAGCACCTCTCCTTTGTCAGTAAACGCTACTACCGAAGGAGTCGTGTTTTTCCCTTCTTTATTGTTGATTATTTTTGCTTCGTTCCCTTCAAAAACCGCCATTGCGGAGTTTGTAGTCCCAAGGTCTATCCCGATTACTTTTGCCATGTTTTTCTCCTGTTTTTAATTTTTATTTTTTACAAATGCTGACCATCGCCGGTCTTAATACTCTATCTTTGTACTTGTACCCTTGTTGTAATTGCTGCACGATCTCTCCTGCTTCGTGTGTTTCGCTCGGTACTTGCATCACGGCTTCGTGGACATTTGGGTCAAACGTCCCGTCGGTGTCGATTTTTTCGATGCCGTGCTTGTTGAAAACTTTGTGCAGATTGTCTAGCGTCAAAGAGATCCCGTCTTTCATTTTCGCTAGCAGTTCCGCAGGATCGATATTTTCGTTATTTGCCGATGCAAGCGCCATTTCCAACGAATCCGCAATACCCAATAGATCTTTGGAGAACTTTTCGTATGCGTATTCAAGGAGCTGGTATTTTTCGCGCTCGATCCTCTTTTTTGTATTTTCAAAATCAGCGTGCGTACGCAAATATCTATCTTCTAACTCTTTGATTTTTTCGTTTGCAAGTGCCAGCTCATCTATTTCGATGCTCTCTTGTGTGCTTTCGTCTCGTGTTTGCTCTTCTAAAATCTCTTCTTTTTTCTCTTCACTCATTGCCCCCCCTTGTTGTTTATTAAAGTGTAGAACTCTTCAAAGTTTTTCGTGAGCCTTCCAATCAGTAGAATCTTGGCATCACTGTTTTTTATGTGTATATCTTGTTTGATCGCCAAATACCCTTCAGGTACGACATCCCTAAAGTAAAGCCCGTCGCTCACCTTCTCAAATAAATCCCCTTTGATCGCTTCAACCAATCTATCATCTTCAAATCTTTGCTCTCTTGACATATCGATGAGTTTGTTCGAGCCTCTAATCGAGGTCTGATTCTTTTTAAGCATAGCATCGATTCCGTCATATACGCTATTGATACACACATCTTTGACGATCTTTCGGAGATCATTGATGTCTATATGGAGCATACTTTGTAAAAAACGCTCCAAAGGTTCGGAATATTTTACCGCTATTTCTCCCTCGTCAAAGACCAAAATCAAATACCTATTGCCTGCGTTGATAAGCTCTTTGAATCTGTTGGGTTTTGAAAATTTGACGATACAAAAAAGCCCCGTTTCTTCGGCAGATTCTGATACGCTCCCTAGACTATCGGTGACCAAAGGTCGCAAAGGAAGTAGTTTATGTTTCCAGTACTTTTTGAGTGCTTTGTCGGTAGGAATCCTACCGCTACTTATGTGCGGCTGTGCAAGCTCCCCTTCGTCAACCATTTTTTTGAAATAGTTTCGAATGGTCGCAGATGATATTTTTATATCCACGCGAAGCTTTAAAAACTCCGATCCTATGGGTTCTTGCGAGTGAAGATACTCCCGCACTAGATACTCAAAAAGCAACTCTCTTTTATCCAAACTACACTCCTTGATAGAAGCATATTAGCAAAGTGATTGCTAAATTGCTGATTAATTATATAACATTGAGTGTAAGTTTGTCAAGTATTTTTCATTGGAGGGTTCGCGGCTTGGAATCTACGATTGAAAGCTAGAGTTTTTTATAAGATTTTGTGCTAGACTTTCGATATGGATAGAAACATAATAGAGCAAATAACCAAGATTTCCTTATCGATGTTTAGAAAGAATTTCTTTGGGGTTTTTCATGGATCGATCTCGGCGAAAATAGAGACCAATAAGTTTATCATAAACAAAAAAGATGCCATATTCGATGAAATCGATAATGAGAGTCTGATTATGCTTTATAACAAAAGAGACTATAGATGGAAAGATGCGAGTGTTGATTCTTCTATACATTCTAATATATACCAAAATATTACGGATGCAAAATATATCGCATATGTCCTCCCTCCGTACACCTCTTCTTATGCCTTAAAGTACGACAAGATCTATCCTAAAGATTATTTCGGACATATGACTTTCGGTGAGATTCCCGTATATGATCCAAAAGATTTGGAGAGTTGGTATGAAAGGGCGGATGTCGAGATATATCGGCATATGAAAGAGAGCGGATCAAAGATAATGGTCATACGCGGATATGGGGTGTATGTGTACGATAGAGATATTCATCAAATGGCAAAAAATATCGCCATTATCGAAAACAGTTGCCGCCTGCTCTATCTCTCGCGCGCACTGGAGAGTTCCAAAGGCGCGAGCGATAATCTTTATTATATATAGTTAACTAGAGAGAGTTTTGTAATCTTACTTACCGAGGAGAGCATCGCTTGGTAGTTTAGCGTCAGCTGAGAAAACTTCATAGTAGTTTCGGCTACGTCCGCGTCTAATACATAGGATCTAAGGGTCTTTACCTGCATTACGAGTGCTTCGTTTTTCTCCAATGCATACGAAAATGCATTTCCCTGCGCACCGTTTTTCGCATGAATTTTATTGATATGGTTTTGGAGATGGTCAATAATTTCTAGCGAGTTTTGAATCCCGGTATTTCGCGTAAAATAATCAAAATCGCCGTCGGCATTAAAGCCATCCGGTCTGTAGATATTATTTCTTACAGCGGTAATGATATTGTCGATAGTGGTAAAAAAATCTACATGCGGGTCGTCAATGGTCAGAGCGTTATTGGCGTTAAAAGTGAGACCGGGTCTGTGCCTGTTGGCGGTATCAAACATTGAAGTGTTTTCGTCATATATAGAAAATTCGAGTTTTGTCGAGGAGTTTTTGAGATCCTTTATCGTTATCGTTCCGTTGTAGTCCAACTTGACATCTACCAAATATTGCGCCGCGGTCAATGCGCTCTCATACGCCGCTTTTCCGACAGCATTTAATCCGTTTCCGGGGAGACTTCCGGGGTTGAGCGTCGAAAATGTCGTGGCAATAGAGATCACGTCATTGAGTTGTTTATAGGTCATATCATCTGCAGTCGCTGCACTGATCGGGTCATCTAGCGGGTTGTAGATGGTGTATGGACCGTAAGAAGTCCCCGTGCTTTTTTCGACTATTTCAAACTCGCTGCCGTTGGGTAACGTGTTTGAGAAATTTACATTCACTATATACTCTACCCCTTTTGTGTCGGTAACCTCCATTTTGTAGGTTTGACCGTCTAGCGAAGTGCCGGCGACTTCGGAGAGCTTAGTGCTTGCTGTGGCGTAGTTGCTATTGGATTTTACGACCTGCGGAACGTTTGAGGTGAGATACGAACCGTTTTTTTGGAATCGAACTTTATCGTATTCGACGGTGTAATCGTTTGAAAAAGCATCTCCGCCTACGCTTTCCATCGTAAAAGAGAAACTACTCGGACCGTCATACGGGGGCTCGAATTGTTCATTTGTGAGATTCTGAACATTTGTGTCAAAAAATACCAACTTTCCGTTTACAAGGTCTACGTCAATATCATTTCCCGTGCCGTCGCTGCTGTATGCGGTTTTAAGCGCCCCCATCAAATCTTCTATCGTACTGCTCATAGTTAGTCCGAGATCTGAAACTAAACTAAGTGGACCTACCGCACTTCCTGCGCTCCCGTCGCTATTGTTTATTTTATTCCCGCCGAAAGTCAAATCGGTGATGTTTGCGCCAAGGACATCGCTTAGCGTATCAAGCGGCTTGGCGACGGAGTTGTCCCCTTTCTTGAGGGTCGTAGCTAGGGTGTGAATCCTGTGGTCGTAGTTATCTTGGAGTGTAGAAACGGAATCAGAGACCTTTTCGGCATAAAAGTTTCCTTTGATATACTCGGTTACGTGCGCGCCGTTTGACAATAGCTCATCGGTATTCGTAACATCCCCCTTTGCACCGCTAGCAGAGATCATATGAAAATCCAAGTTGCTACTTCCCACTCTCAAATCGGTTATTTCGATTTGACCCCAAGCATTAAGACTGACATCTACCACCTTGCTTATCGCGGTGTTTCCGTATTCTTTTCCTATTCTATCCAAGAGGTCTCTTACGGTGGCGGCATTGTCTTTGTTGGTATAGTTGATGTCAAATTCAAATTTGCTAGAAAAAGTTGTCCCATCAGGCTTTCTGCCGCGTAAATAGAAATACTCCGTTTCGTTATCGGTCGTGTTATCGTTGCTATCACCCAAATAGGCTCTTAGGGTATCGGTTTCGGTGATAAAAACTTCCTTGGATATTTCTCCTTTGTTCTCTTTGGTCATTATCTCGGGATGTAATGATTCTTGGTTGAGTTTTTTGATATTTGTCGTCACTTTTCTAGAGACATCGCTATCTTTACCGTAGAACATCTCTTGACCCGTAATATTATATGTCAATAGATTGTTTGTGCTCACCAAGCCTTGCATACTTTGGTTGTTGCCGTAGTATTTGCCGTCGTTTCCGATAGGAGCCGTATTTACAGCGGTACCCGAGAAAATATACTCCCCTCCTATGGATGTGTTTGCGAGTGCAATGAAGTGATTTTTCATCGCTTCCATATCATCTGCAAGTGCCGCCAAGCTCTCATCAGAGTGTATCTCGTTTCCTGCTTGCACAAGTTTTTGCTTGAAGTTGTCTAGGGTAGTAGAGAATTGACTTAGGGTCGTGTCGGTATTGTCGGAGAATTTTTTTGCTCTGTCGCTGACATCTATGCCTTGTTGGAGCGTAAGCTCTTCGTAGTCAAGTCGTAATGTCTCTACAAACGTGGAGCTCCCTTCGTAGCCGTATTGGATTTTTTTACCGGATGAAAGTTGCTTTGTGATGTCGGTAAGATTATTTTGGGTTTGTTGCTGGCTTACCTGCATATTTTGATATACCGTCTGAAATCCTATTCTCATTGTATTCCCCAAACATTAATAAATATATTTTATACAAGCAATTACAATTCCTTGAAATTACCCTCAGTGCTATTGTTTTTTCCAAAAAAAAATAGTAGCATCTTCTTTTATGCTAATTAAATCGGCATTTATGAGGAAAAGAGATGAAAAAAGCGGAATTTATCAATAAAGTAGCGGCGAAGTCGGGACTTCCTAAAAAAGAGTGCGATTTGGCGCTAGAAGCGATACTCTCGACAATCACCGAAGCACTAAGAGCAGGTGAAGGGGTGAATTTTATCGGCTTTGGAAGTTTTACTACCGTCAAAAGATCTGCTAGAAAAGCGATTATGCCCGGTTTGGAAAATGCGGTTATGGTTCCTGAAAGTAGAAGCGTCCGTTTTAAAACGGGAAAACTTTTAAAAAAGGCTATCAAAAGCAAATAGCGATAGAGCCTAACGCAACTCTATCGTTTGCTCATTCATTTCGTAGATGACTTTTGATTGGTTGTTTTTTTGTTTTTTCGCTAATGCTTTGGGTGCGGCACTTTTGTCGTTTTTACTATTGAGTATGGTGTTGTTTTTTGCATCGACGATAAAGATTTTTGCCCCGCTGCTTTTGTGTTCTTGCAATATTTTCTTATCCAAAGCGTTGAGTCTAAAGTCTCTATTTGCAGAGCCGCCTTCGGGCCAAACGTAATTGTCCGCCAAAAGGGGCAAAGCGGCACAGAAAATAAATACTATGGCGTACTTCATTGTCTGCATCTCCTCATTTGCGAAATCAAACGAAGTAAAAAACTGCCTTGGAGCGTTTGTAATCCCATCGACACTTTAGCCGACCTATTGTTTTGTAGATACATCATATCTCCTTTCAAGTGAAATAAACCATAGACTGTTTACAATATCGACAAAAAACTCGGAGTCTTTGATGCAATTTATACAAACAGATAAAGCACCCCAAGCCATAGGTCCGTATTCTCAGGCGGTTAAGGTCGGAGATTTACTTTTTACTTCAGGTCAAATAGCGCTTACTCCCGAAGGGGCATTCTTGGATGGCGACGTAAAAGCCCAAAGCGTTCAGGTGCTCAAGAATCTAAGAAATGTCATAGAGGCAGGCGGCGGAACAATGGAGAATGTCGTGAAAACAACGATTTTTTTGGCGAATATGGATGATTTTGCCGAAGTGAATAAAATCTATGAAGAGGCATTCGGGACGCATAAGCCCGCAAGAAGCACGGTAGCGGTAAAAACGCTACCGAAAAATGCCCTTATTGAAATAGAGGCGATAGTAAAAATTTAGAATATTATTAAACTTAATTTAAATTAATTTAGGTATAATTCGCACTCTTAAAAAATGAAGTGACTTTTTATCGCATATAGAAAGAAGGAAAAAATTATGTACGCAATCGTAAAAAACGGCGGAAAACAATACAAGGTACAAGAAGGCGACATCGTACTTTTTGACAAAATGGGATTGGAATCCAAAGCAAACGTAGAATTAGGTGAAGTTTTGGCGGTATGTGACGCTAAAGGTCTAAAAGTTGGAAACCCGACACTTGCCGGCGCTAAAGTTGAAGGTGAGGTGATCAATGAAGGTAAGGAGAAAAAAGTCCTTATCTATAAAAAAAGAAGAAGAAAAGACTCAAAACTAAAAAAAGGTTTTAGAAGAGAGTTTACCAGAGTTAAAATCACTAAGATAGCAGCGTAAGGAGTAAAAAATGGCTCACAAGAAAGGTCAAGGTAGTACCCAAAATAACAGAGATTCAGCCGGTAGACGTTTAGGCGTAAAAAAATTCGGCGGTCAATTCGTAAGAGCTGGGAATATAGTCATCAGACAAAGAGGGACAAAAGTGCATCCGGGAAGTAATGTCGGTCTAGGAAAAGATCATACGATATATGCTTTAGTTGACGGTATTGTTAAGTTCGAAAGAAAAGACAAGACAAGAAACAAAGTATCCGTTTATCCAGCCGCTTAATCTATTTTCCCTAAAAATACTTATTTATGCACCCGAAACTTCGGGTGCCCTTCTTTTATAACTCAAAGGTAATTTAATGTTTGTCGATAGTGTAGAACTCACCGTATCAGCAGGTAAAGGGGGTCCGGGCGCCACCTCGTTTAGACGTGAAAAGTTTGTTCTCAAGGGTGGACCCGACGGAGGTGACGGCGGTAATGGAGGCAGTATCTATTTTCAAATAGACAAAAATTGCGATACCCTCTCTGCTTTTAAAGGGAAAAAACTTCTCAAGGCAAAAAACGGATTGCCCGGAGAAGGCAAAAAGAAGCACGGGAAAAAAGGGGAAGATCTTATCTTGGATGTCCCTCCCGGAACACAGATATTTGATGCGCACACCGATGAGTTGCTTATGGATATGACCGAAGAAGAAGGCAAAGTCCTTTTTTTAGAAGGCGGCAAGGGAGGGCTAGGAAACTGGCATTTCCGATCTTCAACCAACCAAAGACCGACTTACGCGCAGCAAGGAATCACCGGCGAGCAAAAAGAGATACGACTTGAGCTAAAACTCATCGCCGACGTAGGATTGGTAGGCTTCCCGAACGTAGGCAAGTCTACACTCGTGAGCACTCTCTCAAACGCGAAACCCGAGATCGCCAACTACGAGTTTACCACTCTAATACCTTCTCTCGGGGTTGTTGATATTGATTATAATAAAAGTTTTGTCGTCGCGGATATTCCGGGAATTATTTCGGGTGCGAGTGAGGGGAAAGGGCTCGGAATCGAGTTTTTGCGCCATATTGAACGGACGAAAACACTACTATATATGATTGATGTAGCAAATTATCGGGATATGTATGAGCAATTTGAAACCTTACGTTACGAATTAAAAAATTACAGTGAAGTGTTGTATGCTAAAAATTGTGCTATTGCTATAACTAGATGTGATGCTTTAGAAGCGAGCGAGTGCGCGTTAAAAGTAGGTGAGTTTATAGCAAAGCTTATCGGCGAAAAAGCGGTGAGAAAATACGAGAATGACATAAGCGATACTTTGCCTTATTTTCTTTCGGGGGAAGGCGGGAGTACTAGCGTGGAGTTTATTTTGCCTATTTCTTCCGTCAGCGGATTAAATATCAAACCGTTAAAATTTAGATTATACGATCTTACAAAGTTGGAGTAAGCGTGAAAAGAATCGTCTTAAAGGTCGGAAGTGCGGTTTTGACCGAACAAAACAGACTAGCTAAAGAGCGTATGCAAAACTTAGTGGAGTTTATAGCCGAACTTAAAAGAAGGTATGAAGTCATCCTCGTCTCTTCAGGTGCGGTTGCTGCCGGTTATACAGAGTTAAAGCTCGACAAGAAAGAGCTAAAAAACAAGCAAGTACTTGCCGCGGTAGGGCAGCCGCTACTTATGAACACTTATCAAAAGAAATTTCAAAAATATGAGATTCTCACTTCGCAGCTTTTGCTTACGGCGGATGATTTTGATTCACGCAAACGAACCGCACATGCAAAAAATGCAATCGATACAATGCTTTTACACGGAGTGTTGCCCATCATCAACGAAAACGACGTTACGGCGACGGAGGAGTTGGTTTTCGGTGATAACGATAGGCTTTCGGCACACGCGGCATACCATTTTGCTGCGGATATGCTTGTGATACTTACCGATATAGACGGCTATTATGATCGTAATCCAAGAGAAAATCTCGACGCAAAAATGCTCAAAGTAGTAAAAAGTATTTCACAAGAAGAGTTAAGTGCGGTGGCTTCGCCGAATAACTCGTTTGCGACGGGCGGGATCGTCACAAAATTAATGGCGGCCGATTTTTTGCTTCAAAAGGGGATACCTACCTATCTCTCAAGCGGCTTTGAGCTACGTTTCGCGAAGGAATATCTCATAGACGGGGTGCATAATTCCGGAACTCTGTTTACATCGGAGGAGACAGAGCGGTAATGCGAATCGTCTTCATGGGTACGCCGGACTATGCTACCGCAATATTAAAAGAGATACTTGATGCCAAAATAGAAGTAGCGGCACTTGTTACTATGCCTGATAAGCCCGTTGGACGTAAAATGGAAATAAAGCCCCCGCATATAAAAGAATATGTTTTGCAAAGAGGATGTGACTTTCCGATTTTTCAACCGCATACTCTAAAGGATGTAGCCTTTCAAGAGCGTATCAAGGAGATAGATCCGGATTTTTTGGTCGTAGCGGCTTATGGCAAGATTCTTCCAAAAGAGATATTGGATATTGCTACCCCTATCAACCTACATGCTTCGATTCTCCCGCAATATAGAGGTGCAAGCCCTATTCAAGAGAGCATTTTAAACAAAGATGAATTTTTCGGGATCACGGCAATGCGTATGGATGTCGGACTTGATACGGGTGAAATACTCGGCACGAGGTATATAAAAAACAAGTCACAAAGGATTGATGTTATTTGGGAGACCTTAAGCATTGAAGCCGGAAAACTGGCGGTGAAGATATTAAATAATTATGAAAACCTCAAGGCGTTGCCGCAAAATGACTGCAATGGAAGTTACTGTAAAAAAATAGATAAAAAAGCGGGAGAGGTCAACTTAGATTCCGCGATGAATCTTTATACGAAATACCTTGCATATAGCGGTTGGCCGGGGGTGTTTTTTAGCGACGGTACAAAGCTAAAAGAAGTAACTTTACTTGATTCTTTTGCCAAGGCAAACAATATCGGCGAAATAGTCTCCGTGCAAAAAGGGAGTTTTGACCTTGCTTGCGCGCAAGGCATAGTGAGAATCCACAAAATACAACCGCAATCAAAGAATGAAATGGATGGAGAAAGTTACCTAAGAGGAAGGAGACTCGGGCTTGGAGACACTCTTTTTTGACGAGCTTGATTCTACGCAAATCTTTTTAACGGAGAATCTCAAAAAAGGAAAACTCAAACTCCCCGTTGCCGTCGTCGCAAAAAAACAAACAAACGGAATCGGCAGCAGGGGCAATGTTTGGGAGGGCAACGAAGGCTCACTTTATCTCTCTTTTGCAATACGTCACAGCGACTTCCCTGATGATTTACCCATACCGTCTGTTTCGATTTATGTCGGTATGCATATTATCGAAGTGCTTAGAAATTACGGTTCGAAAGCTTTTTTAAAATGGCCCAACGATATTTACGTAAGCGATCGTAAGGTAGGTGGAATTATTACAACAAAATTTAGCGATACAATCGTATGCGGAGTCGGAATAAACAGGAATCTAAAAACCGAAGAGTACGGCAATCTCGATATAAAAACACCCAATATACAACTTATCGACGCACTCTTTTTTGCGCTGGAAAAGAAAGAGAGTTGGAAGCAAATTTTTAGTTACTATGAGGTAGAATTTTGCAAAAGTAAAATGTTTTCCGCAAGTTTTTTTGGAGAGAGGCGCTCACTCGGCGATGCCGTGTTGTGTCCCGATGGCTCTATAGCACTTGAGGGAAAAAAATATTACAGTCTAAGATAGATAAGGCGGCTAGAATATGGTAGAGATTATTACTATTGCAAATCAAAAAGGTGGTGTCGGCAAGACGACCACGGCTGTCAATCTAGCGGCATCGTTGGCTGCCGCGGAAAAAAAAGTTCTACTTGTCGATGCCGACCCCCAAGCGAATGCTACGACTAGTCTTGGATTGCATAGAAACGACATAGAGTTCAATTTGTATCACGTCCTCATAGGGACGAAACGACTTTCGCAAATCATACAAAAAACCTCAATACCAACCCTATATCTTGCCCCGTCAAATATCGGTCTTGTAGGTATCGAAAAAGAGTTTTACGGAAAAAAGAAGGTCGGTAGAGAGCTGATACTCAAAAGAAAAATCGAAGAGATAAAAGATAATTACGACTACGTAATCGTCGATTCGCCTCCTGCGCTTGGACCTATCACGATTAATGCTTTGAGCGCGGCAGATTCGGTAATCATACCTATCCAATGCGAATTTTTTGCACTAGAAGGGTTGGCGCAGTTATTAAATACGGTTAAGCTCATTAGGCAAACGATAAATCCTTCACTCAAAATAAAAGGTTTTTTGCCCACAATGTTCAGCAATCAAAACAATCTTTCGAAGCAAGTTTTTGCCGATTTAGCGCAGCATTTTAACGAAAAGCTTTTCAGGGATAAAGATTCCGAGCGCTTTATCGTTGTCCCTAGAAATATAAAACTTGCCGAATCTCCGAGTTTCGGAAAGCCTATAATTTTATATGACGTAATGTCCGCGGGTTCCGTCGCATATCAAGATTTGGCAAAAGTGATTTTAGAGGGCGCATGAAAGCAAAGAAATCATTAGGTAGAGGACTCGGTGCGATACTTGATGAGGTAGAGAGAGCTTACGACAACAACCTAGATGACGATTCTTATCTGATATTAGAATTAGATATAAACTCAATAAAACCAAACCCCTTTCAGCCGAGAAAGACTTTTGACCAGTCGGCACTCAATGAACTTTCCGAATCGATAAAAAAACACGGTCTCATACAGCCGATCATTGTTTTCGAAAAAGATGACGAGCATATTCTTATCGCGGGTGAGAGAAGACTCCGTGCTTCAAAAATTGCCGGTTTTGATACGATAAAAGCAATAGTTGCGGATGTGGATACGAGCAAGTTGCGCGAGTTGGCAATTATTGAAAATATTCAACGGGAAAATCTCAACCCTCTAGAACTAGCCGAATCATACAAAGAGCTTATTGAAGATTACGGCATCACGCACGTAGAATTATCTGAGATGATGAGTAAGAGCAGAACGCAGATAACCAATACAATGAGACTTTTGCAGCTTTCGGAATATGCAAAAAATGCTATTGCCGAAGGGAAGATTACTCAAGGGCACGCAAAGGTTCTTGTAGGGCTTGATGAAAAAGAGCAGAGGGTAGTCGTAGAATCGATAGTGGGTCAAAAATTAAGCGTCAGAGATGCGGAAAAAATTGCCCTCAACCTCAAAAAAGGGAATATGAGCATCAAGGAGAATATGCCAAAAAAGGTAATAAACAGATATACTCCGGCAAAAAAAGATGCAGAGGCTATTATTTCAACACTAAAAGAAAATAATATTGATGCAAAATTAGACAAAAATAGATTAATTATTGAGCTTAATTGTGACAAGGCAGTTGAGTACATAAAAAAAGTAGTCAATAAATAAGGAAGATTTTTGGGTGTGCGTGGTAAAATTCGCCCAAATATTAAGGAGAGGTAATGCTTGATATTAATCCGCTTTTGTTAGGGATAGTCTTTGTGACTTTTCTCGTTACATTGTTCCTATTAAACAAATGGCTTTATCAGCCTTTGTTGACATATATGGACAACAGAGAGAGCTCAATTAAGAGTGATTTGATGAACATCAGATCGAATGCTGATGAGGTTTTGGGGCTAAAAAAAGAGGCTGAGAGAATTATTCACGAAGCAAAAAAAGAGGCTGCTAAAATTAAAGAGAAGGCACATTCCGATGCAAAAGAATCGGCAAGTGCTAAAGCAGAAGGGAAACGAGGCGAGTTAGAGTCGAAATACTCGAGCTTTATTAACGATTTGTCGACCGAAAAGCAAAATTTGAAAAATGCGCTTCTATCGCAAATGCCGCTATATAAAGAGAGCTTAAAAGCTAAGCTCAGTCAACTATAAGGGACAAACATGGGTAAGATTTTAACGATACTTTTTACTTTATCATGTTTTGCTTTTGCAAATAGTGAAGCTAGCGGTAGTACTGATATAGTTGAGAGACTTATCAACTTTGCTATTTTTGCCGTTATCCTCTACTATCTTATCGCAGACAAAGCAAAAGCTTTTTTCACCGGTAGAAAAAGAGAAATAGCAGACGAACTCGAAAAGGTGCAGGCGAAACTAAGAGAATCAAAAAAAGAGCGTGATGACGCAGAGCAATCCCTTGAAAAATCAAAGAAGATTGCCGAAGACATCATAGCGACGGCGAAAAAAGAGGCGTATCTCATAGCTCAAAAGGTAGAAGAAGCAACGAAGCATGAGATTGAAAATATGATTAAGCAATACGAAGACCTCGCTGAGTTGTTGAAGAAGAAAGCACAAAAAGAGATAACAAAAGAAGTACTTAGCGAACTTATGACGAGTGAAGCCGTATCTATCGATAAAAACGGATACAGCGACATCGTACTTAAAAGGGTTGCATAATGAAAGAATTGATAGCCAAGAGATATATAAAGGCACTTTTCCAAGTAGCAAGTCAGAAAGAGATTGAGACATATCTGAAGACTTTGAATGAGATAAAAAATGCATTTTCGAGCGAGAAGTTTTTGGAAATCATAGAATCTCCTAGCTTGAGCGTCACACAAAAAGAGGGGTTTTTACTTTCGTTGGTTGATTCAAAAGCCGACAAGAAACTTGTGAATTTCTTGCGGATTTTGGCACAAAAAAACAGAATCGAATTAATACCTCAAGTATGCAGAGAGATTGAGAGCGAATTAGCAAGTGCAAACAAAAAATACAGCGGGTATGTTTTGTGCAATAGTAAACTTTCTAATGATGTTATGAGTGCACTTTCAAACGGCATAAGCAAGAAGGTAAATGCAGATATAAAACTAGAGCAAAAAAATAGTGATATTGACGGTATTTTACTTCGAGTAGAAGATTTAGGAATTGAGGTCGGTTTCTCTAAAGAGAGACTAAAAAGTTCACTAACCGAACATATTTTAAAAGCAATTTAGTACATCAAAAGGAGATTGTGTGGTAGCTAAGATGCAAGCTGACGAGATTAGCTCTATCATCAAAGAGAGAATAGAGAGTTTTGAACTTAACATTGACGTTAACGAAACAGGAAAGGTAACAACTTTTGCTGACGGAGTGGCAAAGGTACACGGTCTTAAGAATGTAATGTCTTATGAGATGGTGGAGTTTGAGACGGGTGAAAAAGGTTTGGCTGCAAACCTTGAAGAGAGCGGTGTAGGTGTCGTTGTTTTGGGTGACGCTAAAGGGATTGGCGAAGGGACGAGCGTAAAAAGACTCGGTGCACTTTTGAGAGTGCCCGTAGGCGATGCGCTTATCGGAAGAGTTGTGAATCCTTTAGGTGATCCTATTGACGGTAAAGGTACTATTGACGCAAGCGAAACAAGATTCATCGAAGAGAAAGCTCCGGGAATCATGGCGAGAAAATCGGTTCATGAGCCTTTGCAAACGGGTATCAAAGCGATTGATGCACTTGTACCGATCGGTAGAGGGCAAAGAGAGCTAATCATCGGTGATAGACAAACGGGTAAAACAACCGTTGCAATTGATACAATCATCAACCAAAAAGGGCAAGATGTAGTTTGTATCTATGTTGCAGTAGGTCAAAAACAATCAACTGTTGCGCAAGTCGTAAGAAAACTTGAAGAGCACGGTGCGATGGACTATACGATAGTCGTAAATGCTGCTGCTTCTGATTCAGCTGCATTGCAATTCCTTGCTCCTTATGCGGGTGTAACGATGGGCGAATATTTCAGAGACAATGCAAGACACGCCCTTATCATCTATGATGATCTTTCAAAGCACGCGGTGGCGTATAGAGAAATATCACTTATCCTTAGAAGACCTCCGGGCAGGGAAGCTTTCCCCGGCGACGTTTTCTATCTCCACTCAAGACTTCTTGAGAGAGCGGCAAAATTGAGCGATGATAAAGGTGCCGGTTCATTAACTGCTCTTCCAATTGTTGAGACACAAGCAGGTGACGTATCTGCATATATCCCGACAAACGTAATTTCAATTACCGATGGTCAAATATTCTTGGAATCAGACCTTTTCAACTCAGGTATCAGACCTGCGATTAACGTAGGTATCTCTGTTTCTAGGGTTGGTGGTTCTGCACAGATAAAAGCTACGAAACAAGTTGCAGGTACGCTTAGACTTGACCTTGCGCAATATAGAGAACTCCAAGCGTTTGCACAATTCGCAAGCGATCTTGATGAAGCTTCAAGAGCGCAGCTTGAAAGAGGTCAGAGAATGGTTGAAGTGCTAAAACAACCGCCATATTCTCCACTTCCTATCGAAAAGCAAGTCGCAGTAATATTTGCAGGTGCAAAAGGGTATTTGGATGATATTAGCGCAGGTTCGGTAACTAGATTTGAAGCTGAGCTTTATCCGTTTATCGAAGCAAAATATCCTGAGATTCTTGAAGACATTAGAAGCAAAAAACAACTTGATAAAGAGTTGGAAGAAAAACTACATAAAGCGTTGCAAGAGTTTAAGACGGTATTTGTGGTCCAATAAGGATAGCTTATGGCAAACTTAAAAGATATAAAAAGAAAGATTAAGTCGGTTCAGAACACGCAAAAAACTACGCGTGCTATGAAACTCGTATCTACCTCCAAGCTAAGAAAAGCAGAAGAGATGGCTCGGAGATCAAAAAACTTCGCTAGCAAAATTAACGAAGTAATGTCCGAGATAAGATACAAAGTCGAAAAATATAGAATCGGCGGACTTGACAGCAAGTTTTTCTCTTTTGAAGAGAGACAAATTAATATGGTGGACATAGTTTTCGTCACTGCCGATAAGGGTTTGTGCGGCGGTTTTAATATGGCAACGATTAAAGCCGTTAGAAAACTTATGGAAGACTATAAAAAGCAAAATATAAAAGTCCGCTTACGTGCCGTCGGGAAAAAAGGTATAGCGTATTTTAAGTTTAACGATATTGAACTTTTAGACAGTGTCGATAGTCTTAGCTCGGCCCCTGATTATAAATTGGGTGCAGAGTTTATAAAAAAGGCTACAGAAGATTACCTAAACGGTTTAACCGACAAGGTGATTGTCGTGCATAACGGCTTTAAGAATATGATATCTCAACAGTTAAACGTTAGAGACTTATTGCCTATAGACACGACATCGTGCAATATCGATTCTTCGCTTTCGCTTATGGAAGTGGAGCCGGAAGAAGATGATTCTTCGGTTTTGGATGAGTTGGCACAAAAATATGTTGAATACGGTATGTATTATTCATTGATTGACTCACTTGCAGCTGAACACAGTGCAAGGATGCAGGCTATGGATAATGCAACGAATAACGCAAAAGAATTGGCGAGAAGTTTAACTATCAAATATAACAAAGCTAGACAAGAAGCAATTACAACCGAGTTGGTAGAGATAAATACCGGCGTCGAGTCAATGAAATAAAGGAGTATCTAAATGGAAGGTAAGATTGCACAGGTAATGGGACCTGTCGTTGACGTAGATTTTGAAAATTATTTACCCAAAATAAACGAAGCCCTTGACGTTAAATACGAAATAGGTGGAGAAAAGAAGAATCTTGTTTTAGAAGTTGCTGCACACGTTGGTGACAATAGAGTAAGGGCAATTGCAATGGACATGACCGAAGGTCTTATGAGAGGTCTTACGGTTAAAGCTAGGGGTGATGCGATACAAGTTCCCGTCGGCGAAGAGGTTCTCGGTAGAATCTTTAACGTAATCGGTGATGTTATCGACGAGGGTGCTCCCGTAACAACAAAAGAGAAGTGGTCAATCCATAGAGACGCTCCGAGCTTTGAAGATCAGTCTACAAAAACAGAGATGTTTGAGACAGGTATCAAAGTCGTTGACTTGCTTGCTCCGTATTCAAAAGGCGGTAAAGTCGGACTATTCGGCGGTGCTGGCGTCGGTAAGACCGTTATTATTATGGAGCTTATCCATAACGTTGCGTATAAACACTCAGGCTACTCCGTATTCGCGGGTGTGGGTGAGAGAACAAGAGAAGGAAACGACCTTTATCATGAAATGAAAGAGGGTGGCGTTTTGGATAAAGTTGCCCTATGCTACGGTCAAATGAACGAACCACCGGGCGCAAGAAACAGAATCGCTTTTACAGGTCTTACGATGGCTGAATATTTTAGAGATGAAAAAGGGCTTGATGTTCTTATGTTCATCGATAACATCTTTAGATACGCACAATCAGGTGCAGAGATGTCGGCACTTCTTGGTAGGATTCCTTCAGCGGTTGGGTACCAACCTACGCTTGCGCGTGAAATGGGCTCTTTGCAAGAGAGAATTACGTCTACCAAAAAAGGTTCTATTACGTCCGTTCAAGCGGTTTATGTACCTGCAGATGACTTGACCGACCCTGCTCCGGCATCTGTTTTTGCCCACTTGGATGCGACAACCGTTCTTTCAAGAAAGATAGCCGAAAAAGGTATTTATCCTGCGGTAGACCCGCTCGATTCTACTTCGAGAATCCTTGACCCGCAAGTGGTAGGTGAAGATCATTATAAAGTCGCTACAGGCGTACAAATGGTACTTCAAAAATATAAAGATTTGCAAGATATTATCGCGATTCTCGGTATGGATGAACTCTCTGAAGAGGATAAACTTACCGTTGATAGAGCGAGAAAAATTGAAAAATTCCTTTCACAACCTTTCTTCGTTGCGGAAGTGTTTACCGGCAGTCCCGGGAAATACGTTACGTTGCAAGAGACACTTGACGGCTTTAAAGGAATCCTAGACGGCAAATATGACGATCTACCGGAAGGTGCGTTTTATATGGTCGGCGGAATAGATGAGGCGATAGAGAAAGCAGAGAAGCTCAAGAGTAAATCTTAATAACGGAGACCTTTATGGATAAACTACATTTAACAATCGTAACTCCGCTAGGTAAGATATACGACGGTAATGTAGATATGGTCACCTTGCCTGGAAGCGAGGGGGAGTTTGGTGTCCTGCCCGGACATGCGGATACCGTATCTACTTTAATACCGGGTGTTATTGAGCTTACGAAAGAAAACGGCGCGGAAGTAGTTGCCGTTGACTGGGGCTATGCAAAAGTGAATGAAATGAGCGTCGACGTTCTTGCCGATGGTGCCGTTTATATAAAAGGCGACACTGAAGGTGAATTGGCCGAAGCTATTTCAAGTGCAAAAGATATGCTTGAGAGGGCTAAAGATAGCAATATCGTCATATCTTCTGTTATGGCAAAAATCGAACAAGCAGGAAAAAAATACCTTTGAGTATGATTGATTGGCTACTTGACTACTTACGGTCAAGTAGCTACATAACTACCTTGGTCATTGTGTGGCTTTCGTTTTATTTCTTAGCTACATTTTGGTCGTTTTTTTATAAATACATCTCAATTAATGCACAATTAAACCTTGAAAAACAATCCCTTGAAACACTGATGATGGGTGGCAATGCCTTAAACTCATCCTCCGCACTCTATAAATGTTTTAACAAAAATAGAAAAATTACCGAAAATCTTTTAAGTATTTGCGTCAGCAAAGCCATTAAAGATGCCACTTCAGGTTTGACATTTTTATCAATAGTGGCTTCAACCGCCCCTTTTATTGGACTTTTCGGCACGGTGGTTTCAATCTTGGAGTCATTTTCTACACTCGGTGCTACTTCGAAGGCGTCACTTGACGTGATAGCTCCCGTAATATCAGAAGCACTTGTTGCTACTGCTGCGGGTATAATGGTAGCAATACCTGCATATTCATTTCATTTGTTGCTAAAAAGAAAAGCTTTTGAGTTAGATTCGTATCTTAAGATAATTACGAGCCTTATTTTGGAGCGCACAGAAAAACAAAAAAAAGAGGGCGTGTCCACAGATACGGAAAATTAGATGCAAGAGCATTTTAACTGGAACGAAACCCCTGACCTAAATATCACACCGCTTGTCGATATTATGCTCGTATTACTCGCGATTCTGATGGTGACTACACCTACACTTGTATATGAAGAGGAGATAAATCTCCCGCAAGGTTCTGCTAAAGTCACTAAAGCCGATGATGTTAAAATTGAAATTCGAGTGGATATTGCGAAAAAAGTCTATATAAAAGACGATGTTTTTAACTACAAAGAGTTCGTCGAAAACTTCTCGCTACTTACCGACAATTACGACAAAAAGTCTGCAGTGTACATAAGAGCGGACAAAAATTTAAAATACGATGATGTTATTTATATTCTAAAAAGTGTAAAACAAGCAGGTTTTTTTAGGGTTTCACTTGTTACTGAAGGGTAATAAAACACTATTCATTTTCAGTGGCTTGTCCTCTTTCGGAATATATATTCTTCTTATCCTTTTTCTTTTTTACAAGCTTATTTTGAGCGAAAAGCAAGCCACAAAATTTTCTAAAAAAAACGAAACTCTTTTTGAGATCACAATGGTGGAGATCCCGAACGTCAAAGAGAATAAAAAAACAGAAAAGCAGCCCACGGAAGTAAAAATAGAAAAGGAGATTTCAGAAGAATCTGCCTCTAGAACCCCCAAGCAAGGGCTTAGCATCAGCGAGCTATTTTCAAAAGTAGATGCTCCGATTCCGATTGAAAAAAAAATTATTGAGTATGAGAGTAATGACGATGAACTCGCAAAAAGAAAAAAAAGTATTAGAGAGAAGCAAAAATTAGCTCCCGATTCGAGTGTGCCCAATATCTCAAAAAGTACAAGCTATAAAGAGAATATTGCTTTAGATTTAAGCGAGGGAGAGTATGACGAGTACTACTCAAAGGTACACGAACTCCTCTCTTCACATTGGAATCCTTCCGAGCAATACATAGGTTTTGAATCTAAAGTCTCGGTAACTATTGATAATTTAGGCAATTTTGACTATAAAATCACTTCCGGTTCGGGAAATAGCGAATTTGATGATATGCTTAAGGCTTATTTGGAAAGTCTCAAGCAGGTGGGGTTTCCCCCTTATGAAAAAGGAAAAGAAACTATCATAGAGGTTAGTTTTAAAACAAAAGGCGAAAGATGATGCGATTTATAACATTGTTGGTTTTTTTGGTACATACGGCTTTTGGCGTTGATGCCACGTTAGAGGTGATAAAAAGTCTCAAAAACGTACCAAGTATAGAGATAGAGGATAGCTCGGCGACACAAGGTGACCTTTCTGCGAAAGTGATAAAAATGTTGGAGGCAGACCTCAAAGTGACCGGTCACTTCAAGGTCAAACAAGGGATGAATTCCATTTTTGAAAACGACATAGACTATGTCGGCTATCTCAAGCGCGGCACGGATTTGGTCTTAAAAGTCAAAAGCTATACCGAGTACAACAATGTTGTATCGGAAATAAAGATTTATGACGTAAATCTTAATAGAGTGGTCTTTAGAAAATCGTATACGGTAGGAAAAATCGAACGCTATCCGTTTTTGTCCCATAAAATCACAATCGATGCGAATGACTACATAAAAGCACCTAGTGTGGCTTGGATGAACAAGTTTGTTATATTTTCAAGGTATTTATCACCCAGCGAATCAGAGATTCTTATTTCTGACTATACCCTGACCTTTACACAGGTCGTTGCCAAGAACGGCTTAAACATATTCCCAAAATGGGCGGACGATAAACAGGAAGAATTTTACTTCACCAAATACAACAAGAAGCCCACACTCTATAAACAAAACATTTATACGGGCGAGAGAGTGAGAATCACCGAAAGCGAGGGTATGCTTGCTTGCTCTGATGTAAGCGATGACGGGAGATATTTGCTTTTAACTATGGCACCCCAAGATCAAGCCGACATTTACAGATACGATACGGTAACAAAAAATTTGAAACAGATTACCAAGTACAAAGGAATCGATGTAAGCGGTCAATTTTCCGAAGACGGAAATATCATATTTGTTTCCGATAGGCTAGGGTATCCGAATATCTTTCTAAAAAAGGGAGATTCCGATGCGGTGGAGCGGGTCGTGTATCACGGTAAAAATAACAATGCGTGTTCTGCATACAAAGAGTATGTGGTATATACAAGCAGGGAAACCGATAGTGAGTTTGCCACCAATACCTTTAACCTCTTTTTGGTTTCCACCAAAAGTGACTATATCCGTCGTTTAACCGCAAGTGGAGAGAACCAGTTTCCAAAGTTCTCCGAGGACGGAGAGACGATACTTCATATCAAACACAATAAGAATCAAAGTGCACTTGGAATTATAAGATTAAACTATAATAAAAGTTTTCTATTCCCCTTAAATGCGGGAAAGATACAATCTATTGATTGGTGAAATTGACTTTTAAGCTAGACAAGGATAGGATTTTATCTCTATCACTAGATTTCGTAAGGAGAGGTTTATGAAAAAGGTTTTGATGTTGAGTGCTCTTGTAGCTATGCTATTAGTGAGCGGTTGTAGCCAAAAAAATCAAGGTGCGGGTGCTAACGGCGGCAGGGAAAGTGCCGATGCTTCGTTAAATGATGTTGCGACTGCGGGTGCTAGAGGGAGCGATAATTTCGTTTCACTAGATGAGAGAACTGCGGCTATCAAGGCTATTGAAGACAAGTTGCAAAGTGTTTACTTTGATTTTGATAAGTATGGCATTAGAGCCGACATGCAAGGTACTGTCGATACGGACGCTAAGGTTTTAGCAGCGGAAGCCGGCGATTTCACTATAAAAATCGAAGGAAACTGCGATGAATACGGTACTGACGAATACAACTACGCACTTGGTTTAAAAAGAGCGGTATCCGTTAAAGATGCTTTGAGCGCAAAAGGTATCAGCGAGGCTAAGATGTTACTTGTAAGTTACGGTGAAAGCAAACCTGTTTGCATGGACAAAACAAAAGAGTGCTTCGCAAAAAACAGAAGAGCAGATTTTAAACTTCTCCCGTAATTAATGCCTAAATATTTACTATCTTTTTTAGTAATTTTCACTTTTTCATTCGCCCAAGAGCCTTCGGCTTTCGGGGCGGGTGATTTAGATAGCGAAAATCCGTACGGGCTTACGGAAAGTGAAAAAAAGATACTCCAAAATACCAATTCCCTCAAAGAAGTAACGCAAAAATCAATCGCACTAGAGATTCGTATGAAAGATATAGAAGAATCGCTAGAGGGATTAAAAAGCGTAGTGGATGGCGAGAGTACTAAATATAGAGAGCTTTCGTCGGAGCTTAAAAATATTCAACTCCTTTTTGAAAATCAAAACATCTTACACGAAGATAAACTCTCCGAAATAAACAAAACAATAGCGGGGATGCTCAATCTCTATGAAGAGAATACAAAGATATACGATAAAAATTTTGAAGAATTACAATCAAGCATAGGTCTGTTAAAAAGCGAAATCGGCGAATATGCAAAAAAATATGCTACAAAAGAAGAGCTTGATTTGTTGTGGGGAGAACTCAAAGAGATAAAAGGCGCTATCAATAAAGTAAATGCCTCAAGCGGATTTGAAGGTCAAGATAATTTTGCGTTATTTGAAGAGGCGCGAGAGCAATATCAAAATAAAAAATATGATGATGCGAAAAAAAGATTTGAGTATACTGCCGAAAACAAATACAAACCTGCTACGAGTAATTATTATCTCGGGGAAATCGCATACTATCAAAAAAGGTACAAAGATGCCGTTTTTCATTTTAAAACGAGTGCGGCGCTTTACGATAAATCCGACTATATGTCTACCCTTTTATACCATACAGCTAAAAGTTTCGAAGCCCTAAAGGACACGGTGAACGCCAAGCTTTTTTATGACACGCTTGCGGCGAATTACCCTGATTCCAAAGAAGCTGCACTGCTTAAAAAATAATACCCTTTAAAATCTTTTTCGCTATACTTGGAGTAAAAATCTAGGAGCATTAATGTCTGTAAATATAAATAAAGTAGTTTCGATAGAGTACGTATTGACCGATAACGAAGGCAATGAGTTAGATTCTAATAAAGGCTCTAGACCGCTAGAGTTTTTAGTGGGTGCGGGACAAATTATCAAAGGTTTGGAAGATGCCCTTATGGGGATGCAAAAAGGTGAAAGTAAGGATGTGAAGGTAGCTCCGGAAGATGCGTATGGCGTGTATAACGACGATGCGTTGCGAGTTTTCCCAAAAGAGCAATTCGCCGACATAGAGTTAAGTGCCGGTATGTCGTTATTTGGGCAAACAGAAGAGGGACACACGATTCAAGTTACCGTAAAAGATTTTAACGACGAGAGTGTAACTATAGACTACAACCACCCGCTAGCAGGGAAAGAGTTATTATTTGCAGTGAGTATCGTAGATGTGAGAGATGCGAGTGAGGATGAGATAAATAACGGTTGTGTATGTGATAACGAATCTGAATCCGGTTGTTGCGGAAGCGGCTGTGGATGCCATTAATTTTATAGCCAAATCCCCCTCTTCAAGAGAGGTTTTAAAATCTGCCAACCTTTTAAAGGGTCTGAATGTCAATGCATTGATAGAGGGTGAAGGCGGCACCGGCAAGGTGACGCTTGCCCGCTATATTCTTCCGGAAGCAAAAGTGATCGATAATGACCATTTAAGTGAACTCGAAAAGTTAAGTACGCAAGAGAGCACTATTATTTTAAAAGATTTTGACAAGATTTTAGATATTAATGCGTTTAGAGATGCCGCTTCTAGCGGGATACGCTTTGTCGCTACGACAAAGAAAAAGATTAGACAAGAAGTAGTCGATGAATTTTTTAGCGTGAGATTGCATTTAAAGCCGCTCAAAGAACGCGAAGAAGATATTAAGCCTCTAGCCAAGAAATTTTTAGAAGAAGCAAGGGCAATTCTCGGCGGCGGAGAAGAGGTAAAAAATGAACGTTTGATTCTAGACTTAAAAGACAACGCCCACTCTCTCCGCAGATCGATTTTCTTTACACACCTTATTGAAAATATGGGCGAAAACGAGATAATGATTATGATGGAGAATTTTCTCATTAACAAGATTGGCGGCAATAACGATTATCGCGACTTCTTGTATCTCTATGAGGCACCGCTCATTCGATCGGCTTTGAAAAAATTCAAATCGCAATTGCAGGTAGCCGATAGACTTGGGTTAAATAGAAATACTTTAAGAAAAAAAATAAATGAATTAAGTGAGTTGCTATGAGTTATTGTGCAGTTTTTCCCGGTCAAGGTTCCCAAAAACAGGGCATGGGAAGCGACTTTTTTTTACACGACGAGTATGCGAAAGAGATTCTTGACAAAGCATCCAAGAGGATTGACGTTGATTTGCGAGACATCATAGAAAATAACAGTGAATTGCTCGAAAAGACCGAATATACACAACCTGCGATATTGCTCGTAAGTGTGCTTTGCTATGAATCATTTAGACGAGCAGGAGCAGGTGCCCCTAGTCTTGCAATAGGACATTCTTTGGGTGAGTATAGTGCACTCGTGAGTGCCGGAGCATTAGACATCGTCGATGCTGTTTGGCTGGTAAATCATAGAGGAAAGTTGATGCAAGAGTGTTCAAAAGAGCAAGAAAGTGCTATGATGGTCGTATTGGGGCTTGAAGATGCGGTATTGGAAAAATATATCGATTCACAAAGAGCAAACGGAAAAAAAGTCTGGTGCGCCAATTACAACTGTGACGGACAGATGGTACTTGCGGGTTTAAAAAAAGATTTAGAATCCGAGACTGAAGCGATAAAATCACTCGGCGCAAAAAGGGCAATGCTACTTAATATGTCGGTCTCTAGCCATTCTCCGTTGCTAGAGAGTATGGGTGAAGAGTTTGGTAAAGCTTTGGAATCTACGCTCAAAGATTCTTTTGCTTTCCCTATCGTCTCCAATGTCACGGCAAAGCCATACGCTACAAAGAACGAAGCAGTAGACTTGTTAAAAAAACAACTCGTCTCTCCCGTGCGCTACAAACAAAGCGTGTCAAACGTCGATTCGAGCATCGATTGCTACGTGGAGTTCGGCAACGGAGCGGTGCTTAAGGGGTTGAATAAAAAGATAAGCGAAAAAGAGACGCTAAGCGTAAGCGACATCGCTATGGCAAAAGAGTGCGCAGTTAAGGTCGGGTGATGAAAATCGCCCTTGCGCAAATCACCCCTTCGCTCAATAAAAATAATCAAAACACCCATATAAAATATATAAACGAGGCAATCGGCAAAGCCGACGTGATTATTTTTCCCGAGCTTTCATTGAGCGGTTATCGCCTTATGGACGGTGTGTTTGATATGTGTTATACGGCAGAAGAGTTAGATATTTTTGCCAAACTTAGCGAAAAAATCACGATTATTCTCGGAGCAGCCCTAAGAGAAAAAGGGAAGATTTACAACTCCGCACTCCTCTTTTCCGAAGGGCATTTACTACACACGCACCATAAAAATATTCTGCCTAACTACGCGATGTTTGAAGAAGCAAGGTATTACTTTAAGGGTGAGAATCTAGATGTATTTGAGCTTTACGGTATGCGTTGCGCCGTCTTGATATGTGAAGATGCGTGGAGTAGTGAAGTGCAATATAAATTGAGCGCGCAAAATCCGGATTTGATTTTCGTGATAGCCAACTCTCCGGCACGCGGATTTGAAAAAGAGCTTGTCATACAAACCCAATGGCAAAGTATCGTGCAATCGCTAGCGATTACAAACGGTGCGTATGTCGCGTTTGTCAATAGGGTAGGGTTTGAGGACGGTATGGGATTTTGGGGCGGAAGTATGCTTGTTTCGCCCGAAGGTAAATGTGTAGCCGAAGCGGAGCTTTTTAAAGAAGCGGTACTTTTTTGTGAGGTGAACTACAAGATTTCGAAATTCAAAAAATATTTAAAAAGGAACGGATAAATGAAAATAGCGATACTCGGAGCGATGCAAGAGGAAGTTGAGCCGATACTTGAACGAATCGGAAGTTATGAAAAAATAGAATACGCCAATAACAACTATTATCTTGCTTCATATAAAAATATCGATCTCGTTATCGCATATAGCAAAATAGGAAAGGTCAATGCTGCTTTGAGTGCGACGCTTATGATCGAAAAGTTCGGTGCGCAAAAGCTCATATTTAGCGGTGTGGCAGGCGCTATAAATCCCGAGCTGAAAATCGGCGATCTTATCTACGCTACGAAACTCTATCAGCACGACGTAGACATTACGGCATTCGGACATCCGTTTGGATTCATACCCGAATCAAAACACTTTTACGAAAGTGATTCGGCGCTCAATGGACTTGCGATAAAAGTCGCCGAGACGATGGGAATCGCACTGAAAGGCGGAGTGATCGCTACGGGGGATCAATTTATTGCCGACGAAAAAAAGAAAGAGTGGATTCAAAAGACGTATGATGCCGATGCGTTGGAGATGGAGGGGGCGAGTGTGGCTTGTGTGTGTGATGCGCTAGGCGTGCCGTTTTTCATTTTGCGTGCCATCAGCGATGCGGCAGATATGGATGCCGGATTTAGCTTTGATGAGTTTCTGAAAAGCTCGGCAAAAAATAGCGCCGATTTTACGTTTAAAATGTTGGATGGATTACGGTAGTGAAACTCTTATTCATCAGACATTCTATCGCTTTGGAGCGTGAGGAATTCGATGATGATGATTTATTGCGACCGCTTAGCCTAAAAGGGAGAGAGGTCGCCGAAGAGTTTTTTTCCAAGCTCCCTAAAATCTACAAAGAGATAGATCTGATAGTAAGCTCAAAAGCGATACGGGCGTTGCAAACCGCCGATATTTTGCGGAAATCGTATCCAAATACCGAGTACAAAAACACCCCGTTACTCAATCCTAGCGCAAATATAAAAGACTTGCGAAAGTTTTTAGATTCTTGTCAAGAGAAGTACAAATGTATCGCTTTGGTCGGACATGAGCCCGATTTTTCTTTGATGATCTCCTATATCGTTACGTGCGGCAAAGGAGATGTGATGCTCAAGCTCAAAAAACCCTCCCTTGTTGAGATAGATCTCTTTGACGAGGCACAACTCGCGGGAGAACTAAGGAATCATATCTCCCCGAAAATTCTCAAAAAATGTTAGTCGAGGAGTTTTAGTTTTATCACCCCTTCGTCTTTATTATCGGCGGTTTTTTCATCCATAGAGAGTTTGAGTTTGAGATCCGATGCCGATGTCGCGGCTGCTAATGCTTCTCCTTCGGCTACGATACCGCTTTCTACTAGCTCTAAAAGTGCCTGATCAAACGTCTGCGTGCCGTAGATATTTTTCCCTTCGTACACCGCATCGCTTATCTCTTTATCCCGTCCTTCGCGTATGAGATTCTCGATACGCGGTGTCCTGAAAAGTATCTCTACAGCCGCCCTTCTCCCTCCTTGGATGGTGCGCACCAATCTTTGCGATACGACCGCTTGAAGTGTGCCTGAGAGAGTGTAGCGGATACGGTTTTGCTCTTCGGGAGGGAAGATGGAGACTATTCTGTTGATAGTCTCTTTCGCATCGACGGTGTGGAGTGTAGAAAACACCAAGTGTCCGGTTTCCGCGGCGTGCAGTGCCATCTCCACCGTCTCCATATCTCGCATCTCGCCCACTAGGATGATGTCGGGATCTTCCCTTAGTGCTCCTCTCAAAGCATTTGAAAAGCTGTTGGTGTCTTGCCCCACACTTCTTTGATTAATGATGCACTTATTATCTTTATGGATAAACTCTATGGGGTCTTCAATAGTAATGATGTGTTTATTTTGGGTCATATTGATCTCATTGATAATTGCGGCGAGAGTCGTAGATTTACCGCTCCCCGTTACGCCCGTTACGAGTACGATTCCCCGCTCAAAGTGGGGAATCTTTTTTATTGATTCGGGCATATTGAGCTCATCTATGGTCTTTTTTGTGCTCGGGATCGCACGAAATACCGCACTCACGCCATCCATTTGGAAAAACATATTCACCCTAAAGCGGAGTTCATCGCTCACGATAAAGACAAAATCCGCCTCTTTATTTTCGACAAACTCACCAAATCTTGTTCTTAGCAGCTCTTTAGCCAGCGTGATACCGTCCCGCTTTTCGATGACCTCTTCGCTAAGTATTTCTATTTTGCCGTTGATTCTCGATTTGATATTCATCCCCGACTTTATATGCAAGTCGCTTCCGCCGACCTCTACCATTTTTTTGAGGTAGCCTTTGATTCTATCGGTGAGTTCAAACGTGAGTTCGTTGACGTCTACTTTGTGTTCTGCTGCCATTATTATCCCTTGAGTTTTTCTATCGCCTCGGTTATCTCTTTTTTTCTGCTTCTATCTTCGCTATTTTCATAGAGCCATTGGAGGTCTTTAATTTTTTGAGCTGTACCAATTTTACTATTTTTAGAATAAATCAAAACGTCCTGCGCAAAGTTTTTAATGAGGGTTTTTTTGAGGTAAGTCGTCGCATTTTCGTGCGCTGCTATTTTTTTTGCGGTCTCATAAATGAGGTGCTCATCTTGTATTTCCTTGTAAGAGATATTGAGCAGGAGTTTTAAAAATAGAGTGTTTATATTATTCGGCGAGTATTGCAAAGAGGTGTCGACGATTTGCTCTGCGAGAACCACCTCGTTTTTTACGCTTGCCAAATAGAGTGCACCGTAATTTATCGCAGGGAAAAAATTCGGCTCAACCGTAGCGATGGTCAAAAAAGCTTTGGAAAACTTTTCCGTATCCACTTTGCCGCTTGTTTTGATCTCCGATATGTTATTTGAGAGGAGCCATAGAAAATCGGCATTGAGATTTGCGCTATTGCCGCTCAATGCTTTAAATAAAAGGGGCTCTGCAAAAAGAATCTCGCCACCGTCTAGCTTTTCATAAGGGCTTGGTTGAAATACGACCAAACAAGCAGCAAGAAGAAAAGCCCCTATTAATAGCGGTCTACGTGGCGACATCCAAGACCTTTTTTTTGTACTTCGCGTACGCGATGCCGTAAATTAGAGAAGTGTATGCAATGAAATAGAGTGTAGGGAAAATATAGCTTGCGCTCACTAGCGGCAGTCTGTTGACGACTAGACTTTGCATATCGAAAAACGAGAAATTCGGGAAAAGGTAGTAGAGCGTAGTAATGGCTATATTATCGCCAAAAAGGTGTTTTAGCTCATCCAAACCGTTTCCGATGAGGTAGAGCAAAAGGGCATACGTAGCGCTATTCATTATCGAAACATATTGCGCAAAAAGGGTCATAATCATCGAAAAGAGTGCGGCTTCGAGAAAGAAGAGGTAGAGCTGATAGAGGATTCCGAGATGCACCTCTCCCTCTATAAAATATAAAAATAAAAAATCGACACCCAAAAAAGCAAGGAAGAGAAAAAAGAGTATCCCGAGGGGAGCGATAAAGAGGGTAAGTAAATACTCATTTCTCTCTACACCGAGCGAAAGCGGCAAGATAAAAAAGCCGCTGATTTTGTCGCGCGTGAGCAGCTCAAAGGTATAAAATAGAGCACACAAGATAAGGAGGTAGGCTTGTGAGGTGAGGAGGATGTCTTCAAAGAGCTTGAACTGTATGACGATATTTACATTCGATAAAAAATAGGCGATAACAAGCGAAGCGAGCGCGATCGTGCCAAACAACGGCGTAGCTCTGTTTTTGATAAGAATCTTGCAATAAAAAAGGGTAAGGGAAATAACCTTATTCATTTTCAAAACTCGCAAATAATCGCTCCTCTATCGCATTTTTATCTTCAAGAAAGCCTCTGAAGTATATCTCTCCACGCCGCAGTATCCAAATCTCGTTTTTGAGCTTGTCGGCTAAATGGAGAGAATGGGTCGAGATGATGAGGCGGTGGTCGGCATTTAGGTCGAGTAAAATCGTTTCTATCTCTCTGCTCATAAACGGGTCAAGTCCACTCGTAGGCTCATCGAGTATAAGGGTCTTTGGATTGCCTATGGTGGCGAGTGCGAGGAGGAGTTTTTGCTTCATCCCTTTGGAGTATTTGTCTATCGTGAGAGGATTGTGGAGATCGATAGAAAACTTCCCCGACAACGCATCTACGTCGACCTTCACATTTTTTATCTTTTCGTAGAGCCGTATATAGTCTTTGGCACAAACACTCCCCGAGAGATACGCGCTTTCGGGCGTATAGCCTATGTCGTTTTTGTCGATAAAGGGAAGGTCGTTTGCGAGAGAGGGCAGAAAAGGGTGAGATTCTAGGGTCGGGTAAAACCCTAGAATATACTTGATAAGCGTGCTCTTACCCGAGCCGTTGTGTCCTAAAAGAATCAAGGACTAGTTGTCTGTGCCGAGTGTAACTTGTCCGTTAGTGTAGTTATAAGACCACTCTTGTCCGCTATGAATATCAAGACCCGTATCGGTAGGTCCCGCAGCAGAAGATGCCGGTCCTTCAAACTGACTACCGTTTTGGTCATCTCCGCCACTATATGTAAAATCATCCGCTGACTGCGTAAGGACGTTAATAAAAGTAGCATCTCCCGTTGTGCTGACACTATTTGGATTTTGTGCATCGAGGTCAAACGGGTAGTTTCCTGAGCTTAAACAAACAAGCCTTCCTTCGATGCTGATCGATTTTCGCGTGGTGTCAAATCCGTGTATCGCACCCGCATTGCAGGACGTATTTGCTTCAGCTTTTAAGATAGCACCGCTTTTTATCATAGCGATCCCACCCCTTACGCCTCCTACGACGCCTTGCTCTGCGGCTACTTTTGCATCATCCTGTACGCCCAAAAACTTTGGTACGGCAGTTGCCGCTAAGATTCCCAAAATAACGATAACGAAGATAAGCTCGATAATCGTAAAACCCTTTCTCATATACGTATCCTTTAAAATAAAATTGAATCAATTATATACGCTAAACATAAAAAAAACATTAGAAAGGTAAGCCTATTTACACCAATTTACCCTTTATTTCATCTTGTCTATTACTGTATTGTAGGGCGTTTTCTTTAGAAATTACTTTTTCGTTTACCAACCGTAATAACTCTTGATTTTGCGTGATCATTCCCGATCCCGATTGTCCTATCATCATTTGAGAAGGTATCTGATGAACCTTGTTTTCTCGGATGAGATTGCCGATCGCCGGGGTATTTATCATTATCTCCGGCACACACGCTCTGCCGCCGCCTATCTTGGGGACGAGGACTTGCGAGATAGATGCGATGAGGGTAGAAGAGAGTTGTGCACGTATTTGCGGCTGTACGTTCCCCTCAAAGACATCCACGATTCTGTTTATCGTAGAGGGTGCGGAGTTGGTATGGAGCGTACCGAGTACGAGGTGTCCCGTCTCTGCTGCCGTGAGTGCCGCGGCAATGGTCTCTTTATCCCGCATCTCACCCACTAGTATAATATCGGGGTCTTCTCTTAGGGCGGCTTTGATAGCTCTAGCGAAACTGCTCGTATCTTCTCCGACCGTTCTATGCGAAAAGAGTGCTTTCCTTTTTTCGTGGAGGAACTCTACGGGGTCTTCGATAGTGAGAATGTGTTTTCTTTCGGTTTGATTTACTTCGTTGAGCATGGCGTTGAGGGTAGTCGTTTTCCCGCTGCCGGTTGGACCGGTCACGAGTATTAGCCCTTTTTCTCTATGAAGTATCTCTTTGTATACGGGCGGCGCACCCAAGTCCTCCAAGCTGGGCACTTTACTGGGGATGACCCTAAAAGCCGCGGCGATATTTCCGAGGCTAACGTAGTAGTTGCACCGAAATCTGCCGAATTCAGGGAGGGTAATCGCGAAGTCTAGCTCTTTGGTCTCCTCAAAGCTTGCTTTTTGATGCTCGTTGATGAGGCTATAGCAGATGTTTTCTGCCTCTTTTCTCGTAAACGGAGGGAGATCAAGCGGCACAAGCCGCCCGTCAATCCGCACTTGCGGCTCGCTCCCTACAACGATGTGTAAGTCCGAGGCTTTGTACGAGAGGACGGTTTTGAGTAGCGTGCGTATGTCTATTTCCATTGATGCTCCTTGTGGTAAATTAAAAACCTAAACAATCGACTCTAGCGTTGACTTCGCGTACAAAGCCCGTTATCGGCTCGATACAAAGGAAGCGTTCTTCGGCTGTATTATCACAGAAGATTCTGATAAAAAAACTTTGTGTCATATTTTTCATAAGGTAGTCATAGCCGCTTTCAGAATTTTGTGTATCGAGATAGTGATAATGGGGTGACCCGTGAGAATCAAACAGGATTCTCATAGACGTATTCCATGCTAAACCGTAAATTCCTTTACTATCGGTGGTATCTAAGTAGCAGCCAAAATATTCTTTTAGATTTAGTTCCTTTGCATAGTTTGGAATACGGTCCGTCCAGTCGTTGCCCGTGAGATACGTGCCTTCCAACGGGTCTTTTGCGATATTTTCATAAGATTCTTCGGAGGCAGGTATATTTATGCTTCTATCAAAGCTATCGGCAGTATGCCAAGGAATATCTCTGAAAATCGAATAGTAAAATTCTCTAAAGCCGTTCGGCTCGGTTTGATTGAAATGAAAAACGATTTGCCATCTTTTTTTATACCAAAATTGCACTTCTCTATTTTGTGTAATACCGTTTGCGTATTCGGAAAAATTCGCGCTTGGGATGTATACGTCATCAGTCATAGCAAGGTGTTGCGTGTATCTTATATGTTTGATAAGTTGATCGGTCACTTCTTGGATCTGTGAGCCGCTATTTATCCGCTCATATGCCGCGACGGCGATTATGGAGACGATGATGATGATCATTACAAGCTCAATCAGAGTAAAAGATCTTCTCATGGCTTTATCAACAACCTTTGCGTTATGGTGTAGTTAATATCCGAAGGGGGGGTCTTGCCGATAATGTCGGCGAGCACCGTGCCGTTACTATCTTCTATCGATACTGCTCCTTGCAGTGGGGTGAAGTGGATAAAGAAAAAATAATTGTCATCAAATGTGATATTGAGATCCGATTCTGCGCTGCTTCTCGCTTGATCGCCGCTAAGCCATAGCGTCCCTAGCTCTATAGCACTTTGGGCGTAGAGTCGCATTTGTGCACGGATGTGCTCATCGGTGGAGACCTTGATGTCTTGAGCGGAGGTTTTGAGCGAGTAGAGCATAATAGTCGACATCAGCACGAGGACAAATATCGCATATATAAGTGAAAAACCTCTTCTCATAGCCCCACCGTCCCCTCTTTGCAGAAGTGGACATCTACGACGGAGGTATTTTTATCTAGGCAAATTTTAAATCGTACTGCACCGCCGCTACTCTCACCCCAAAATTCAAAACTATTTATATCGTCGGAGATGAGATTTGATCTTGTGTTCGGGTCGTTGGTATGGTCGTAATTATTAGGATTCCAAGGTCGAAAATTATCATGGAAAACCAATGTGTCATTAACAAATTCTACCGCGTACGCCGAGTAAGAGAGAGAGAATCGCTCCCCTATAAAAGGAGGATTGCCGTAAAGTTCTATATCGGTATCGCTAATATCGGTCACGGGAAAAAGTGAGGTGGGAGGAAATTGCCAAAATCTTGTATCAGCATTCCCTTCTTGATTCGCATACGGAAAATAGAGTACCGTCCTATTATAGTCCACACCGCCCAGTATACCCGTCAAAGGAATCGCTCCGGTAATATTTCCTTCGATAATGTCGATGCAGGAGAGATTATTATCTAATTGTGAAACGGTGATATTTCTATCGCTACTTTGTTCTATATTAGCTAGTCCATTATAACAAGGGAGATTCATAGTACCGTTCCAAACGCCTTGGATACTTTCGGTATCTATCCCTATCCATTGGATGATAGTTGCGCCGTTCCCTCTGTCAAGGTCTTTTATATCCGTATGTGCACCATCCACTATACTCTCGGGTATAGCGTTGCCCATTTTTTTCTCTATGAGTTCAAAGATATAGTTTGCTTTTGACTGGAGAGCGGAGGTCTCTCTTTGGGTAACGTAGTCTTTGTAGACGATGAGGACGAGATCACTACTGATCGCTCCAACGATACCCAAAACGGCTATGACGAAGACAAGCTCGATGAGGGTAAAAGCCCTTTTAATTTGGCTTGACAAGGGGCGCTTCTTTGCCTATGTTGGCGGAATAATAGTAGTAGTTCGTGATGGCGTTGCCGTTTGCACTATCGGTCACGGCGATACGTATCCTTTTTATGCCTGTAGTTTGAGCAGCAATGTTTGCGCTTTGGTATGTCATAGCGACCGTAGCATTTTGATAGGGGGCATACTCGACGGTGACGGTCGTAGTGAAACCATCACTTAGGGCATCCGTAGATCCGTCAAAGTCGTCTATATCATTAAAACTACCGTCCGCCTCACCGTCATTGCCGATGGCTGTAGCGACATTAGCGGAGCATACTCTGTGATAGTCTACCGCGTAATGTCCTGCCCTAGGGCACATCAGCTCCGTGCCTGCATCGTCTTGCTGTGTATGGAGTACCGAATAAAAACCGAGGTTTACCAAATCATTTGCGTTCGCTTCATCCCACGCAAAATTTTTAATAATATTTATTTTGGAAATAGCGTGGTTGTAGCCGCGGCTCTCCATAAAATGCTCCAAAGACCTACTTGAGGAAAAAATAATAGTCGGCACGCTCAAAAATGCGACACCGATGATAACGATGGTAAAAATAAGCTCTATCAAACTAAAAGCTTTTTTCAAAGTCCTCTCCCTTGCTTTGGCGACCTCGGTAAATTTTACCCTAAAATGTTTTAGGATATAATCCGCGAAATATTTACTACACTACAGGTTGCATTTATGACAAATATCCCCGATTCTTCTTTACTCAAAAATATGGCTAACACCGTGCGATTCCTCGCCGCGGATATGGTGCAAAACGCCAATAGCGGACACCCCGGCGCTCCTATGGGGCTGGCGGACATCGTGAGCGTTTTGACGTTTCACTTAAAAGCAAATCCAAAAAATCCTAAATGGCTCAATAGAGACCGCATCGTCTTTAGCGGGGGGCATACGAGTGCGATGATATATTCGCTGCTGCATCTTTGGGGCTATAAAGTCGATTTGGAAGACCTAAAGAGATTTCGACAGTTTGGGAGTAATACCCCGGGGCACCCGGAATACGGACATACCGACGGACTTGAGATCACCACGGGACCGCTAGGGCAGGGCGTGGCAAATGCCGTGGGATTTGCGATGGCGGGGAAATATGCCGCGAATATCTTGAACCGAGAAAATGCGCATATCATCGATCATAAAGTCTATTGCCTTTGCGGGGACGGTGACTTGCAAGAGGGAATCAGCTACGAATCGTGCTCGCTCGCGGGGCATAACCGTTTGGATAACCTCGTCCTCATCTATGACAGCAACGACATTACCATCGAAGGTAAGGTAAGTATCGCTTTTAGCGAAGATGTGGAAAAAAGGTTTGAAGCTATAGGTTTTGCCGTGACTACGATAGACGGGCACGATTTCGCCCAAATAAACGACGCGCTCAACTTCGCCAAAACAAGCACCAAGCCGACCCTCATCATCGCTAAAACCAAAATCGCCAAGGGAGCGAAGAATCTCGAAGGGAGTCACAAGACCCACGGCGCGCCGCTAGGTCAAGCCGAGATAGACGCCAGTAAAGAGGCGGCGGGATTCCCGAATGAAAAGTTTTATATTAGCCCCGAAGCGAAATATGGATTCTCCTACCTCGCAGAGAATGGCGAGATATGGGAAAAAGAGTGGAATCACAGACTTTTGGAGCTGCCGTATAAAGAGCAAAATGAGCTTTTAAACAGGCTACAAAACCCTGATTTTTCAGCTATTGCGTATCCGAGTTTTGAGCTAGGGAGCAAGGTCGCCACGAGAGATAGTAACGGCAAAATAATAAACGCTATCAGTAAAGCGCTCCCTTCTTTCATCGGCGGTAGTGCGGATCTCGCACCATCAAACAAGACCGAATTGGAGGGTGCAGGTGATTTTCCAAAAGGGAAAAATATCCGATTCGGCATCCGCGAACACGCGATGGCGAGCATCACCAACGCCATCGCCAATTACGGTTTGTTCTTGCCGTTTTGCTCCACGTTTTTTGTATTTAGCGACTATATGGCGCCCGCGGTGCGTGTAGCTTCACTTATGAAAAGTAAGGAGTTTTTCATCTGGACGCACGACAGTATCGGTGTGGGCGAAGACGGCGCGACGCACCAGCCTATCGAGCATTTGAGCCATTTTAGAGCACTCCCCAATTTCTATACTTTTAGACCTGCTGACGCGAATGAAAATATCGCGTGCTGGCAGACGGCGCTTGAACTTGATGCGCCGAGCGGATTTGTCCTTTCGCGTCAAGGATTGAAAGTAGTGAGTGAATCAAATAACCTCACAAACGTCAAAAAAGGGGGCTATGTTCTCAAAGACGCAAATGACGCAAAGGTGACCCTTCTCTCTAGCGGAAGTGAAGTGGAAATGTGTTTAGAATCTGCCGCGCTCTTAGAATCGCAAGGCATCGCTACAAAAGTAGTGAGCGTCCCGTGTTTCGACCTCCTTATCGAGCAGGAGAAAAGCTACCTAAAATCGCTCTTCGGTGATACCTATGTCGTGGCGGTAGAAGCGAGCCGCGGACTAGAATGGTACAAACTTGCCGATGAGGTAATAGGGATGGAGAGCTTCGGCGCGAGCGCCCCTGCGGAGCAATTGTTCGAGCATTTTGGATTCACCCCGC
>CAZCQG010000011.1:48957-57789 GCA_964500775.1 uncultured Campylobacterales bacterium
TTCGGCGCGAGCGCCCCTGCGGAGCAATTGTTCGAGCATTTTGGATTCACCCCGCGCAAGATAGCGGAACGCGTGATAGGTCACTTGGAAGGAAAATCTTGAAAAAAGCACCAAGGGTGCGCGGGCACTCTGCCGAAGAGTCCTTGAAGGGCTTTGCCCTGAAAGGGGTAAAATAAAATGAATAACATACGGAATTTTTCCATCATTGCGCATATAGATCACGGTAAGAGTACGCTAGCAGATAGACTCATACAAGAGTGCGGTGCAGTGACACAGCGTGAGATGCGCGCGCAGATGATGGACACTATGGACATCGAAAAAGAGCGCGGCATCACGATAAAAGCCCAAAGCGTGCGCCTCATCTACAAAAAAGAGGGTAAAGAGTATATCCTCAATCTCATCGACACCCCCGGGCACGTCGATTTTAGCTACGAAGTGAGCCGCTCTCTCGCCTCTTGTGAAGGAGCACTCCTCGTCGTGGATGCGAGCCAAGGGGTGGAAGCCCAGACCATCGCCAACGTTTACATCGCCCTCGATAACGACCTCGAAATCCTCCCTGTTATCAACAAAATAGACCTTCCCGCCGCCGAGCCCGAGCGGGTCAAAGAGGAGATAGAGCATACTATCGGATTGGATTGTTCCCACGCGTTGCATGTCAGCGCCAAGGCGGGCATCGGGATAAAAGAGCTGCTAGATAAAATAGTAGAGCAGATTCCCCCGCCGCAAGGCGACCCAAATGCAAGTGCGAAGGCGATCATCTATGACAGTTGGTTTGACAACTATCTCGGCGCGTTGGCACTCGTGCGGGTGTTTGACGGTGCTATCAAAAAAGGGCAGGAGATACTTGTCATGGGGACGGGGAAAAAACATGAGGTACTAGATCTTATGTACCCGCATCCGCTATTGCAGGCAAAAACCCCCGAGATACAGAGCGGCGAGGTGGGTATCGTAGTGCTTGGTCTTAAAAACGTCAAAGACATCGCCGTGGGCGATACAATGACCGATGCAAGACACCCGACCAAAGAGCCGGTAGAGGGATTTGAGCCGGCTAAGCCGTTTGTGTTCGCAGGGCTCTATCCGATAGAAACCGACAAGTTTGAAGACTTGCGTGATGCGCTAGATAAGCTCAAACTCAATGATTCTTCTATCCAGTATGAGCCTGAAACCTCCGTGGCGCTTGGATTTGGATTCCGTGTGGGATTCTTGGGATTATTGCATATGGAAGTGGTCAAGGAGCGCTTGGAGCGGGAGTTTGACATCGATCTCATCGCTACGGCACCCACCGTGACCTACCACGTCTATATGACTGACGGCAGTAAAATAGATGTCCAAAATCCTAGCCAACTTCCGCCGCAACAAAAGATAGAACGCATCGAAGAGCCCTATGTCAAAGGGACGGTATTGGTACCCGTCGATTTTCTCGGGAACGTCATCACCCTTTTTAACAATAGACGCGGACGACAGATCAAAATGGACTACATCACTCCGACGCGCGTGATGCTTGTGTATGAGATTCCTACCAATGAGATCGTGATGGATTTTTATGACAAGCTCAAATCGACTACCAAAGGATACGCGAGCTTCGACTACGAACCTATCGGCTACAAAGTGGGCGACCTCATCAAACTCGATATCCTTGTAGCGGGCGAAGCAGTCGATGCACTCTCCATCATCGTCCCCGAAGAAAAAGCCTACAACAAAGGGCGCGACCTCGTAAAAAGTATGAAAGAACTTATTCCTAGACAGCTCTTTGAGGTAGCCGTGCAGGCAAGTATCGGCAACAAGGTCATCGCCAGAGAAACCGTCAAATCAATGGGCAAAAACGTCACCGCCAAATGCTACGGCGGCGACATCACGAGAAAAAGAAAACTCCTAGAAAAACAAAAAGAGGGGAAAAAACGGATGAAGGCCATCGGCAGGGTAGAACTGCCGCAAGAGGCATTCTTATCGGTGTTGAAGATAGATTAAGATCTATCTTCCCCTATTCGCATATCCACGTTTTAGAGATGAGAAGCTCTTCCTCCTCATATATCTCGCCGCGTAAAATATCACCGCTCACAAAGCCGCCCACGCCTTTTGGGGTGCCGCTCATGAGGATGTCGTAGTCGTCTAGTCCTAGGGCGTCTTTGGATTCTTGGAACAGAAAATCGGGTTTCCATATCATGAGGTCAAATCCAGCTTCTTGGACTAGCGTATCGTTTTTAAAAAGCTTGAGATGCAGCTTTGTAATGTCACGAAAACTGACGAAGTCGCTAAAGAGGGCAGAATCGGGGAATGCTTTGCTCCGCTCCCATGGGTGCCCTTTGGATTTGAGAGTATTTTGTGTGTCCGCTAGGGTTAGGTCAAGCCCGAACGCTACGAATCTAAACGCACCCTCCTTGACCATAAAGCAGAGCTCCCCCTCAAAGCGAATCCCCCCTTCGCGGTATCGCAGCTCCTCCCCTATCGCGCTGTTTGGCTTGATGAAGAGTATCGGTGCAGTTGGGACTTCGTTGTGTAGTTCGTGCGCGTGCTCTACGTAGTTGCGCCCTACGCAGACGATTTTAGCGGGGGTGACTAGGTGGCTTTGGAGTGTGACTTGTCGCACTTTGTATTAGCCTATGCTTTTGAGCTTGGCGAGCTCCACGCTCACTTTGCCTAGTTTCTCTTCACACTCCGCTAGCCCGCTTCTGTTGCGCTCTAATACATCAGCAGGAGCGTTGGCGACGAAGTTTTCGTTGTTGAGCATTCCGCTTAGTTTCATCTGCTCTTTTTGGAGCTTGGCGATTTGATTCTCCATCCTAGAGATGATGGGGCTAAGGTCGATACCGCTTATAGGGAGGAACACTTCGACGTTGTCGTCCACGTCGCGGATGGCATCTTTGACTTCGCCGCTTATAAATTCGACACTCTCACATTTAGCGAGTTTGGGGACGAAAATTTTAAATAATGCTTCATCTACCCCTCTGTCGCATTTGATGTGTACCATCGGGACGCTTTGATTTGCCATATCGATAGTCGCTTTGACCCGTCGTGCGGCGACGATAGTTTCTTTGATGATGGCAAAATCGCGTGCGATGTCGCTATGTACTTCTTTGTACATAGGGAATCGCGAGACCATAATGGATTCGCCGCTTGCTAGCTCCGTGGCGCTAAGATTATGGTAAAGCATCTCGGAGATAAAAGGCATAAAAGGGCTAAGCAACTTCATCGATTCTTTAAAGATACTGCCAAGCTCGCTTATAGATTCCTTGCTTGCCTTGCTTAGCTCGATTCCCCAGTCGCAGAATTCACCCCAAAGGAATCGATACAACGATGTCGCCGCGTCGTTGAAACGGTAGTGGTCGAGATTTTCCCGTACCTCTTTGGTGCAAGCGTAGAAACGATTAAGCATATATTTTCCAAGCGGCGTAAGAATCTTGGCGTCATCTAAATCATCGAATTTTTCCACGTTCATCAATAAAAATTTCGAGGCGTTATAGAGTTTGTTGGTGAAGTTTTTGCTGATCTCTAGTTGCTGCATATTGAGCTTGATGTCGCGCCCTTGTATCGCGAGTATCGCTAACGTGAATCGCACCGCATCGCAAGAGTGGGATTCTACTATTTCTAGCGGATCTACCACGTTGCCGCGGGATTTGGACATTTTATTGCCATGTTCGTCGCGCACGAGTGCGTGCAGGTAGATGTCGTAAAAAGGGAGCCTGTCGATAAACTGCTCACCCATCATAAGCATTCGTGCCACCCAGAAAAAGAGGATGTCAAAGCCCGTGATCATCAATGCGTTGGGGTAGAAATCCCGCATATCTTCTTCGTGCCACAAATCGCCCTTGCCCCATTGTCCGTTCCCCCAACCAAGCGTACTAAAAGGCCAAAGTGCGGAGCTGAACCACGTATCAAGCACATCGGGGTCTTGATAAATATCGGCGCTAAGACACACGGGGCAGACATCTTGTTCTTCATCTCGGCTCGCCCATTCATGCCCACAACCTTCACAGTAAAAAACAGGAATCTGATGTCCCCACCACAGTTGCCGAGAGATACACCAATCGCGCAGGTCACGCATCCACGCATCGTAATTGTTCTTCCATTGCGGCGGGAAGAATTTCGCCTCGCCTGCATCGATTTGCGCGATAGCTTTAGCTGCCGCCTCTTTTTTGACGAACCATTGTTTGGAGATGTAGGGCTCTACGACATTACCGCAGCGGTAGCATTTGCCCACTTGATTCTTATAGTCTTCGATTTTTTCGACAAATCCTTCCTCTTGGAGGCGTGCGACGATTTTATCCCGAGCTTCGAGCCGCTCCAGTCCTTTGAACTCTGCGGCGTAGTCGTTTAACATCCCTTTTTTATCAAAGATAGTGATAAATTCTAGATCGTGTCTTTTCCCTACTTCGTAGTCGTTTACGTCGTGAGCGGGGGTGACTTTGACGCAACCCGTCCCAAAGCTCATATCGACGTGACTATCGGCGATGATTTGTATTTCTCGGTTGATGAGCGGGAGAATCACGCTTTTGCCTACCAAGTGCTTATAGCGCTCATCTTCGGGATTGACCATCACCGCGGTGTCGCCGAAATAGGTCTCGGGTCTCGTCGTCGCTACTACGACATATTCTTTGGAATCTTTAATCGGATATTTGAGGTGGTAGAGCTTGCCGTTGTTTTCGTCGTATTCTACTTCGATGTCGGAGAGTGCACCGTCATGCGTACACCAGTTGACCATATAATTGTCCCGCACGATAAGCCCTTTTTCATACAACTCCACAAAAGCTTCTTTGACGGCGTTTTTGAGCCCTTCGTCCATAGTAAACCGTGTCCTGCTCCATGAGGGGCTAGTGCCTAGTCTGCGCATTTGGTTGAGGATCATCCCGCCGCTTTTCTCTTTCCACTCCCAGACTTTTTCGATAAATTTTTCTCGTCCCAACTCCTCTTTATGGATACCTTGGGCAAGGAGCTGTTTTTCTACGACGTTTTGAGTAGCGATCCCCGCGTGATCCATCCCGGGTTGCCAGAGTGTCCTATACCCGTCCATCCTTTTGTATCTGACCATAATATCGCTAAGGGTATGATTGAGCGCATGCCCGATATGGAGACTCCCCGTGACGTTTGGCGGAGGGAGCATGATGCAGAAGTTTTTCCCTGCTTCTTGTATGTGCTTATTGCCCTCTACCTCAAAATATCCCCGCTCTTCCCAAATGGGGTAATATTGCTCTTCTATCTCTTTGAGGCTGAATTTTTGTTCGCTCTTGGTCGCCTGATCGCTCATATTTGAAATATCCTTAGTGATGGAATATAAATTGCTTAAAATACTAACTAGTTTTAGAGTATTTTACCTAAAGCATTGTGAGAAAAGAATAAGGAGGTCTATTATGAGCGCACCTTTGAATATACAGGAAAACAAAATGACATACGAACTAAAGTCCCCGATTCTAGGTTTTGAGTATATGAATGAAGTAAGTTTTGAGCAAGTCGATGAGATGTTTTGCAAAGTACGAAGCTTGGAGAATCCCGCTATCGAACTCACTTTGGCAAATCCGTATCTAATGAGAGAGTATTCGTTTGACGTCCCCAATTACATCAGTCTACTCTTGGACATCAAAGACAATTCAAAAGTAAACGTTTACTGCGTAGTGGTACTTCAAACCCCGCTAGAGAAGTCAAAAGTAAACTTCCTCGCACCTATCATTTTTAACGAAGATAACAAAAAAGCGGCACAAATCGCCCTCTCCGTGCGAGAATATCCGCACTTCCACGTAGCCGACGAGATCAGAAACTATATGAAAGAGGCCGTGTAATATAGCTTGCCTCTCCATTCGCTAAATACCGAACAAAAAGGGGCAGCCTGCGCCCCGCAAGGGCACAACCTCATCATCGCATCCGCAGGTACGGGCAAGACCTCGACTATTGTCGGGCGTATCGCCTATCTCCTTAGCTCGGGAATCTTGCCCGAGCAGATTTTACTCCTCACTTTTACCAACAAAGCCGCATCCGAGATGATCGCACGAGTCGCGAAGTATTTCGGCAAAGAGAAAGCAAACGCCATAGAATCAGGCACGTTTCACTCTATCTGCTATAAATGGCTGAAGAAATGGCACTACAAGGTCACGCTCAAACAGCCCAAAGAGCTTAAGGTATTATTTAAAACACTCCACGATAGGCGTGTGTTTCCTACGCACGAAGAGTATCCTAGTCCCTACGCCGCAGCGTATCTCCTCGACATCTATTCGCTCTACGTCAATAGCTCAAACGAGCCGTTCAAAGAGTGGCTTGCCAAACGCAATGGTGAGCACGAACCCTATTTTGATATTTACGAAGATTTGCTAGAAGAGTTTAAAGAACTGAAAAAAACCTACGGGTATGCCGATTATAACGACCTCCTTCTGTTTGCCATCGAGCACCTCAAAAGCAATCGCCCGAATCTCACCGAAGTGCTCGTAGATGAATACCAAGACACCAACTTTTTGCAGCACTCTTTTATCGAGGCGTTGCAGCCCGATTCCCTTTTTTGCGTCGGGGATTATGACCAAAGCATCTATGCCTTTAACGGTGCCGATATCGGAATCATCGCCTCCTTTTCAGAACGTCACCGCGGTGCAAATATCCATACGCTCGTCAAAAACTACCGCTCCACCGCACCCATACTCGAACTCGCCAACCGAGTTATAAGTAAAAACGAACGCATCTACCCAAAACGGCTCGAAGTGGTCAACGACAAACTCTGCGAACCCCCGAAATTGCTCGTCTATGAAGAGCTTTTTGAGCAATACCAAGGTATCGCCGCAAGGATACGCACTCTCAATATCGGATACGAAAATATCGCCGTCCTCTTTCGCAATAACTCTAGCGGGGACGGTATCGAAGCGAGCCTGCGTGAAGTTGGGATTCCTAGCAAACGCAAAGGGAGCCGCAGCTTTTTTGACAGTAAAGAGGTGAGTGCGATGCTCGATATTTGCGCACTAGCGGAAAATCCAAAAGATATGATGAGCTTCGTGCACGTCCTAAGCTACGGACGGGGTATCGGCGATACTATCTCAAAAGATGTTTTTGAGGGGCTTAGCCGAATGGGTGAGGGGTCATGTATCGATGGGTTGCTCCATCCAAAAGAGGGAATCGAACCCTTTGTGAAAAAAAACAAGAACGTTCAGCTCGGGTTGTTTGACGATTTTTTTGAGATAGGGAGTATCGGGCGGTTTAAAAGCTTGCATTTTGATGATAGATTCTTGGGCAATCCGATATTAAAACACCCAAAGCTCTGTGTGGACGGCGCGGGCTATCTTTGGGATATGTACAATCTTTTCAAAGAGCTGCGCAAGCTCAAAAAGCCTAGCTCTCTTATCGAGAAGATCTACGCCTCAAAACTTTTCGGTAATATCGTAGAGCATCTCGCTTCCCGCCGAGCGATAATGAAAGACGGCAGTATCAACGAAAAACTCAAACGTGAAGCCAAAGAGAAAATCGAGCGCCGTATCAAACTCCTCCATAATCTCTCCTCTCACTACGACGAACTCAATAGATTCTTAAATGCGATGGTGTTAGGAAGCAATGAGATGAGCGAAGGGGAGGGGGTAAATCTTATGTCCGTACATGCGAGCAAAGGGCTAGAGTTTAACGCCGTATTTGTCGTAGACCTCATGGATAATCGCTTTCCGAACAGTAGGCTGATGTCGATGGGCGGGAGTATCGAAGAAGAGCGCCGATTGTTCTACGTAGCGCTCACGCGGGCAAAAGAGCGTCTCTTCCTCTCCTATGCCAAAAGGGATGCGATACGTAATATTAGTTATTCACCGTCAATCTTTTTGGCGGAAGCGGAGATGATAAAGTAAGAATCTAGTCGATGTAGTTTTGTGGGTATATTTCAAATCTAGGGGGGGAGCGTTGCTACTGCACCTATTTTTCTCCTTCTAGCCCTCTTTTTTTATCCATGTGCTAAAATAATCAATCAAAGCTTTTTGTATCGTGTATTAAGAGGATAAAGGAAGTATTATGACAAAGATTATGGACAGAGTGATGGATGATATTCAAATGCTTTCAGATGAGGAGAAAAGTAGTTTGATGAAGTTTTAATAGCCTCTATGGATGATGCACATGATGAAGATTCTGAAACCGAGTGGGCTAATCTCGCTCAAAAAAGATACCAAGAGATAAAGTCCGGTGAAGTAGAAACACTAAACTGGGACACAATAAAAAGGCAAGTGCTCTCCAAGGAATGAAAAAGAGACTAGAGTTTCATCCTGAAACAGCACAGGATATCAAAAGCTCATTTGACTGGTATGAAGAAAAACTACTCGGGCTTGGACATAAATTTTTAGATGAGCTTGAGAGTGGCTATATAGCAATACAAAATCTCGGATGAAAAAATATTTATTGTTGCCGCAATGCACAATAGCAGAAGACCGAACTATTGGTTAAATAGAATCTCCCAAAAGCAAGGATTGCAGAATGGGGACTGTCCCCTTTTTCTTGTCCAAGACGAAAGCAAAAATGGCTGGGTTGAAAGACGAGAGCAAGCTAACAAAGCCATCCAGTGGACGCACCAAAGGCGCGCGCCGCTGATGGCGGTCGTTATATTAGGAGTTATATATGAGTTTTAATCGTTTTGAATCATATGTGAAAGAACATCGTATATTATCAATACCTTTAATTTTTGCATTTCTACTTGCTATAATTTTTTCTTTCACAGATGCTTACACAAAGATTAATTCTTTTTTTTCAAAAGAATATGACCTAAATATAGAGTTATTGCAGGTAGATAATAATTATATTCATGTTTATAGTGTAACAAGCCGTAAAGATCCATATATTAGTTCTATAGGGTCATGGTATAAATTCAGATTAACAAATAATGGGAACAACCCA
>CAZCQG010000012.1:0-32905 GCA_964500775.1 uncultured Campylobacterales bacterium
AAGAGACGCTAGAGATCTGCAAAAAGTTTGACGGGATGGATACTATCACGGTAGAAATAGTCTATTAGTTCTAAAAGGGGAGGTGATGTCTTTGGAGGATTTTTACACAATACACTCGGCCGAAGATTACTTTGAGTTTTTTGACCTTGAGTACGATGAGAATCTTATCCGAAACAAACGTGCTCTTATTATGAAAGCATTCGGCGACAAGATCAAAAAAGCGCAAGAGAAAGAGAGCGACGAACAAAAACTTTTAGAGTTTTTTCGATTCGCGCTCCTTAGCGTATACAAAAATTTTGAATGCGGAGAGGCTCCGAGCGCAGCGGAAATATGGGGGATAAAGGAAGGAAGCGGCGGATGCTTCGCCTGCTCTATTGAGAGAACCTGCGATACCAAAGAGAGCGGTTGCCCCTCCTAATAAAATATAAGGAGAATATATGGAAGATTCTATGTCAAGACTTACGACAAGAGTAGAAATAGTCAATGATTTTCTCGCGATAAAAGTACCGGTTGGAAGTACGATAGAAGAGGTCGCCGAAAAAAGCGGCAGCTCTATCCCTTTTGGATGCAGGGACGGCGAATGCGGTACTTGCGTCATACAGGTCATCGAGGGGATGGGTTTTTTGAACTCGCTGGAGGAAAAAGAGGTCAAAGTCCTCGCCTCTATGCCCGACCACCATCCAAATAGCAGGCTCTCTTGCCAGATGAAGATCATAAAAGGCGGTGGCAATATCAGATTGCGTTACTAGAACAGAAAACGTACATTTAATTAGGATTCAAGTGCATTTGAACACTCATATAAGAATGCGCTTGAGCCTTCATATAAAATATCGCATTTATACATATTGCCCATACTCCTAAAGATAGGGAAGCCCCTAGGGATAAATATCTTTCCCTGCTCTTTTATACTTTGAGAGAGATGCTCGTTGGTGATGAGAATATCTACCTCTGATGTCTTTTCCATGGTATCGATCATATCGCCCACGGATATTGTATTTTCTAGATGATTTTGGATATTTGACTTGTGGGGAGTGATGATGTATTGCAGCTTTGCCCCTGTCTCTTCGATGATATTTGCTATACTTAGCGCATGATCGGATTCCAAAGCTATCAGATACCTCGCATTACCAATCGTAAAATGAGTATCTAGCAACGTCTCTTGCAGTCTTTTTCTCCACCGCTTTACTTTTTCTCCCGCCGTATATCCAAATCCTATAAGCGTCTCCACAAAATAGTCGTTTGCCCTCAATCCCCCGAGTGAAGGGATAAGTGCAGTTTTGATATTCGGATTTTTGGAGTGCAGCATAGAGAGACTCTTTTCCATAGATTCCCCGAAAGCTAGAGCGACATCGCAATCGGCAATCTCTCGAATCTCCCCAAGCGATATACCGCCGCTACTCATAAATTCATCCTTTTTCCCCTCCAAGACATCAAACGATGTAGAAATATCGGGCAACGCCAAAACCTCATCAAATCCAAAATCCGAGACAAACTCTTTGATACGTTCTAGCTCAACGACACCTATAGAGACGTGAGGTAGCAAGAGAATCTTCCCTTTTTTACACGACTCTTTTTTTTCGCTCTGTTGTTCGAGTAATGCCTCTACGACAAGCGCCCAGCCACTTTGCAAAGAGCCTTCGAAATCGGGTGTATTGACATAAACGCAAGGAATCTCCAATGTCGATGCGGCACTTTTGAGATCATCCCCTTTTGTCTCTGTCAATCCGGTGGAAAAAAGTCCTATAAGCTCCGGAACTTTTTTTTCCGTAATATTGTCCACCGCGCTCCGTATCCCCAAACTACCGCCATCAAGCACAGCGCTAATATCGTTGACTGAAGTAGTATGAATCATTATGGGCTTATTGAAATGACACGAAAAGAACTCTCGCGCAAAACTCGCGCATCCCTGCACGCCGTGCATCAGCGGCATACACTTCCGTACACCCAAAAAAGCCAAAGCTGCTCCCATAGGTTGTGAAAGTTTAAAGGGATTAATAACGGTCTGCTTTTTTAGTGTATCCATTTGATCTCTTTATTGAGTATTGTAAACATCGGTGTGTCAAACAAACGCGCTAACTCTTTTATAAAATTTACACTCCCTTGATACCCGATAAAACTTGTTTTATCCGCTCTCCCGAGATCAAAAAATACTATCTTATGGCGTGTTGAAACATATCTATTTTGCCGTTCTCCAAGGAAAATATCTATCGCGTAATGCTCTATTATGTGCTCCTGCATTGCATCTGGATCACGCATAAACAACGCACTATAGAGCAGATAACTCTCTGCTTTTTCGGTATCGGGGTCATCCCCTTTATCTACCGAAGTAGCGATGAGATTGATACCCGAATCAATAAGCAAGGGGATATATCTCCAGCAAGTATCCCCCGCTGCATTGAGCAGCGCTTTTTTCCCACGCAATTTTTCCCGATACGGCGCGAGTGTACTCTCTAATTTTTGTTCCTCGTCAATAATAAGCTCTTGCGCTTTTCTTGCAAGCAAAGGGTCTTTTAACTCTTGCGTAATAGCGCGCAAGGCATCAGAGGTGTCCCGCTTTCCGTTGAACGTGACGTTCACCCACGGAATCCTCCACCGCTCTTTCATCTTGCGCGCGACGGTGATGAGCGAATTGGCGGAGACGAGGATGTTGAGCTTTGCTCTATGCGCACACGCGATACTCTCTAGCGTACTTCCGGCACTAAAGGTTGTAAGCACACGGATTCCTAGTTTTTCGAGGAGTTGCGTATACTCGCTCATATCTCCAAGCGTGTCGTATTCACCCCAAAGATTAACGTCATAAGGTGTCGAAAAATCAGGTTTTCTCGTCCCTATCACTCTCTCTAAAAGCGACAACGCGGCTACCTTCGCACCGAATTGGTTATTGCCGACAAATCCGGACGCACCGATGATAAGGATGGGAATTTTATAGAGTTGCTCTTTCTCTCTCGCGACTGCTTCGAAATCCTCACCGATAAGGGCGCTGACGCACGTGGCGTAGAGAAAGATTCCTTTTGGAGTATAGCGCTCAAACACATCATCAATCGCATCGCAAAGTTTTTTCTCTCCACCGAATATCAGATCGTTTAGTCCCATATCCGTGGTAAAGACCCATTTATAGGGGTTTTGCATATTATATGTACGGAGCGGCAATGCGGCACTCGCACACGTGCTTGGGGCATGGATAATATGTACACAATCCTCAAACGGGAGAAGAGAGAATCTCGCTCCTTGAAACGCACAACCCGTAGCGGTGCTGCCAGGTTCGGGCTTTTCGCAGGCGGTTCTTTTTTCACTGGTACTTTTTGCGCACGCAGGCTCGGCATAGAGGTCGTGTATCGTCGCGACATCTAGCATCGTATTAGCCGAACCTTTTATAATCTGCTTTTGAAATAGCGTATTTTTGTACCTTGTAGACTATCTGCCTGTATGAGATTTGAAGTTTTTTTGCAGCTTGCATTTTCACTCCTCCACACTCTATGAGCGCTTTTACTATAGTGTCACGCTCTAGATCGTCTAGATCATTCTTGGTCTCTATCGCCCCTTTTTTGAGAGTATCCGTTTTTGCAGGAAGTACCGACAAGACGACCTCGGATGTAATATCTTTACTCGGAGAGAGAAGCACTGCGCGCTCCATACTGTTTTCTAATTCTCGTATATTTCCCGGCCATGTGTAGCTTTTGAGCATCGATTCGGCTTCAGTACTTAGATAGACCTCTTTTGCATGCCTTTTTGAAAACTTGTCTAAAAAATAGTGGGAAAGCATAATGATGTCATCTCCCCTGTTGCGTAACGGGGGTGTATGTATCGGTATGACGTTTATCCTGTAATAGAGGTCTTCACGGAACAAATCCTCTTCGATCATCTCTTTGAGATTCCGATTCGTAGCGGCAATGATTCGGACATTCACTTTTATGGTCTTGCTCCCGCCGACACGTTCAAACTCTTGCTCTTGCAAAACACGTAAAAGTTTTGCTTGGAGATTAGGGCTAAGATCTCCTATTTCATCCAAAAATAGCGTCCCCTCATCGGCAAGTTCAAATCTCCCCTTGCGCAGCTCTCTTGCGTCGGTAAATGCACCTTTTTCATGTCCGAAAAGTTCACTTTCTATGAGATTCTCAGGGATTGCGGCGCAGTTGAGTTTGATATAGGGTTTCTCTTTTCTGCTGCTATTATTGTGTATCGCTTTTGCAATCAGTTCTTTTCCCGTCCCCGTCTCTCCGTTTATCAAAACCGTAGCATCGGTAGGCGCTACCTTTTTGATAAGATTGAGCAATACCTTTACATCTGCACTTTGACCGATTATTTCGTTTTGTTGAAGTATCTCTTCTTTGTAGTAGAGTTTCTCTTCACTGATGCGCTCTTTCTCTTCAAATATCGTTCTACCGATTTGAATCGCTTGTGCCATAAATGAGGAGGTGACGGTAAGAATCGTCACCATCTCATCCAAGTCCGTCGTTGCATTTTCGGTCAAACTGACACCTAGCACCCCTAATAGCTTATTTTGCGAGATAGCCGGGATAGCGAGATAGGAGATGTCACCTTCTTTGAGACTTTTGCTTTTATTTAAAAATAGGATGTTTTTATGGACATTTTCTATGACGACAGGCTCTTTATATTTTGCGGCGATTCCCGTAGCACCCTCCCCTACGGCATACATCGCCGAGAGTTCTTGTTCTTTATTGAGACCTACGGAGGCAAAAACTTTTAGCTCCGTTCTTTCGTCGTTTAATTCATAATAGATTCCTTTACTCAAATGAAAATTTTTTTTCAATAGAAGCAATGTCTCCTCAAACGCTTTTTGAATATTGAGTATGCTTTTCCCGAGTGCAAGCGAAATATCGTATAACACTTTTAGTTCTCTATACCTTGGACAAACCTTAGTCGGTTTGTCGCAAATATTCCCCATAAATTCTCCTCGAATGCCGTACGTTATATTTTTAGATATATAACGAATGGTAGCCAATCAGATCGATTTGCCATACGCCGTTTATGTATAAATTTTATTCAACTATTTTGAGAATAACTCTTCTTTGTTTACAATATTGTTTTTCACGGTAATATCTATAGGGGTGATCTTATAGACTGCAACACCGTTGTTATCGTGAGAAGAGCGGTATTTTTCGACGGTGGTTTGTGCCAAAGGGGTTTTATAAAAGTCAGGCATAAATTTATCGAGTATCGCCCGAAGCACCGCCGTCGATTCTTCAGTATCCACTACCTTACGGGCTTTGCCGAAAACAAGAACACTCATATACGAGGTATCGGCTTTACACGGGACCGCATCTTTTACCGTGCCAAACTCCTCAAATATACTGAAACTTACCGTGGGTTCTTTTTGGAGAATCTCCACCTTTTTTCCCGAACCCATTCCGTGAAAATAGATATTGCCGTCGCACCAGACGTAATTGAGCGGCAACGTATAGGGGAATCCCTCGGTATCAACCAACCCGATAACTCCGACGCGTTTCTTTTGTAGAAAATGTTCTATCTCCCCTTTATCAGAGCAGATTCTTTGCGTATAACGTATTGTATTCATTCTAAAACCCTCTCTTGTATTGTTCTTCGAGTTTGTTCAAAAAAGTGCTCATCCAAATATTATTTTGCCTGATATGCTCGATACCCGAAAGTATCGTCTCTACACTTTGCACATAAATATCGGGCACCATCTCCTCGCCGCATTTTTCGATGAGCGATTCTATGCCGCTTAGGGTGCTCTCCATATGGTATTGGAATCCAATGACCCGCTCTTTGAATATGAATGCCTGCTTCTCGCACCCCTCGCTGCTTGCCAAAAGAATCGCCTCCTTAGGCAGACTGCTAAAGGTATCGCCGTGCCACTGAAAAACGACGGGATCGGAGGGGAAAGAGGCAAAGAGCGCCGATTTTTTGGCGGCATCGTGAAGATGCACCGGAAACCAGCCTATTTCACTGTATTTATTCCGCGTCACTTTCCCGCCGATGGCATCGGCTATGAGCTGCCCTCCCAGACAAAAACCAAGCACTACCTTTTTAGAATCTATCGCTGCTTTTATAAACGCCTTCTCCTCTTTGAGCCACGGGTAGCGCTCCTCTTCATAGATATTCATCGAACCGCCCATGATAATTAACCAATCAAAAGCCTCTTGGGCGGGAAGCATTTCGGAGTCATAAAGCAGCGTGCTCGTTACTTTATGTCCGTTGTTTATCGCCCAAGGGATGATGCTCCCCGGGTTTTCAAATGGGACGTGTTGCAGATAGTGGATACGAATCATCTCTTTTACCATACGTTTAAAATCCACTCTTTGTTGCGTTTGTACTCCATATCGGTAAAGAGTGTATTGGCTATCTCTTCTGCTAGCCACAATGCTCCGTCATATCCGACGATAGGATGCCTATACATACCCGCTCTATCAAACGTCGGATACCCTACGCGCACCATCGGGATATTGTTATCTATCGCCGTCCATCTCCCTTTTGAATGACCGAAGATGAGATCAAGTTTGAGCCCTTTGTTTTTTATCCTATCTTCTAACTCCCACATATCTGCATTAGTAACGATCTCCATATCAAAATCCGCCGTCTCTTGGAGATTTTTTACTCTCGGATCATCTTTGTATTTTGAGTTATCGTCTCCCAAAAGGAGAACGACTGGCTGCATAGAGAGGTCGATACAAAACTCCGCTAATCCTAAAACCATATCGGGGTGTCCGTATATCGCAACTTTTTTATCGGCAAAGAACATATGGGCGAGATCGGTTATCGCATCTATCGCTTTTCCCCGTTTTCTCACCAATGATTCAGGGATGGGTTTGCCCGTTACCTCGCTTAGTTTTTGCAAAAATATATCGGTGTTTCTGATTCCAATCGGTGTAGGACCGACAATAGAGGGGACTTTGTGTTTTTTCTCTAGATATTTCGCCGCTTTACCGCACTCGTATCTATTGAGAGCGAACGTCGCTTTGGCATTTGCCGTACCGCGCAAATCCTCTATCGTAGTATGTCCGTGTGAAACATAATCACCGCTCGGCATCAAAGGGGAATCAAAATCTTCTATCTCAAAAAGTACCGTCGCATCAATATTCATCTCTTTGAGGAGGCTTTTGATCTCCGTGACGTCACCCGGATTGACCCAGCCGGTCATAAGGGTTATTTTTTCGCTCGGCTCGGTTTTTGTCGCGAAGTATTTCACCATCGATTCAAGCGCTACGTCGTATCCGCTCACTTGACTCCCTTTGAAGCTAGGGGTATGCACCGGAATGAGGTGGACTTCCCTGTCGGGGAATTTCTCTTTCAATAGCCCGTTATTGAGTTTATTGATCACCCCTTCGACGTCATCGCCGATGATCTCGGTAGAGCAGGTGGTGATAATGGGGACTACTTTGACGTTTGGATAACGCATAAGCAAGACGTCTACGGCCTGCTCGATCCTCCCCGTAGCTCCGAATACGGCGCTGTCTTCGTGCAATGAAGAAGAAGCAATGTCGAAATTCTCTTTAAAATGCTGCGCGAAGGTCATCCGCACGAACATTACACAGCCTTGACCGCCGTGGACGATTCCTATACAGTCCTCGATTCCGATACTGACGTATTGCGCACCTGCAGGTTGGCAGGTGAAGATGGGGTTGATGATACCGGAGCGCTCTTTTGGAGCAATATTACATGACATAGTTTTCTCCTAATATAGTTTTACGGTAAGCTCTTCATTTAAAGAACCCGTTATAGTGACGTAATCAATACGCGCTTTGAGCAGTTGCATCAAGTCTTTGATTTCAGGAATGCTGAGTTCATTGATCCATGAAAATTTTTTCTTATAGTTTTCCGCTAACGAGATCGCATCGACCCAATAGCATTTCAATTCCCTCGTAGAGGTATCGACAGGTTCATTACAAAGAATCGCCGTCGTTTGACCCAGAATATTCTCATTTTGTCTCCATCTGTCCCATTCCCTTGAGTGGAACTGCCAAAGACAATTCCTCAAAATGAAATCCTCTAACTGGTATACTCTCTCCCGTTGAACAGGATCTTTTATCTCTTCATATTTCATTTTCTGCTCCTTACGCTACCGCTTCTTTGTCACTTTTGACGAAAAATTCGCCGTAGTCTTTATCTCTTAGTCTGCTCACGCAATCATAATCGCCTGTGTATGGGCGTTCATTGGGATCGTTAGATTCTTCTTGGGTGAAGTTTGCATCGGAAATGCTTTTTCTGGAGATGCACCCTTTTTCGGTCTGAATCGTGTCTTTGCTGATGTCTATCGTCGCGAGTTGGTGTATCGGCGAATAGTGGGCATTGTAGATGTCTCTAGCAAATCGCACCCATCCTTCAAAACCTTTGTATGGACCGTTGTGGTAGGCGTGAGCATTGAGATACTGTACATTTTTCTTTTTGGCTACCTCACCCGGTCGTACGCCCGTGAAGATGACGTCGGGTTCTAGCATATCCATTGCCTCGATTCCTTCGAGTTCATTTGGATCATCAATCGCCAAAGTCCCCACTTGCGCCCTTGCGATACCTTTTTCCATATCACCTTGGTGTCCGAATTTCGTATAGAGCGAGACCACCTTTACCCCCATTTCGTTATGGATGACGTCCGCCCAGTGCCAAAGTTTTGATCCTCCGGGCCAAAGGGCGACCTTGACTCCCTGTAGTCTTCTTTTATACCAGTCTAGTTCGGGTTTCCATCTCGCGGTCTCTTCGTCGATGATCTTTTGCGCCCGATCTTCGATACCGAAAAATCTCCCTACTTTTAAAAGTGCTTCGGAAAGCATCTCAAAGCCAAAGCCATCAATGTCAAGCCTCGGAATCCCATACCTCACGCGTAGCTCATTACAGATATATTCCGCAGATCTCGCACATTCTAAAACATTGAGGTGCGCTCTATGCATACTTCGCAAATCATCGTATGAGCCGTTTCCCGTAAAACATGAAAGGACTTGGATGCCCATCCTGTTAAAATAGTCCACCATCACTTCGTTATCGCCTTGGATGTTATAGTCGCCGACATAGTTGATGACATAATCGCTCGTAATTTCAGGCTCTACGGTACCAACCTTGTCATTTATCCATGCGATATTTATTTTATGGTGACCGCCCGATTGGCTAGGACCGCCGAATCCCGGGGCATTACAAACAAATATATCCACATCGGGACGCTCACTCATTACTTTTCTCGCGATAGCTTCCATATCATCACCTATGAGAGCGGAAGAGCAGGTTTGATAAATCGTCATCCTTTTTATGTGCGGATGTGCATCAAAGGCTTCGTTGATATTTTTTTCCAGTAGCTTGTCACCGCCGAATACGATGTGCGATTCTTTCATATCGGTAGCGTGGGTGTACTTCAACTGATAGTTGTCATTATCACTTATATAACGCTTAGTGTGCCAAGTGTCGTATGTACAGCCAAAAGGTCCATGACTCATATGAATTACGTCTTTCATCGGCGTACCGATAACGTGTTTCGCACCGCAATACGCACACCCTCTCTCCGAAATAGTCCCCGGTATGGTTTGTAAATACCCTTGGGGCAACGCATGGGTGAGATCTTCTCCCTCCCCTTTTATGACGGCATGCGCTTTTCTCTCAGGGATACATTTGCTTGATTCAAACTCAAAATACGGCATTTTGTCCTCCTCGTTAAATATGTGTTAAGGTCGATACCGCATTGAGATTTAGCGATACGACGACTTATTTTGCTAATAAGTTAGCCTTAACCTTGCATAACATATTCCAACCTCTCTCAAGCCCTTGCAATAGCATTGTTTCAGTTGTTCAAATAGTCTAGAATGGACATTATTGATAGGTTTTGTCAAATAATGAGATTGGGGCATGGTTGAGTGTACGAAAAATTTGAGAAAAGTGGGTTATTAAGAAAAAGAATCAATACCCTAGAAAACAGAGCACCGATTCTAACCGTTTCGCCGATACACATACGGCACAAATGATCGCTCAAAAGCTACGCGAGAAAGTAAGAATCGAGAACTTCCCGCACGGAAAAACGGTGACGTGCAGTTTCGGTGTCGCAGAACTCCTCTCTGAAGACACCGAAAAAACACTCTTCAAAAGAGCCGACCAAGCCCTTTATGAAGCGAAAAATGGCGGTCGAGACAGAGTGGTGGGGATCTAATAAATAGCGAACAAACATGGCAACTAGTTGAAATTGACTTCAAAATAGCCTTTTGGTTATAATCCTAGCCATGGCAAAAATCGATGAGATAAAAGAAATTCTTAACACTTTAAGAATAGCACTTAGCGTGACAATAGGTATTATCGTGCTTCTAATCGGTAGTATTATAAATCGCTACGACACCGGAAATACTGATGGTATTTTTTGGTTGGGGATTATCACTTGTATGATTCTAGTAGCTTTTGTTGTAATGATAGTTGGCAAAATTTCTGCCAAAACAAAAGAGATAAAGGATTTATAGGATGAATTTGGCATTCATAGCAATAGTTATAGTGGGCGTGGGATTTTTAGGCGCAATGTACTATAGCATTCAAAAACTATCGGAAGAGTAGTTTTAACAAACACAAAAAGCCTGCGTATCTCTGCATCGACGCTAATGCGCCGAAAGCAGAAGAAGATTATTTATAATCATACACCTTCACCCAAAGAACCGCCCCTATCTCCACGGGATATTCTTTACCGTCGCTACTATTTTTGAGCGGTTTTTCGTCTTCCAATAATGCCGAGAATCCCCAATATCCCGCTTTTGGCATTACGAATGAAAAAACGCCCTTAGCATCTGTTTTTACCACTTGCGTGACGTGCATATCGCTTGGTGCTTTTAGTCCTTTGTCATTCAGTAGCTCAACTTCCACTTCGGCATTCGCTACGGGCTTGCCATTAAATAGCACTTCGCCTTGAAAAAGATTGCCCGCATACAATCCATACGGACGAGTGAGCGGTACTATCTCGGCTTTCACACCCAAGGGTGTATCCCATCCTTCGCCCGCACCCGCGACATCCACGATGGTTTTCGTGATGTGCCTGATGAATTTTTCCTCTGCAGGCTCAAAATAAGGCTTTGGATCGATATAGAAAATATAATCGGCAGGCGCTTTAAAAACATACTCCGTTTTGTAGCATTTTTTTCCCTCTACCGTATAGCTTTTGAGTGATTTTTTCAAATCCTCTTTTTTCCCGTCATATTGCACCCCTACGCTTACAGGTGCATCCATCTCCATATAATGCCCTTCAAAAGGGTGAAAAAACTCATACTTAATCTCTATCTTTTTACTCTCGCTCCCCTCAATAATATCATCGCTTACGATGACGCTTTGAAAATGCCCGAAACACAATGCGCTTAAACCAACAAGCGTAAACCCTACTTTTTTTAGCATCATATGCTCCTTATGTTTTTTTCGACTATTTTATATTGAGAGAATCCGAGTTTTTCGACGAAATCTTTGTCGTGCGTGGCAATTATCATCGATTTATCTATGGTTTTGAGGTACTCGATGATTCTATCCGAAACCTCCTCATCCAATCCGTTTGTCGGCTCATCTAGCAAAAGAAGCTTCGGATCTCCTACGAGCAAAGAGGCGAGTGCGACAAGCCGCTGCTCTCCGCCCGAGATAAAAAACACCTCTTTTTCGGCGAGCTGCTCTATCCCGAAAAACTGCAATGTCTCCATCGCACGGGCTTTTGCTTCCTCTTTAGGCACTCCTCGCACAAGAAGCGTAAATGCTACGTCATCAAGTACGCGTGATGCGACAAATTGGTCTTCGCTATTTTGAAACAACATAGCGATGTCAAATTTCACACTCTTAAACTCTGAAGCTTCTTTTATCTTTTTGTGAAATATCTCCATACCGCCGCCGCAATGCGGATGCAAACCGGCAAGAGATTTTAAAAAAGTGCTTTTCCCCGATCCGTTTGTGCCGAGCAAAACCATCTTCTCTTTGTGCCCGAGATGGAGGCTGACATCTTCTAAAATCAGCGCATCGCCCCGTTTGCAGTAAAACCCTTCTAATCCTAACGCACAACTCAAATTAACTCCAAATTCTTACATATAAATAGTGTGATTAATATTATATTAGTAACACTTAAATAGACGTTATAGCTTTTATCCAAAAAAACCAATTTCCCTTGGAATCCACGCAATGCCATTGCTTGCGAGAGATTTACGGTACGTCGCAAAGAGGCGAGAATCATAAAACCGACCATATTCCCGTATGTTTGCATCGCCATCCTATCAAGTCTGTGCGAAAAACCACGCGCTTTTAACGCATCTTGGAATCGCACAAGCTCCTTTTTGAGAATCTCGATTTGTTTGAGTGATAAAAAAAGGAGTGTGCAAAACTTATCCGGGAATCTAAAAAAAAGTAACCCGCGCAATAGATAATCGTAGCCGTTTTTGAAATACAAAACGAGCGCAAAAAGAAGTATCGCATTTGAACGCAATAATATATCACTCGAGGATTCCAACCCGTATCCCGAGAGCAACAACGTAACAAAAAGAAAAAAGAGAAAAATATTTATAAGCAAAGCCTGTTTGACGATCGAAATATACGCACCTCTGCGCAACGCAAAAAGAAACGCAAGAGGAAGGAAATCCAAAAAATAAAATTCAACTTTTTGCGAAAAAACTACCGCATAAAGCAGCAAAGAGGCTAGTGCGATTTCAGGGCGAATCATCGTCTTTTATACAGCAATGCAAAAAGTCCGAAAATCCCTACGATGTAGCCGATACCGCCGATTATTTTTTGGAAATCGTTCTCTTCTTCTCGTTCGTTTATCGCTTCTAGTATCTCATTTTTTGCTTCGGTGATTTTTAAATCGATATGCTGTTGCATCGATGCGTCTAGCGGTAGAGCGACCTCATCTTTTTGAGGAGCATCTTCTATTTTTGTTTCTACCGCATAGTCTATTATCGTAGCATGTCCGCCCGGCTCCGAAATACGTAACGCGTGAACTTTTGCATCCATAGGCAAGGTTGCCTCGCCGCTTCTATCGGTCTTTGCTTCGGCAAGGGGAAGTTTATTGCTATCTAGTGATTCTACTTTGCACTCTATGCAGGGTGAGCTTTTCGTAAAGTAGCTTTTTATTTTTATCACTCCCTCCTCTTCATAAGCAAAGACGTTGAGTTTATGGGCAAAAAGGATGGATGCAAATAATGCGACCGAAAACAAGATTCTCATTGCAATTCCTTATCTATGATTTTTTTAAATGCGATAATAGCAAACGAAGAGACCAACCCCTCAATAAGCAGCAAAGGGAGTTGCGAGAGAAAAAATAAAGAGGAGAAAAGTCTAAAACCTTCACCGTTTGCAAACAGCACTGCGCTAAATAGTGCGATAGTAAGCAGTGTGGTGCTAAAGCCTAAAAGAAAATAGGGGAGTTTGCTATTTTTGGTATGAATCCTAAGATACAAAAAACGCGCCCAAAGTGCGGGCAAAGCCATCACGAGAAGGTTTACCCCAAGCGTAGTAATGCCGCCGTATCCAAAAAGGAGCGCTTGGATAAATAGCCCCACCAAGATAACGGGAAATGCGGCGACACCTAAAAACGCACCGATGAAACCGTTTAAAATCAAGTGTACCGATGTAAAACCTACGGGAATATGGATGAAAGAAGCGATAAAAAAAAGGGCGGAGAAAGCCGCCGCTTTGGGCAGCTCCTCATTTTGCAACCTCTTAAAGGCAACATATACAAACGGGGAAGCTACTATGTAGCCTCCGATAAGAATCTCTTTGTGTAAAATGCCGTCACTTAAGTGCATATTCACCCTTTTTTATAAAGTGTGAATAATCTTATAAAGATAATACTTAAAGAATGGTGTTATTTTATTACGATTCTCGCCTCAACCCTTCTGTTTTTAAACATATTTTCAGGGGTATCATTCGCCACCCGCGGTTTCTCTTCGCCGTACCCTTTTGAGAGAAGTCTATTTTTGTCGATTCCTAGCTCAACAAGTCTATCGACTACCGACTTCGCTCTATTGTTTGAAAGGTTTAGGTTGTGTTTTTCAGTCCCTCGACTATCGGTATGCCCCTCTATCACGGCGCTGTATGCGGGATTGTTTTTCAAAAAGTCGGCAAACGCTTGGACGCTTTTGTCAAACTCGCTCTCGATTTTAGCGCTATCGGTTGCGAAATTGATCATAAACTCATACCCCACTTCACATCCTATGTTATTAACCTTGAAATCTTTCGGTGTCATAGGACATTTATCTTTTCCGTTTACTATGCCGTCTTTGTCGTCATCAGCTTCTACTACCTTCGGAAAATCGGGGCGTGCAGGGGGCATCTCGCTCTTGGTTGTCTCTTTTTTGGCGAGAGGGAAATTAAACGTCACTCCCGCTCTAAAACCGCTAATATCCTCCAACTGTGATTTTTGCGTCGCACTCGCTACTTCTGCGCCGTTTGCATCTATGTGTTTATAGCCGAACTCGAAATTAGTGTTTTCGGAAAATCTATAAATCACCCCTGCTTGTCCGCCGTATGAGGCCTTGCGCTCACTCCCAAGCGTATCGTCTTTAAATCTATTCTGCCCGACGTTGAGCCCCGCATATAAATGCCATCTGTCAGCTTCGGGAATCTTATAAAGATAATCGATGTTTAAAGAGAGGTTTTTGACACTTCCGCCATCTAGATTGAGCGGATCGTAGGAGAGGTAGTATCTCAAGTCGGTGTCGTTATACCCCGCCATAAATCCAGGGAAACTATCTTCGCTTAGGTCGCTTAATCCGCCGCTTCGTTTCGCACCCGAGGTTTGAAAGCCGTAGCTTATCCCTCCGAAAAACGAGTTTTCGAGATTCGAACTCTCATAATTTGAACCCGCCACCGCACTACTGAATGCCAATGCCGCCAACAACGGGGCTAACTTAAATAGCTTCATAGGTAAACCTTTGTTTTAATTTTTACTATTGTATGAATATTTTCGTTATATGGAGTTTAAGGCAGGAGGAGTCCCTGCCTGATGAAAGAATTAGAGTTTTTTAAACACGTCTACGCTGTCGAGTTTTTCCCATGGATAATCGCTCTGTCCCACTTGACCGCGTGCCGCTACATCGGCATACAAAAAGGTATCTTCGCTTGGTTTATCGAGAGAGAACTTGTTTGTAATCCATCTCGGCGTCAAAGGAAAATGCTCTAAGATAAAAGTCGATAGCTCCTCATCGCTCACCTTACCGCTCCCCGTACCCATCGTATCGACCGTCACCGAAACAGGCTTCGCCACGCCGATGGCATACGATATTTGTACGAGCGCTTTTTTCGCTAGTCCTGCGGCTACGAGATTCTTCGCTAAATATCTTGCCGCATAGAGACCGCTTCTGTCCACCTTCGTATAGTCTTTGCTTGATTGTGCGCCGCCGCCTATGGGAGCGTATCCGCCGAAGCTATCGACGATAAGTTTTCTACCTGTAAGACCGCTATCGTGGAGTGAGCTATGGTTGGTGTATTTTCCTGTCGGGTTTATGTGGATGATGCACTCTTTGGGATTGTAGAGCTCTATAGGCAGACCGCAATCATCGATAAGTCCTTGGATAAGCTCTTTTGCGTCATCGTAGCTCATAGATTCGGTCGTGGGTGCTGAAACGACTATCGTATGAATCTTTTGCGGTTTGCAATTTTCAAAGTTCTCTTTCGTACCGTAGTCAAGGGTGACTTGGGTCTTAATATCGACACCTAGTTTATGATTATGCTTCAAAGCGTATTGATACACTTTCTCGCAAAGCACACGAGAATAAGTGATCGCCGCAGGCATATAATCAGCCGTTTCGGTATTGGCAAATCCAAACATAATCCCTTGATCGCCTGCCCCTATTTCGCCGCCATCTGCTTGGTCTACACCCTGCCCTATTTCGCTTGATTGTCTGTTTAAAAATACCTGTACGTTTACATCATCGGGATGGAGGCATTGCTCTTTTGTAAAAGAGCTTTTACCGTCATACCCGATTCCTTTGAGTGCATCGATCACTATCTCTTTATAGCGCTCCGTACTTACCGCGCCGCTCGTTTTTACTTCGCCGCCTATGACTATATGTTTGCCCGCCAAAAAAACCTCGGAAGCGACACGCGAATTGCTATCAAGTTTCAACAGCTCATCGACGATGCTATCGGCGATAATATCCGCGCATTTGTCGGGATGTCCGGGGGAGACTGATTCTGAAGTGAAAAGATACATCGTTTTCCTTTTTATATGAAAATATTTTATAACGCAAATAGTAATGCGGAATCCTTAAAAAAATAGAAAAATAATATAAAATACAATATGTATATCAATTTTTTTTCACACAACGCTTTTCTGGATTTAAAACCCTCTTTTTGTGATAGAATTGCGCCGCATTTTTAACTTGATTAGGAGAACACAATGGTTGTCAAGGTGGTCGTCAGAAAAGGCAATCCTGATAGCTTCAGACAGATGTTGATCGAAACTTCAAGCGACGTTTTGATCTCAAAACTACAAGACTGCGAAAACTACAATGATGTCTCGGAAATCTTGAAATCTCATAAGGGTGAGTTTGAAGAGATCAAAAAGGGTGAGGCAGACATCACGGTAGATATTAGCAAATACATGGAAAGCTCGCACAAAAAGATGCTCAAGGCTTTCGGAAGCAAAAAATAGTCTTCCGCACGGAGTTTCTCCTCCGTGCCCACACACCCCTTCCTCAAAACCTATTTCAGAATCGTTTACTTTAAAATGTGATACTTTTACAAATATTTTTCAAGGTAAGCGGTATGGATAGAATAAAAGCGGTGATGATCGAAGACGACGGTGAACTTGCGGAGATTCTCAAGGAGTATCTCGGGACTGTCGGAGTGGATGTGGAAAACTACGAAGACCCTTTTACCGGACTAAGTGCGATCAAAGCCAAAAAATTCGACATCTTGATCTTAGATCTTACGCTCCCCGGTCTAGACGGACTGGAAGTGTGTGCGAAAGTCGCCTCATCTATGAGTATCCCCATAATCATATCTACCGCCAGAGGCGACATCAATGACAAACTCACGGGGCTAAAACTAGGAGCAGATGACTACATACCAAAACCCTACGACCCAAAAGAGCTACACGCGAGAATCTTAAGCATCCTACGAAGATACAATAAAAAAACCGTGCATAGAGAAGAAAAAAGACTCCGCGTCGATCACGAGAGCCGCTCCGTCATACTTGACGACACCGAGATACAGCTCACGCGTGCGGAGTTTGACATCGTCGATTATCTCGCGAAAAAAGAGAACTGCGTCGTAAGCAGAGAAGAGCTTTTAAATAACATCGAATCCATTAGCTACGACAGTAGCTACAAAAGTATCGATGTCATCATCGGGAGAATCCGCCAAAAAATGGAATCCGACCCGAAGAATCCGACGGTCATCATCACCGTAAGAGGGATCGGCTATAAACTTATCAATCATTAGAAGCTCACTTTTTCTAAAAATTACCACCATATTCATTATCGCGCTTGCGTCCCTTTCATTCCTGTTTTATCTCTATCTAAAAAGTCAAAAACTCGAAGAGATACGCTATTTGGATGATAGATACACCGATTCCTTTCGTGCGATACGATTCTTTTCACGAAATATGACTTCGCAGGAGCAATTTGAACAACTCTTAGAAGAGCTAAAATTTAAAAACGTAAGTACGGACGAAAACGCGAAAACAATCATAGAAAACGCGAAAATACTACTACGAAAACTCGTCACCACGGGGGCTATGACTATCATAGAACACAACGGCATCAATTATATGCTTTTTGAGAATCCAAAAGGGACGCTCCTCTTCGAAGACCTCGAAAAACGGGCGAGATACGTCGGTCCTCCTATTTTGATTTTTAGCGGAATCACCATCATACTTTTGCTCTTATACCTCTTCACGTTGCGAAGTTTTTATCCGATTAAAAAACTGCGTCATAGCATCCGAGAGTTTGCCGACGGTACTTTAAGCGAGGAGAGACCGAATATCCGCAGCAAAGATGAGATAGGGCAACTCGCCGAAGAGTTTTATAAAAGCGCAAAAAAGATAAATAGTCTCTTGGAATCTCGCCAAATGTTTTTGCGAGCAATCATGCACGAAATAAAAACCCCCCTCACAAAAGCGAGACTAAGTGCCGAGATGATAGAGCAGCCCACGCAAAAAGAGCGTATCATTAAAAGCCTCGGGGCGATAGATAGCATCATCAACGAATATGCAAGCGCGGAGCGACTGGCTTCGAAAAACTACGAACCCAATATCAGAGAATATCAGGCGATAGAGCTTGTAGAAGGTGCGATTGATAAACTTTTGGATGCCACGGTCGAAAACAGTATCGATATTGAATGTGAAGAGGTTTATGTGAGTGCGGATTATGAGCTTTTCACCCTCGCGCTTAAAAACCTCATAGATAACGCGCTCCGCTATTCGGACGACAAACGGGTCAAAATAACCGTCAATACGGGCATCTTAAGCGTAGCAAATCGCTCCAAACGGCTCGATAATATAGAAAATCTCTTCAAGCCTTTTATAAGAGAAGAATCCAAAGCCAAAGGTTTGGGGCTAGGTCTTTATATCGCCAAGAGCGCGATGCACTTATGCGGCTATACGCTTAGGTACGATTACGTCGAGGGCTACTCGGTATTTAGTTTGGAGATTCTAAGCTCTTGTACCCTAGAAACAGATGGGTGATGACTAGGACATAAAATACCGAGGCAAACGCTCCGACTATCGGGACGGCGCTTATGGCGTAGAGTCCGATATTTGCAAAAAATAGCTCTTCTTTTCTCTCATACCGATACCTCCCAAACTCCTCTTTCGTAAATATCTCACTCGCCACGTCGTTGTTCAGTATGCGGGTAAAAAGGTAGTAAAACGGGTACATCGTCGCAAAAATATTGACGACAGGGATAAAAAAGAGGGGGATGAAGAGAAAAACCATAGCAAAAAATACGACGAGAATCTTTGCGTAAAAAAATAAAAGCGATACGGGATTCCCGAAGTTTGAGAGAATGAGCGTGGGGGAATGCTCCTCTTTTACGCTTTTGATGATACGCGGGGTAAAAAAGCCGATAAAAAACGTCGCAATCACCGAAGAGAACAAGACTACGATTCCAAAAAAGCCCATATAAAATAGCAACGATACAATAAGTTTTGCCGCGCCAAATCCCAAAATCGCATTTATCGCCGTGAATTTGATGAGAAAATTTATAACACTCTCTTTGAGTGTCTCAAACTCTAGCGGGGGTGTTTCACCCGAGACACTCGGTTCTACGTCCTGCAAAAAGCCCGAAAAAAGATCGAGCGCAAAGTAGACTCCGTAAAAAAGCAAAAAAGTAATCGCTGCAAATGCGAGGGTAAATGCGATGATCGTAAGATAGAGATTTTTAGGGGTGAAAAACTCTTTTAACGCCGCTCTGTATGCCAAAATTACATTATTCAAAATCTGCTCCGAAAAATCTTTCATTGTAACCATCGTGTGTTACAATGGAGTTACATTATAAAAACAGGAGCAGAAAATGTCAATGCCAAATATAAAGTTTACCGAGAAAAAAACACAAATCGGTAGCGACATTCACGGCGTAGTGAATATTGCGATAAATCTCAACAAACTCTGTATTGATACTTTCGAACAATCAAATTTTGCCGCTTTAGAAAAATCGAATGAAATTAGCCACGGCTATAAAAAAATCCTCACCGATCTCGACAATAAAATCATCGCAGCCATCGCATTGCACAACCCTGAAGCAAAAGACTTAAGAGAGCTTATCGCCTATCTCAAAATGGGATACGAGATGGAAAAAGTAATATCTGGACTCGTGAAATTTACCAATAAATTCACCCAAATCATAAATAAAGAATCACCGGATAAAGAGACCCTAGATTTGGTAGTCAAGATTTGTGAGGTAAATGCGAAGATTCTCGAATTTATAAACAACGGGATGCGAAGCGAAGAGGATGAATTTGATTTTGAGGAGAATCTCAAAGATTCGCTCATCCTCGAAGCAGAATCAGATATGCTCACCGACAGACTCGTCGATAATATCACAAAATCATGTGCTATGGATGGAGGGAGAGCGCTAGCGAAAAATCTCACGCTTATAAAAAAGCTCGAAAGGGTCGCGGATCACGGCGTAAGTATCATCAACCTCATTCGATATGCTAAACTCGGCGGCAATATCGGAGAAAAAATTTAACAAACTTTTTCCTTAAAAGGTATAAATATTGCTTGCTTCACTAAAATTTTGGTGGAGCAAGCATGAAAGTATTAGTAGTCGACGATAGCCAACTCATAAGAAAGATCATAACCGCAAATCTCATAAGCCTAGGGATTGCCAAAGAGAATATACACGAAGCCATCGACGGGGAGATGGCATACAGAAATGCTCCGCGAATAAAAGAGCTCGGAATGATGATAACCGATATTGCGATGCCGAAAATCGACGGCTGCAAACTTATCGGGATGATGCGAGAAGATGAGCGCTTTAGAGAGCTTAGCATCGTCGTCATCTCGGGTACCTTGGACGAAGAAAACAAACAAAAGCTCGACGAGCTAAAAGTAGACTGCTTCCTCCCGAAACCTTTTAATAAAGAGAAATTTATCGAGATAATGAATCCTCTTTTGAATGATGCGATGAGCGGTAAAAATTCCAAAGCAAAACAAGACTCCGACGAAAATAAACGACTCGTGCTAGAAGCGCTGGGCAGAAGCGTCAAAGAGGCGCGAGTTGAGCGTTTTGACCTTGTGCTCGAATTTGAAGAGAGTGAGATTTATATAGACTTGGACGAGTTCTTGAAGCTTGCAACCTACAAGCCTAAGCATAGATCAATCGAAAGCAAAGAGAAGAGAGAGGAGCAAAAAGCCTCTTAATCTTCTAGCGATGCTTTCAAATACGCATAGTCTCCAAACCTGCTCCAATCACGCACCTTTGCCAAATACTCCCTCTGTGAGTTGAGCACGTCCGCAAAAAATTTATTCTTTGCCGCCGTCTCATTGAGCGCATCTTCCGTCTCTTTTTTTAGTCGCGCCATTATCTCTTTGGAGAAGGTGAGAATCTGCACATCCGCATACTCTTCTTTCAGTTTTTGCAGACTTTGGGCATTGTCGTTGGTTGATTGATTGAGCATATCAAACGAAGCCGCTTGCGCCGCTACTTTGATAATAGAGCGTAAATCTTCGGGGAGGGCATCGTATTTTTTGCGGTTGATGAGAAATTGCAATTCGCTCGCAGGCTCATGCCAACCGGTATAATAAAACTTTGCGATTTTTGCAAATCCCATAGGTAAATCAAGTGCGGGAGAGACCCATTCGAGCGCATCGATATTTCCCATCTCTAGCGACGTGTACAATTCTCCGGGGGCGATATTCGTAGGCACTGCCCCCACTCTAGAGAGCACCTCTCCTGCAAATCCGGGGATTCGCATCTTTAACCCTTTGAAATCTTCTATGGTTTTTATCTCTTTTTTAAACCATCCGCCCATTTGGATGCTTGTGTTTCCGCCGTTAAAAGAGTAGAGATTGTGTTGTTTATACAGCGTATCCATTAGTTCATTTCCGCCGCCGTAGTAAAACCAAGCGTTTTGCTCTTGCGCATTTAAACCAAAAGGCATCGTGGTAAAAAAGACAAAACTCGGGTCTTTACCTTTCCAGTAGTATGAAGCACTATGACCCATATCGTACTGCCCCTCTTTTACCATATCAAAAACCCCCAGCGGTGCCTTATGCTTATTCGCACCGTCTATTTCTATCGTCATTCTCCCGCCCGACATCATTTTTACGTTTTGCGCAAAGCGTTCGGCAGATTCTGCTAGTATGGGAGTCCCTTGACCCCAAGTCATCGCCATTCTCCATTTATACGTCTTACTAGGGTCTACTTGCGTGCTTGTTGCATCTTTCTTTTTTCCATCGTCACAACCGCTTAGAAATGCAGCCCCCAAAGCCACGCCGCCTATACCCGTCAAACTTTTTTGCAAAAATTCCCGTCTCTTTTCCACGCTTTCTCCCCATAATAAAAATTTCCCGCGATTCTACACAACATTCCCAAAAAAAGTAGGGTATAATATTTTTTACTAAATAAGCTTGTGTGATATTTATCATAAGCTTTTACGAGGAGCGAATATGTTAGCGACATACGGTTCATTGGTTTTTGGTCTGCTGTTTGGAAGTGTAATATTTTTTGTTTGTTGGTTGTCTATGCAAAAAGATGCATTCTGCAACAAAGAGGGGCTATCGCTAGGCGGTTATTCCGTTGCCACGATTGGGCTTTTGGCTTCCTTGGCACTTATTTTTTCGCTTGATTTTTTTCAGATATAGCAACCTTATGCTAATATCTCCTCCGATATTACTTGGGAGTGCGATATGTATATAGAATTGCTATCGAGTGACAACAAAGAGGGTGAGGGGCTGTTGGAAGATGTGAGGTATGCGATCTCCTCCATCGGGGCTTTGGCGCAAATCACCCTTATAAGCGACGAAGACTCTATAATGTCTCGGGGCGTAACAAAAACTCCGGCTCTGTTGATAGACGGGAAGTTAAAATACCTCGGAGAGATTCCGAGTAGATACATCCTAGCGGATGAATTTAAAAAAATGGGAATCTAGCCGTTAATAAAATCGATATAGGCTTCCGAAAACAAATCACTTAGGGGGAGGACTTTCATCTCCTTTCCCTCTTCAACCGTTTCTACTCCTCTGTCTAGCACCATAAGCGCGTTACTTTCAACAAGCGGCAGTAGCATCCCCGATCCATATTTATTGTCTCTCGTGGGATAGAAATCTCCGCCGATCATGCTTCCTAGCACCATATTCGCCCTCTCTCCTTTTACTCGTAGCTCTTTCTTGTTTTTGGCTATATGGTATGCAGGGTAATAGGCATTTGCGCCTTGCATTTTCTCCAAAACGGGGATGATAAAAAGCCTTAGATTTAAAAGCGCACTTAATGGATTTCCCGGCAACCCGAAGAAAATCGTTTCACCGAGTCTAGCCATAAGGGTATGTTTTCCGGGTTTGATATTGACACCGTGAAAAAAAATCTCCGCTCCGAGTTCGCTCAAAACCGTCTCGATAAAATCCGCCTCCCCTACACTCACCCCGCCGGTAGTGACGATAACGTCAAAGTCGAGTGCCTGGGCGATTCTTTCTCTCATTGTCGCCTTTTCATCCGGCAATGCCCCTAGATAGGATACTTCATATCCTCTCTCTTGTAGCATACATAGGATTCCCGTAGAGTTTGAATTGTAAATTTGGTGCTCCAAAGCCTTTTCCCATGGCTCTTTAATCTCGTTTCCGCTAGAAAAAACGGCGATTCTGACACTTGTGTAAACCTTTACCGCACTCACCCCTTGCGATGCCGCCAAAGAGAGGTGTGCGGCGGTGAGCTTCGTCCCCTTTTTTAGAAGCAGGTCTCCGATCTTCGCTTCCTCGCCGACAAGTTTATGGTTGTCGTTTAGTCGCAATTTTTCAGGCAAAAGCACTTTCTCGTCTTCGGTGCTCACGATTTTTTCAAAAGGGACGATAGATTCGGTGCCTACGGGACTTGGGGCACCCGTCATTATTTTACACGCCTCTCCGTCACGCAAAACGTGTGTCGGTAAAGAATCGCCCGCAAAACTTTGCGCGACTATCCGTACCCACTTTCCACCGTCCGCTAGGCGTACGGCATATCCGTCCATTCCCGAATTATTAAACGCGGGGAGATTTTTTTTGCAATATACATCCTCACTCAAAACCCTGCCTACGGCATCAAATATAGGAATCTCGCACGCCGTTTTTTTACGCGGTGCATTTTGCAAAGAGACTTCTATTAGGGCTTTTACGTCAAGCATGCTTTTGTTCATACGCATTTACCTTTAATTGTTTGGAATCACGATGGTAAATTTTGCCCCGAGCGCGGTATTTACAACCGTGATATTTCCCCCCAAGCTATCCTCTACTATCATCCTAGAGAGGCTTAATCCTATCCCCGTCCCCTCCGTCACTTTGGTGGTAAAGTAAGATTCAAATACCTTCTCTAAAATATCCTTCGGAATCCCTCCTCCGTTATCTTCGACTGAAACGGTCGTGACGTTTTGGTCTTGCGTAGCACCGATGCGGATAGTAGGAGAAGGTATTTTGTTTTGAGCGATCGCATCTCGTGCATTCGTTACGAGATTGATGATCACCTGCAAAAGTTCATTCTCATACCCTTCCAAGGCTAATTCATCGGGGATTTCTATGTCGATTTTTATATCCGCAAGTTTTATTTGGGTGTTGAGCAACATAAGCGCTTTTTGTACGGTTTGGCGCAATTTGAAGTGTATTTTCTTTTTGTTGGGTCTAAAAAAATCCCTCAAATCGTCTATCGTCACGGACATATAATCGATTTTTTCTAAAATAGCGTTGCTTGTTTTTTCGATCGATTCTTTACTGATGCCCGAAATGCCCCCAAACTGATCTTTTAGCATTTCCGTTTGGAAGCCTATGACTGTTAGCGGCTGTTTGAGTTGATGGGCGATAACCCCTAACAGCTCTCCCATTTTAGCTTTTTTCGCCGCTTCGAAAAGTGCTTTGTCTTTTTGTTTATTTTTTTCCATCTCGCATATCAAAGCTTTTTTTGTTTTATTGATTGTTTCTGCGAGTAAATACAGCTCATCTTTTTTATCGCCCTCGTAGACGATTTCCTTGCTGTCGATGTTTTGCGCATCCAATGTGGCTATTTGATCCGTGATACTCAAAAGCGGCTTTGTAAGGTAATACCTAAAAACCAAAATAAACAAAACGATAAGGAGGGTACTTTTCACTAGAGCGTTAATAATGATAATCGTAAAGTTATGCCGCACCCGCTCAAATACAACCTCATCGCCCGAAGCAAAATAGACCTCTCCGACAAACTTCTCTTCCCCTTCGACGCTTTTATTGAGAATGAGCTTCTTACTAAAAGCCTCGTGCGTATCTTCCCAAGATTCGAATTGCTCTTTTTTCTTATCAAACAAAACGTATCCGTCTGCATTTTGCGCACGTATATAGACAATATTTGCAAAATGTAAAATTGCGTTAAGCTCCTCTTCAAGTTGCTTTGTATTCATATCCCACATAGAGTTTGTGATCTCCGTCTTAAACGCTTCGGAGTAGGATTCTAACTCTTTTATGACCATATTTTTTTGGTGTGAATACTCAACAAAAAAATGTGCTAACGTCACCAATGCGGTGATAAAAAAATAGGCGATAAGAATCTTGCTTAAAAGTCTTCTTGAGAGTCGACTATTTTGCATCCAAAATCCTATCCACCCCTATTCTCGCTTTTGCGAGCGTCTCTTCGGGGGTAAGTTTACCTTCCATCATTTCTGCAAATACTTTTTCCATTATCTTATTGCACTCCCAAAGCTTTGGGTTTTTTGGATAGTGTTTTATCAACGAAGCACTTTGAAGATAATCTTTGCGGTGCTTCATAGACTGAAATGCTTGACTTTGCGTAACCGACATTTTTGCGGGTATCTGACCCGACACCGCCCACTCGATACTATTTGCGCTCACCCAATCCGCAAACTTCAAAGCCGCCGCCATTTTCTCTTTGTTCCCTTGCCTGGGAATGATCATAAGATGCGAATCTCCCCAAGTCGCAGGTTTGTCAAAAAGGGTAGGAATGGCGACGCTTCCGAAGTCTAGTTCTTTATTTTCTTCAAAACTCCACGTCGCCCAAACGCCGCTAAAAAGTACTGCGGAATGCCCGTATTTAAACATATTGTATGACTTTACGTCGTGAATCTCACCGCTCCAAATTCCCTCTTTTCTCATTTGCTGTACGACCTTGAGTGCTTCAAGTGCGAGTGGATTATCAAAGACTGCTTTGTTGTTCTCGATATATCTTCCGCCGCCCTCTAGCTGTGAATAAAACGCATACCAAATCCAAAAGGGATACACGTTATCGCTCGCCGATCCAAACGCCGTGATGTGCGGAGGAAGAGATTTTTGTAGCTTCTCGAAAAACTCCAAAAACCCTTTAACCCCTTTTTGTATTATCGGAAGCCCGTTGTCATCGAGAAGCTCCGCATTTGCGAGGTATTTTTTATTGTAGTACATAATGAGCGGATGGGTATCTAGCGGAATCGCATAATGCTTCCCTTTTTCGGTGATAGCATCCAAAAGATGGGGCTCAAAGTCATTCCAGTCTATTTTTTGGTATTTCGCTAGGGTATCCACGTCTAACAAACTTCCCGAATCGATAAAATCAATAAGTTTTGAAGCATGCACGATGGCAATATCGGGAGATTGTTTGTTTTGAATCGAATCTTGCAAGACCTTATAATACTCCGACCACTCGACAATTTTCATCTCAACGCTTATGGAATCTTGCGATGCATTGAATTTATTTATGATATTTTGCATCGGACGTCCGTCACCGCCTGTAAACGGTGTCCAAAATGTCAGCTCTATAGGTTTTGCATCGAGCGCACATAGGGCAAATGCAAGCAATACGAAAAAACGAAAAAACATATAATTTTTACCTATGAATAAAGTTCTTTAGTTAAAGATTTTTATTCTAAACAAGTTTGCATTAAAAAATAGAGCCGTATTTCGTATTTTTTGATTATCCCTATTTTACTCTTTGATTATAATGCCTACGATTCTAAAAGGGTTTGATTGATTTGCTTTTGCTATCTCTCCTATCGTTGTTTCAGAGGTTATTTTTATCCCTTGGGCTTGAAGTTTCTTTATCCCTGCTTCAACTTCTACGCCGAAGACGGCAAAAGAGTTTTCAAGCGGTGCATCGATGACCTTTTCCAAAACTACCGATTTTGCATCTACCGCTCCCGTATGCTCCCCTACCATCGCGATACTTATAAGCATGAATGCAGCGAAGATTCCGATAAAGACTTTATTGGTAAAGTACTTTTTCATACCGCCCCAGTTATACAAAATATGCAATGCCGCGGCGACAATAAATGCCATGCCGAGATTTTCATGTAGCTCTTTTGCCTGCATACTAAAGAGGTGGAAGTAGAGCATCACTCCGCTCAAACCCACTATTAAAAACACGACCGAGACCAAAGATGTAGCTAGATTTCTATTCATTATTTTCCTTATATTTTTGATAAGGAAATTACATATTCGAAGTTTAAATAAAGGTAAATCGGATAATTTGGGGTGTGGTGCGGAAAAGAGGACTTGAACCTCCACGCCTTGCGGCACCAGATCCTAAGTCTGGCGTGTCTGCCAATTTCACCATTTCCGCGTGTTCTGCATAATTCCGAAGTAGTTACTTCAAAAAAGAGAGTGGAATTATACAGATTTCTTATTAAATGAAACTTAATTTTAAGCTATTTTTATGGATGCTTCACATTTTTAAACACGCCGCTAATATCCTCCAAAATCATATAGAGCGAAGGAATCAAAATCAATGTAATAAAGGTCGCAAATAAAATTCCGTACCCAAGCGAAATCGCCATAGGAATCATAAAGCGTGCTTGAATCGATGGCTCGAAAATCATAGGCGCCAACCCGCCGAATGTCGTGGCCGTCGTAAGGATGATCGGTCGAAATCTCCTCGTCCCCGCATTCACTATCGCTTCATAATGACTTTTCCCTTCTCGTAGTTGCGTGTTGGCATAGTCTACGAGCACCAAGGTGTCGTTTATCACCACGCCGCAAAGCGCTACGATTCCCATCACGCTTATGACGCTCAAACTATATCCCATCAAGATATGTCCTAAAAATGCGCCGATGATGCCAAACGGAATCGCCACCATCACGATAAGTGGTTGGGTGTAGCTCTGAAAAGGGAGCGCCAAAGTGATATAAATCACCGCCAACACCAATACAAAACTCGCCGCCAAATTGCTCATTCCTTCATTTGCATCTTGTTGCCTACCGCTATATGAGACTAGAAGACCGGGGTATTTATTTTTTAGCTCCGGCAATATCTCCTCATCCAAAAGCTTTATCACCGTAGGAAGCTCACGTTCAGGGTCGGCGTTTGCCTCGACTGCTATCACCCTTCTTGCATCCACCCTTTTTATTTGCGAGTACGAATAGGTCTCTTTGAGTACCGCCAAGTTTTGCAACGGGATGAACTCCCCGTTGGATGCTTTAATGCTTAGATTCGCCAAATCGCTCGGAGAGCTTCTTTGCTCTATCGGAAACCTTACTACCGCACTGATTTCATTGCGTCCGCGTTGTTGTTTCAGGGCATCCGAACCGTTAAACGCCACCCTAATTTGGCGCGCAATATCATTCGCATTTAGTCCCACTTCGGTAGCTAGCGGCAAAAGCGTAATCTCATATTGTTTTTTTCCCGATTCGTATCCGTCGCTTATATCTTTAAGCAAAGAGATGTCTCGAAGCTTCGCCGCAAGATAGGCAGAGGCGCTAGCAAGCAACGTATTATCAAAATGGCTAAGCTCTATCGATAACGCGGCAGCACCTCCTCCGGGTCCACCGATGTCGGATTTGTAGACTATCGATTCTACCCCCGGGATCCTACCCGTCTTCTCTCTCCAAATCTTATTGAACTCTAATGTACTTATAGGGCGGACATCAAAATCTTTAAGATAGAAAATAGCCGTAACGCTGTTTTCGCTAATATCTGCACGATAGCTCTCTAAAAGATTTTCGTCGTTAATCTCCTCTACTGCCTTCAATCCGCTTGCGATAAGACGTTTTTGTACTTTTAACGCATCTTCAAAAGTGGAGCCCACGGGCAATCTAGCGGAGCACACCGCCCTATCGCTTTCCACTCTAGGCATGAGGGTAAAACCTAACCTACCGCTTTGCGCATACGCCATAACGACGATAAGAATCGCCAAGCCGAACGCAAAGGTAAGGTATCTGTACTTTATATGCCACTCCAAAACCGGTTTGTAGTATTTAAATATAAACGTATTTAGTCCGTTAGCTACTTTTTGCTGGTTGCTATACAGAAAATGGGAAATCGCTCCTCGATGTGATTTTTCGGAATACGCCAAGTGGTTGGGCAGAATAAAAAGTGCCTCTATCCAAGAGATTGCAAAAACTACTCCGACGACGACGGGAATGACCATAAACATTTTGCCGAGCATTCCGGGGACAAACACTAGAGGTAAAAATGCAAAAATATTCGTAATGATCGCAAAGCTCAAAGGGACTTTTATCGTTTGCGCTCCGATTATTGCCGCCTCTTTATAGCTATACCCTCGCTGTCTATATTCATAGATATTCTCACCCGCGATAATCGCGTCATCCACCACGATACCGAGCGCAATGATAAACGCAAACATCGAGACCATATTTATCGTCACGTCAAACCAAGGTAAAAATATAAACGCTCCTAAAAACGAGGTAGGAATCCCAACCGCCACCCAAAATGCGAGTCGAAATTCCAAGAATGCGCCCAAAATAACAGATACTAGCAATAAGCCTATAAACCCGTTTCTTAGCAAAAGCTCAAGTCTCGCTCTATACACGTCCGAACTATCGCTTGTGATTTGCGCGGTGATACTGCTAGGCAAATCCTCTTTAATTTTTTCGAATACCTCTTTCGTCGCATCCGAAACGCCGATAGGAGTCTGATCGCCGACTCGGTATACGTCAAAAGAGATCGCTTTTTTACCGTTGTAAAACAGTGCGCTGTCACTTTCGTCATACCCCTCGTATATCTTGGCGACATCACGCAAATAGAGTATAGCGCCGTTGTCGCTCTTTACAATCGGCAATGAGCCAAACTCCGAGGCATAATCCCTCCGCTCATTCACGCGCAGAAGAAACTCGCCTCCTTTGTTCTTTATCGTCCCGCCGGATAATTCAATCGAAGCTTTTGATATTAACGTCGAAAGCTCACTAAGCGTCATGCCGAGTGATTTGAGCTTTTCTTTATCTATCTCTATTTTCACCTCGATGTCGCGCGCGCCGTTTATCTCCACTTGAGTAATCCCGCTATGAGAGAGGAGTCTATCTCTCGCGCTCTCCGCCGCGCTTCGCAATACCAAATCATCCACATCGCCGTAAAGCGTGAGTGTCAGCACCCGTCGTTTTCTAGTATTGATAGAGACGGTAGGGTCTTCGGCATCGAGCGGATAAGTCGTGATGGCATCTACTTTTTGCTTGACGTCTTGATAGACTTTTTGTCTATCACTCCCCTGCTCTAGCTCTAGCACGAGACTAGCGCCCCCTTCTCTGGCGGTAGAGGTTACTTTCTTTATCCCTTCGATTCCGCGCACCGCCTCTTCGGTCGCGAGGACGATTCCTTGCTCTACCTCTTCGGGTGTCGCTCCCGAATACGCCACGGAGACGGTAACTTCGTCCATATCAAATTCGGGAAAAACCTCCTTTTTTATGGTAAAACTAAAGAAGATTCCTCCCAATAAAAATATGAGCATCAATAGATTTGCGGCGACCTTATGGTTGGTCATCCACGCTATGGGTCCTTGGGTGTTTGCGTTCATTCTTTACTCTTTTTATCGGCACTCTTGCCCTCTTTTTGGACAAGCCTGATTCCCTCTGCCGGTGCGCCGAGATTCGTGAGGACTATTTTTTCGCCGTCATTTAATCCTTGCAGAATCACAAAACTATTTCCTCGAAACACTATCTGCGGGGTACGGTATTGCAACTCCCCGTTTTCATTGAGTACCCACACCTTCTCTCCCGCTCGCAAATACCCCCAATCCAGCTTGAGGCTATTTTCTATTTTCTTCCCTTCGATAGCAAGCGAAACATAACTCCCTAGCTCGATAGCACCCAATGAAGAATCGCGCAAGGCAAGGGGATCCTGAAGCTCTACGAGGATTTTTGAACGTTGCGTCGTGTCGGAGACTTGCGGTATGATAGAGAGTACTTCGCCCTCTCTTTGAGTATTACCGAATGCAATAAGCACTTTTGAACCTTTGCTCCCCTCCCCTCTTTTTTCGATAAAGCGGAGATTCTCGTTTTGCACCTCGCACTCTATCCAAAAACTCGACGCATCTACTATTGTGAGCAGTTCGCTAGATGTGCTCACAAAACTCCCCGTGCTAATATTTTTAGCCGTGATTACCCCATCAAACGGGGCACGAATCTCCGTATTTTTTAAATCCCTTAGCGCACTCTTGTAGCTCGCTTCCGCACTCTCCATATCCGCTTTTGCCTGTGCGAGCTGCGGCTCTCGAAGCGCCAAAGCCCTATCCTTTTCCTCTAGTTCCCGCCCTAGGAGCTCATACTCTTTTTTTACTACGCTTTGTTCGCCGAGTTCGATTTGGTAATCGGCTTGGGCTTTGATATACGCACTTTTGGTTTTTGCGAGGTTATACTCATAGACTTCATCGTCGATTTTTGCTAGCAGCTCCCCTTTTTTTACGAAGAATCCGGGGGTGAGTTTTGGCGTTACGGTGACGATATTTCCGCTCACTTGCGCTTTTAGGGTGCTTATCTCTTTTGCTTGGACTTTTGCGTTTTCATAGATTATCGCAGGATTATCACCGTTTTTTACCTCCATTACTTCCACCATCGTAGCACTTTTTTCACTTTTTTTCTTTTGCGCTTTCGGAGCGGTCTCTTTGAGATACTGTGCTATTCCGAAACCTACGACGATCACGCATACCGCAATCACGCCGTTTAACAACATTTTCCCTTTAAACATTATCCCCTCCGAAAGTTGTATTGTCATCTATAAAACCCAGCGAATCGTAAAGATTCACCCTATAAAGATAAAGTTGCATCTTTGCGCTTAGTTCCTTTGTCTCAAGCCCCTGAAAGGTATTAAGCAAAGTAAGCGTATCTAAGTAAGTGCTTGCCCCTTTGGCATAGCGATCAAAGCTCCGCTCAAACGATTCTTTTGCCAAATCTTTCTGTAAGCCTACGCTGGCATAATAATCTCGATACGCGATCTCTTTAGCATAAGCATCTTCAATATCCTGAAACGCTTCCAAGAAAGCTTGCGAGTAGAGATACGAAGCCTCTTGTGCGGCCGACTCCGCTTTTTTTTGTGCACTTTCAAGCTCTCCGGCATTAAAAATCGGCAATGCAATGGAGCCAAGAGCGGTAAAAATCCAATTTTCAAACAAATCCCTTGCGACGGTCGCAGTAGAATCTAAAGAGAGATTGATGCTAAGCTTCGGGAATCTGTCCGCAAAAGCACTTGCCGCTTTTGCATCGAGTGATTTCAAAGAGTAGTACGCCGCTTTTACGTCGGGACGCTCTTGGATGAGTATGCTTGGTATCTCGCTTTTGGGGAGTTTTGGGAGTGTAGTAAAGCTAGGAGTATACGAAAACTCCTCCGTAGAGTTTTTTCCTTGAAGCGTCAGAATCGTTCTTTTGAGCGAGTCGCTCTCTATGCCGCTAAGTATCTCTTCGGCGCGCAGCGATTCTAGCTCTCTTTTATAGCGTAGAATATCCGCATAGGTCGCCTTCCCCGCAAAATATTTCGCTTCGATTATTTGCAACACTTTTTGAGCTACGTCTATCTGTGCGGAAAGCACCTTTTGTCGCTCTAGCTCGTAGGCGAGTTTGTACCAATCCGTCGCGATCTCTTTAGCGATATTGAGCTTTGCTTGTTTGTAGTTTTCTTTGCTTAGGACATAGGAGAAATCGCTTGATTTCGCGAGATTATACACACGCCCCCAAATATCAAGCTCATAGTCCGCATCAAGAGCGGCGGTATAACTTTTAGAATCGCTCCCGCTCCCTTTGACGACATTTTTATCGCTCTCCGAAATCTTCGCATCAAGACTAGGTATACGAGCGCTTTTGCTCACTTCTAGCGCATAGCGGGCTTGTGAGATTCGCTCATTTGCCGCTTTGATGTCAAAATTTTCTTTCAACGCTTCATCAATACAGCGTGCCAACTCCGCATCCATTTCTACCCACCAAGCCCCTTCTAGCGTCTTTTCTCCGTTCAGGCTAAAAGATTGCGGCGGAGTTATTTGCAATTCTTGGGTGGTGTGGCTCAAACAACCGCCGAAAAAAAGCGGGACAAGCACGACTAGAGCCATTAGATTTTTTTTATCGGTACGCAACAATGAGTTTCCTCTTAAAAAGATGTGTAATTATATTGAAGAAGAGTAAATAAAGTTAAATCTTGGGTGAAG
>CAZCQG010000012.1:32915-38216 GCA_964500775.1 uncultured Campylobacterales bacterium
CAATGAAATAATTATAATTAGTATAATATTTCTTCATACTTCGCCTATATAAAGGAATCGTATGTCCGTACTCATAACCGACTTGTGCATAAATTGCGATGCGTGCATCGATGAATGTCCCGCCACCGCTATCGTCTCAAGCGATGATTCGCCGCTCAAAGACGCCGAACACACCTATGTCAAACCCGAAAAGTGTATCGAATGCGTCGATGCCACCGCACCGAAATGTGCCGATGCGTGCCCGACCGAAGGGGCTATCGTGTGGGATATGCCCTACACCGAGGAGTACGAATCCTACTACAAAGAGGGACATGAAAAGGGAATCTATCACATTAGAGAGCACAAAACAAAAGGGTTGATGCTCCCGAGCGTCTCACCGAAATCTTTTAGAGACTACATTACGGAGGATGATCGTTTGGCGCACAAACCAATCGACATCAAAATGCTCAACGCTAGGTTACTACAAAGCTAGTCTAACGTCAGCACCGTCCTGATATTCGGGTCACGGCGCACCCTTGTATCGCTATGTTTGAGGATCGTGTTTTTTATAGCGAGCCAAATGTAGTCGTTGTTTTTTTCGCTCAACTGCTCTTTGACGCTCCATTTACCTCGCTTTAGACCTCTCCCTTTTTCTATAAGTCTGTCGCTTTTTTCCAGCTCTTCCAAAAACGGTTTTAGAAATTCAAAACCGTACATCTTGAAATCATCGAGAATATACCTCCCGTCGATATAACGCGCCGAAGCGATCTTCTCTTTATAGGGAATCTCGCTTTTCCCGTAGAGCCGATACATAAGTTCATTCCAAAAGAAAAATGCGTCGTAGCTTTTTTTATACAAACGCTCCTGTTCTATCTTATTTTTCGGTAGTCCCGGAGAGCCCTTGTTTGTGAGGTTGTAATATCCAAAAGCCCTCTGTGATACCCTCGCCAATCCCTCTACGAGCCATTTGTTTTTCAGCATCGTGTAGCCGTTCATATAGATGTGAAACAGTTCGTGAATGGGGGTAAAGCTCCGCCCCTCTAAGTCGGGACGGAGATCGAGACTCAGCACCTTGGCATCTTTTGCGCCGTTTGGTCTATCATAGGTCATCACCGCGTCTATCGCTTCACCGAGGTGTTTTTCCTCTTTGAGTTTGAGGATATTTACGTCGATGTATTCTACGCCGCTGTACCGTTCGCTCTTGAGCGGTTCTCTAAATCCCAATATGTTTTTAAATACGAAATCGGCAAGCTTTAAATGGGTCATCGTATCTTCAACATAGTCGGGGATCCCGTTTGTATTCAGATCGCTCTTTTCAACGACGGCGTTTTCCCCTTTTACGGTATAAAAAATACGAAACGGAGGATCGATAAGGAATCTATCCAATCCCTCTCGCGCCTCTTTATACGAAGCGCAAGAGGCAGAGAGGGAGAATAGTAGAATAAATACCGCAATTCTAAACATCAACCGCCTATATTACATATCGTGGTGTACGTTCGTGACGTGTGTTTCGGTATCGACGTTGAGATGGGCATTGCTATTTTCAAAATGCTCAAACACGTTGTAGGTTTTTCCGCTTGCATCCGTCGTCGTCGTACCCGTATCTTTCCACTCGTTTTCGAGATCGACCTCGTCGGCATCGTCCCCTTTGATGAATATTTGATTGTTTTCGGATTCTAATACGTCTTCAAGGGTAATATTCGTGACGGTTTGGGAGATACCGTTATCGATATTTAAGGTGCTAACGCCTTGTAGTGCATCGAAGTCTATAGATTCGCCGCCGGAATAGAGTACGGAATCTTGGACTTCGGTATAGTCGCCGCTACCGTCTGTTTCTGTTGCCTTTGCAACAGCGGTAATTTTAAACGTATCGGTATCTTCAGGTACGTACATTTTTATATCTTTTAACTCTATTGAGTTTGCTCCGCTCACCGGAATGATCCACTCACCTGCTTCCGTGCCTGCATTACCGACCGACAATACCGCATTTGTCGGAAGACCTTCGAGGGTCACGCTCAATGCCTCGCTACCCTCAAAGCTAGACAATGAGGCGCTCACATCCAAACCGTACTCAAGCATATTTTCTTTGGGACTCATCGAGACGCTATCTATTGCCATACCCCAGTTATCATTGTCTTCGCCGACCTCTTTAAATGAAAGTATATTCGAGCCATCCCCCGAACCTCCTATCACCTCCAGCGTTTGAGTATTCCAAACGGTATTGTTACCCTCGATAGTGGCGACTAGCGCCCCGCCGAAATACACCTCCATTCGACCGCTATCCGCGCCTTCTTGAATCATTGCTTTATCCAAGTAGTCAAATGAAACGGTATATACAACCCCTGAAACTACGCCTGCGATTTTTTGTCCGATATGTGTATTTTCGTTGTCGGTATCGCCTCCGTACTGTGTTTCACCTAAATCCATATAGTTCTCACCGCTAGACGTACCCACGCTCGCATGTCCTGCGGCGTGCGGTTCCATATACGGCGTATTTACACCACTCATAAGCGTCCAGCCCTCGATTGACTGCATCGCTTTCCATTGTGTGCCCGTAAGTTGTTGATCTGCTACCGTATTGCCCCCTGCGTCTACTCCTGCGATATTTTCAAAACTGCCGTTTACTACGAGATTTACATTGCTTGAAATCACATTGCCCGTGAGATTCAAGTCTACATCCACACTCGGCGATTCATCGATAATCGTAGCGATACCCGTTGCGCTTTGTCCGGTACTTAATGTGGCGGTAAGCTTGAAAGTCTCTCCGCTATCTCTGTGAGAATCTGCCACGGTGTCGGTTTTTACCATTAGTTTCGAAGCGCCTTCCTGTAAGGCTATTGCACCGTTTGCGGGAACGTCTATCCAGTTGTTACCGTCGAAGCTATATTTGAATACGTCAAAATTATAATCAGAATCTAATGCCGTGCCGTCGGCTAGTGCAAGAGTGAGCGTGCTACCCGCTTCCGCACCGCTTATTCTCACCCCAAATATCACCTCTTCACCCTCTTTTACACTCACATCCGTACCGTGAGTATCGGCACTACAAAGCGTACCCACAAACACGCTCGGCTCACCTACGGGCTTGACGTCTAGGTGTACCGTAGCAGTATCCGTCGCACCGTGACTATCTCTAATAGTATAAGTAAAGCTTGCTGCACCGACATAGTCGACGTCGGGGATAAAAGTAATGTTTCCGCCTGCATCCATGCTCACCGTGCCGTTCACTGCACCTTGCACGCTTATTACTTCAAAGCTATCTCCCTCCAAATCGGTGTCGTTTGCCATAAGCTGTGCCGCCGTGATGGTAATAGAACTATCTTCGTTCATATCAAAATTATTTTGCACATACGCTTCGCCGTCGGAATCAAAGCGTAAACCGGATATACCGCCATCGCTATTTTGCCACATAACTACGTAGCCGCCATCGGCTAGCACGGTAAGTACAGGCTCGCTTCCGCTGCCCGCAAATATCGCATCTCCAAGTGAGCCGTCTTTATATGTTTGCGTATAGATTCCGCCTGCGGACTGATATGCGAGTACAAAACCGTTTACGTTGGGAGTGATGACGGGATTTATCCCTGCACCCGCACACAACTCTCCTCCACTCTTCGTGCCGTCACTATTGAATATCTGGACATAAATTTGTCCGTCGCTACTTTCCCAAGCGACCGTCGCGCCTCCGTTAATCATTGCGGTGATTTCAGGATCGCCCTGATTGCCCGAGGTCGTAGTATTGACCTGCGTTTCGGAGCCTATTTTTTCCACGCCGCCATCCGTGAGCGTAAATTTTTGCATATACACGCCATATCCGCTACCGTCTTGATTTTGAGACTGCCACGTAACAACGACGTTTCCGTTGCTATCAAGCGTAATATCGGAATCTATTTGATCGCCGATGGCAAAAGTATTAATCTGGAATTTATCTCCTACCGTATTGCCGTATGCATCATACCTTTGTCCAAACACCCCAAAACCGTTGACGTCGTGCACATCACTATGTATAGGGTTGTCGGTGGTATTTCCTAAATCGGTGTTGTTATACCTCGCATCTGCAGACCACGTGATAATAAAGCCTCCGTCCGGAAGTGCCGTGATAGGGTCATACTCTGCCCTAGCCACCACAAATTCTTCACATACCGCGGTTCCGTTTTCATCAAAAATCTGTCCTCTAATATATCTGCTGCCATTGTCATAGTTGTCGACACTTACGTAATCATCATCGGATGTCCAAGTAATAAGTACTCTGCCATCCGTCAATGAAGTAACATGCGGGTCGTGTTGGTCTCTCGCATCGGTAGTATTGACTTTTACCGGATTACCCACCGGATCGCCGTCTTTATCGTATTTTTGGTAGTAAATGTCGTTGTTAACGTGCTTACTCACCCATTGCGTCTCTCCGCTATCATTCACGTCCCCGTCGTTATTATTGTCGCTAGAGACCGCTCCGTTATAGGTATTTCCCGTAGCCTCTTGCCAGACGACAATATAACCTCCATCTGCAGAAGCCGCAACATCGGGGAGGGCTTGATTGTGATTTGTAGTCGTGTCGCCTTTACTTGATGCATCATCGACCGTAAACACCCCTTGTGCCGCATCCGCATACCCATAATCATCGACTGCGTCAACCGTATTCGGAAGAGTGTATGGATTGAGACTGCAGCCTCCGATGTCTACCGTGACATTCATCGTGTTGCTATCTTTTACGCCGTCGTTTACCGTAAATGTAAACTCGCGCGGACTTCTATCTTCGCTAGTCGTCGTAAAGGTGAGCGATTCGAGTGCTGATTCGTATGCCGCTACCGTAGCGCTACCGCTAAGCGTGATGACTAGATCACCGTCGCCATTGAGAGTCTTCGTAGCCGTGATACCTTCAGGCAAATCATCGGCATTCACGACATCACCATAAGCATAGTTCGAGAGGACAACAGTAGCACTTTGAAGATTCGCATTATCGGAATCTGAGAGGTTTATGTCGCTTAGTATGGTATTTTCCGTACTAAAGTCCACGCCGACGAGTTTGATATTATCGAGATATGCTCCAAACGTATCGGCATCACCTGCGCCTTGGAAATTGAGTACCGCACTATCCCCTTCTATATCGCTAAAGACTGCTTTTATAGCATACCAACCGTTCGCATCAGGCGCGATAGAGACCTCTACACCGCTTGGGGCTACCGAAGTTACGTTGCCGTTAGCATCTACGTTGATGCTCACCTCTTTGCCATCCAGTGAGAATTTCATATCGCTGCTATCGACGTGCCCTTGTCGCGGTGTAAAGTTAAACGTAAGCACGAACTCGTCGTTCCCCTCTCCTAGATTTAC
>CAZCQG010000012.1:38316-39856 GCA_964500775.1 uncultured Campylobacterales bacterium
ATCAAGACATTATTTCCGTCCGTACCGTGGTCGATGTACCAAGTATTATTGATATTTGTATCTCCACTACCTTGTGCCACACCCTCAAATCCTTCCGAAAATAAAATCGTCTCGGTCGGACTGCCTAGTGACGCGCACGGCTTGATAGTGATGACGACATCATCATAATCTTGATCGCCGAGATTGAGGTCTTCAAATCCAAGCACGATACCTTGTCCGTCCTCTGCCATGCCTGCTACGACGTGGTCTTTACCACCCGGATTGAGTGCATTATCGGTATAGTATGCAGTCGTATTTACGCCGTCCACTACCATTTGACCGTTAGTAAACGAAATGACGGAGTTTGTCGTAATTCCTTTATCAGATCCATCGGGAATAATGAAGAAACCGACGTTACCCTCTAGTCCATTGAGTGTACCTATCATCTCCGAGACGCCTCCTACCATGCTGCCCTCTTCGGCAAAGATGATATGCGCCTCTTGCGGTACGCCGTTTTCATCCGCCGTATAGTAGCCGATGACGTTGTGATAGCCTGCTTGTCCGCCGTTGTATTCTACGGAAAGACTTGAGCCGCCCTCACCCATATTGATACTGAGGTTGCCGTTATCGGCGCTAAAGGTGATACCTTTATCAATTGCAGTCAGAGCATCCGCATCAATACTGTCAATAACACCGTCTCTATCGGCATCAAGCAGTCCTGAAATTGTATGAAGCGGTTGATTATTTGCCGTGACGGAGTTGATGACAGGTGCATCGTCCCTGCCGTCTATGTTGATAGAAAGTGTGGCCGATGTCGCAGCGTTAATACCGTCGCTAACAGTATAAGTAAAGCTATCAATCACCGTATCGCCGACATTGAGAGCCTCTATGGTCGCATCATCGTTATTCACGACAAATGTAAACACACCGGAATTATTTATTGTAAGCGTGCCATGATCGCTTGCTATAGATATATTGCTACCGTCGCTAGGCAAGTCGACCGTGACGCTACCGTATGCCACCTGCGTAAGAGTAATACCTGTAACAGTGCCTTTGTCGTCATTATCCAAGACATTGCCGGCAGCGCTTCTATCATCATCGCTTTCATCTTGCGCGAGGACAAATTCGCTTCCGTTTTCCGTAGCATTAAACACATCATCTTTTGCTATGGCCGCAGTGTCATTATCTAGTATCTCGGTTGTGACGGTGTCATTGGCGATGATTAATTTTTCATAACCTCCTCCGTTGTTCGTTGAAAGTATTTTTACTTGGTACGATTCGGTATTTTCGTCTAATGCATCATTATTGTTTACCACATCAAAGCTAACAGAAAGTGCTCCTATCGGAATTGTAATGTCTCTGACTTCCGAAACGAGATCACCGCTATTTGTGTCGATATGCGCTATTTCTACGGTGACTATCAATGGACTTCCCAGTGGCGCATTATCCACAGAAAGGGTATAAGTTGCCGTAGCCCCTTCATTGACATTGGTATTTCCACTTAAGGTTAAGGCGGTGGTGTTTGTTGTGTCATTTATTGTTACTGTTGCGGTATCGGTCG
>CAZCQG010000012.1:39956-45883 GCA_964500775.1 uncultured Campylobacterales bacterium
CTTCATCGAGGGTGACGTCATTGAGTGTTAAGGTGGTGGTGTTTGTTGTGTCATTGATTGTATTATCTTGATTTTCTTCAGGCGGAGTGGTGCCCCCATTGTTGTTTGTCCCTGTAGCCGTATCGGTGTTTGGGGCACGATTAGTCGCCGTATTCCCGCCTTGATCATTTGTAGTATCGGGGTTTAGCCCTCCTGTTCTATTTCGCGTATCCTCATCCCCCTCTAAAACAGGCTCTTCCTCCACGCCGACTTCATCTCTCCCAGTATCGAGCTGCTCGGTATTTACCGCTCCCCTGCCGTCGTTTGCCAACCCAAGATCACCGTCGATACCTTTGCCGCTACCGAACAAGTCGCTATTAAGTCCAAAATCATCAAGAGTATCGGGGTTTACTTCTACTTGCCAATTTTCAAAACCGTCCTCAAAAAACGATGAATCAAGGCGAATGCTCATAGGTCCTTCCAACTCCACTTCCCTGCCGTCGCTAAAAATTATTTTTGCAAACTCGCTAATAGTGAGCAAGCCGCCGTTGTCACTAATGATGTCGCGATTCCTAAGCACCTCTTCTTGGTCGCCCTCTAGTGTTACCAGCCCCCTGATGTCCGCAATAACAGCAACATTCTTAGACATAATAAACCCCTTGTATTTTTATTCTACATACGAGTTTACCTGTTGTTTCGAGTAAAAAAAAGTATACGAAGGTATAAATTTGAAGTTATGGATGAGTTTTTTTGACGAAGAGCGCAAGTGCGAGTCTATCTTTTGTCCCCGTTTTTGCAAATATCGAACTAAGATATTTTTTTACGGTAACTTCTGCCACATCTAGGGTTTTTGCTATTTGTGCGTTACTCATTCCTTGCGATACAAGCAAAGAAACTTCACGCTCTTTTTGCGTCAAGTGCTCTAACATGGCGCTATCCCCTTTTTCTCCCGCGGTGATATTGCCGATCATAAATTGCATAAGTTCGGGATAAACCCAAATATTCCCGTTTTGCACCACTTCTATCGCTTGATTAAATATGTTTGGATGCGAGATGCTTGAAATATACCCTTTGAATCCCATTTTTAAAAGTGTGCATCCTTCGATAAAATCGGTATTATTTCTAACGGCAATCGCTTGTATTTTCGGAAAATCGGAAATAATCTCTTTGCATATCTCCAAAGCATCCCCGCGAGCCGAGTCTAAATGGAACATGAGAATACCGCCATCCATTTTCATAGAGAAAAAATCTTCTATGCTCAAAACATTCGTTACGGACAAACCTATTTTTTCGCTATTAAGCGTATTGATGAGAAATTTTGCGTCGGATACGAGACATACTTTCAAGTGTTTTCCTGCCGTGTGGTTATTTTTCAGTCAAAGCGCCCTGTTTGGTCTTTAAGATCGGTTTTAAAATATAATCCATCACCGTCTTTTTGCCCGTAATGATGTCAGCCTCCACCGTCATACCCGCTTTGATTCTTAGATTCTCTTTATCGCCGACATAGTCCTTGGATGATTTTACGTGCACTACGTAATACTCCTCTTTCCCCTGATCATCCAGTAATGTGTCAGCGGAAATGTATGATATTTCGCCGTCCATCCCTCCGTAAATCGCAAAATCGTACGCTTTTGGTTTCAGCTTTGCCTTCTGTCCCACATAGAGAAATCCAATATCCGAGGGGAAAACTTTTACTTCCGCAATCAGATAATCCGAGGTCGGAACTATATCTATGATCGATTTCCCCGCTTGCACGGAAGAGCCTAATGTTTTAATATAGATATTCTTCACTATGCCGTCGACGGGAGAGAGGATGAGCGTCCTCTGTACTTTGTCGTCTAGCGAAGAGAGTACCTCTATGAGACGTTTTATCTCCGCATCCACGCCGGCTAATTCCGAACTTGCTTCTTTTTGGGCGTTAAATACCGTCTCGTCAATCCCTTTTTGGATTTCTATGATGGATGATTTGATAGTAGGGATCGAGCCTTCTAATGTCTTTAACTCGCTATCTAGGTCGTTAAACGCTCTCCGTTGCTGCATCAAGTCTATTTTTGAAATAATCCCCTCGTTTGCGAGCTCTTCTTTGATTTTAATCTCTTCTTTGAGGAGGGTGTGATTTTCTCTTAATATCTGCAATTTGCCCTGTGCATCGGTTAGGTCGTTTTTTCTTTGCTGTAGTTTTTCTTTTAATCCATCGGTGTTCGCATCTAATTTTTGTTTGTTTGCGACAAAGAGATTCCTTTCGTTGCGCATAAGCTCCGGACTCTGTGCTACGACATCGGCATCATCTTCCATATTTTCGCTTGAAGCTTCTGCTTTAAGTCTCGCCGCTTTTGCCTTGAGCTCTAAAAGTCTTAATCGATTTTTGTCGTACTCGGAGGTGAAGGATATATCGTGCAGTTTTGCCAAAGGTTGCCCTTTTTTCACCTTTTCACCCTCTTCGACCAATATCTCATCGAGTATACCGCCTTCAAAACTACTGATTGATTGGATTTTATCGGAAGGGATTATTTTGCCCTCGGCTTTTACTAGCTCGTCTATCTCCGCCAAAGATGCCCAAAGTACCGAAACGATGACCGTGAAAAATATTATCCATAGTATCTTGTGCAATCCGCTTGCCGTGCGTAGCAATACCGCTGAACTCAAAGAGGGCATAAAATCTAGCACCCCTTTGTCATACTTTTTGTTCAGCATATTCTCTTCGTGGATTTTTTTGAGTTTTTTCTCTTGGGTAATGTCGTTACTCGCCAAAACAAATCCTACGAGATTCCCCTCGTCGTTCAACAAAGGACGTATAATCGTATCCGTCCATATAGTCTTATCGCCCTTACTGGCGTGTTTCATCTCTCCCTTCCAAACGCTTTTTGATATTAAAGCGTCGTGGAACTGCGCATCAAAAGTTTTTATAGAATCTTTTTGTATGAGAAAGTTGTATGGTTTGCCCAAAAGCTCTGATTCTTTATATTCAAAAATATTACAAAGATTTGTACTTACGTGTTTTATCGTCCCTTCGATGTCGGTTACCGCTAGCACGACGTAGTTATCTAGTATTTCTCGATTCTGAAACCTAAAACTTTTCGTAAGTTCCTCATCTTTATTTGCGTCTATTGAGGCATTCTCGTTCCGATTGCCTTGAATTTCCATTTTTTCTCCAAAACTTAAAGAATAAACTTACTCATTTCACAAACCTAGAATATAGCATATGTTTTCATAAAAATATCATAAAAACTGTGTATAAACGCTTATAAACACCTATTGCAACGATATGGAAAGACAATGTCATCAAAGTATCAAAATAATGTAAACGGCTGAAAAATTAGTAGAAATTTGCCATAATTTTAAGAAAAAAATACAAGAAAAACTATATAATCTAACCGTGAACATAAAATATTTTTCTATATTTTACGGAAAATTAGAAATTATCCGATTATCTCGTGAGAGTTTATTTTGAAGGAAGCCGATTATGCAGTATTTTAGATTCTCCTCTAAAGTAGTCTTGTTATGCGTGTTCTTCGCCTTTGACTTATATGCTATGACCCTCAAAGAAGGTCTAGAGTTAGCGCTAGATAACGACCCTGAAGTATTGACGAGGAAAAACAGTATCGTGAGCATCGGACACGAAGTGGATGCCGCAAAAGGGCTGTATAGACCGAAGCTCGATTTTGTAGGAAAGATGCAAAAAGAGGGTTACAACGGCTCGCTGATACCTGCCGATAATTACAATAGAAAAAGCGATAGTTGGGAATTTGTCCTCACACAACCCCTCATCGACGGCGGAGATGCCGCGTATGAAGAGAGCTTGCAGCTCGCTAGGCTCGATTCTGCGAGATATTATATGCTAGAGAGCGCCAATAAAGTAGCCCTCCGCTATATAGAATCGTATCTCAATACGCTTCGAGAAAAAGACAACTTACGTCTAGCCAACGAATCCTATACTATAAATAAAGACATCTTCGAGAAAATAAAAAAGAAGGTCGACAAAGGATTTGGTACGAGGCTCGAATACGAGAGGGCGAAAACCAAAATCGAAGAATCGACCACAAACCTTACGACCCAAAAAATTAATTACAGAGAAGCCAAAATCGGATTGCGCAATTTCGTGCAAGAGGATTTTGATACCGACGAACTGGTGATGCCGCTATTTTATTTCGATCTCCCGAAAGATTTCGAGGGTGCATTAGACACCGCTATGCAGCTCCACCCCTCTATGAAGGTCTCGACAAACAACGTAAATGTCGCTTTATATGAGCATAAAAGGGATTTGAAAGCCTTTTATCCGAAGGTTGATTTTGTAGGGAGATACAAAACAAATAACACGATTTATGACGGCGACGACCAAACGGACGAGTATAGCCTAGGCGTCGAAATAAAATACAATCTCTACAACGGGGGAAGGGATGAGGCGCTAAGAGAAAAAGCGCTCAAAAACGTAGACGAGAAAAAAATCTCCATCGAAAAAAGCAAGCAAGAGGTCGAAAATAGATTGAGACTCGCGTGGAATGCGTATGAGATGAACGAAAAAAAGGTCAAAGAGCTTGAAAACTACGTCATCTCAAGAAAAGATGTCTTGGATACCTCTTTTGAAGAGTTTGATCTAGGAACCGTTGATTTGACGACGCTTCTAAAAGCCGAGGAAGATTATATTACCGCAAAAAGGAGCGCCCTATCTAGCACCTACGATTTTCTGCTTGCAAAATACAGAATCTTAGAGGGTATGGGGGTTTTGGTCAACAATATCATTTTGGACGAAGGGCGTTTTGCTACACTACAAAATACGAGACACGATTCTTATGCCTCATTATCCGAAGGGGGCTACTCATATACCACAAGAAGAAGTTTCAAAAAAGAGCGATACGACAAAATAGCTCTTTCAACGGCAAAAAATCAAGAAATACCTGCTCTTCTATCCGAAGAATCGGCTAGACGGACTAACTTTTTCTCCGCACTCACACCCCAAACCCAAGAAGAGTGCTATCTCGTGACCGCACGCTCGCTCAACATAAGAGCAACTTCCGATTTAAGCGCAAAAGTAATAGGCGGGTATAGAAAGGGTGAAAAAATTTGCGGCGCGCAAAAAGAAGACGGCTGGCTCAAAACTACTACCGGATGGGTAAGTGCGGCATACTTATCGCCCGTCTCCATCGAGACGGAAGAGGTAGCCGAGACCTCTAGCGAAGAGACACTCTCCCCCAAAGGTTATCCCTTGCTTGCTTCCGATAAAACAAGCACTTCAAGCAGTTGCTATAAAGTCAATGCCGACTATCTTAATGCAAGAAAGGGTGCGGGGCTGTCGGAAAATATCGTAGGTCAGTATAAAGAGGGGGCGATCGTATGCGAAGAGGCAAAAGAAGGTGACTGGCTACTAAGTGCTCAAGGCTGGGTAAACACGGCTTATTTGGAAAAAATGGATGATATGTATGTCATTGCCGATGAGAACTCAAAATTTGTAGCGCTGAATGATAGCGACAAAGAAGAAGAGGGTTTATGCTTTTTTGTGAAATCTATATATGCCAATATCTACGATACTCCCGATGAAAACGGAAAGATCGAAGGGAATCTTATTCAAGATGAAAAATTTTGCATCAAAGAAGAAGCCTATAGTGAGGATAAGCACTGGGTGCAATATAACAAAGGGTGGATAAAAACCGAAAACCTCGGTACTAATGAGATAAAAAATAAAGTAGCTTTGCTATTTAACCGCTTTTTAATACACCGCTAAAAAAGCTCACGACGACAAGGAAGAAGTATGCTTGAAGAATTAAGTCTAGATAAAGAGCTTTTAAAGAAATATGACGGCGACCCCGTCTTGGATGCTCTCGTCATATTTTCAAAGATGAACGGTAGACCCTATACCAAAGAATCGCTCATCGCGGGATTGCCCGTCGAAGAGGGGAAAAATTCTCCGGTACTCTTTTCAAAACACGGATCAAAATCACTTTTCTCTAGGG
>CAZCQG010000012.1:45893-57709 GCA_964500775.1 uncultured Campylobacterales bacterium
ACCAAAATAGAGGATATAAACGTTTTACTCTTGCCTTGCATCTTGCTTTTACATGGAGCCAAACCCGAAGATGAGCTTGGTGCTTGCATCTTGCTCGGTTTCGACGATGAAATGAAAAATGCCCGCATCGTCCTGCCCGAAGCTGAAGATATAGAAAATACCGTCCCTGTAGAATCGCTCAAAAAACGGTATTTCGGACTTTCAATTCTTCTTAAAAAAGAGTTGCGAGTAGAGGGGAAAGACGAAGGGATTACGGGGGTTAAAGAGAATCACTGGTTTTGGGGTACGGTAAAAATAGTAAAAGATGTGTACAGAGACGTAATCATCGCCTCATTTCTTATAAACCTATTCGTCTTAGTCACTCCGCTATTTACGATGAATGTCTACGACAGAGTCGTCCCGAACAACGCCAAAGACACCCTTTGGGTTCTCTCCATCGGAGTAATATTCATCTACTTTGTCGATATATTTTTAAAATTCCTCCGCTCCTACTTTTTGGAAACCGCAGGAAAAAAGACCGATATTATAGCCTCGTCGATAATATTCGAGCGGGTGCTTGATTTGCGTATGTCTTCCCTCCCCGGCTCGGTCGGCTCACTGGCAAATATATTAAAAGAGTTTGAAAGCATCCGAGGATTCCTCACCTCATCGACCATCTCGATTCTTATAGACCTCCCTTTTATAGGAATCTTCTTGATGACTATTTACTACATAGCGGGGGCTATCGTTTTGGTGCCTATCGGCACTATAATCATCATCGTTTTATACACCTACTATGCAAAGACGAAACTCACTCAAAGTATCAAAGAGAGCTACGGAGCCGGCTCTATGAAAAACGGTGTGCTCATCGAAAGCCTCTCCTCCATAGAGACACTCAAAGCCCTAGGAGCGCTAGGATATGCACAATGGAAATGGGAGGAGGCAACCGCGGACATTGCGGAGAGGAGTATCGGCACGAAAGTCATCTCCTCTTCTATTGCCACCATCACCTCGTTCTTGGTGCAGCTCAATACGGTGCTAGTGATAATAGGCGGAGTGTATATGATAGCCGATAATAATCTCACGATGGGCGGTCTCATAGCCGCAGTCATCATCTCCTCCCGCGCCATCGCACCTATGGGGCAAGTAGCAAATCTTTTGGCGACATACGAACACACGAAAACCTCTTATGATGCATTGAATGAAGTAATGAATCTCCCCGTAGAGCATCCGCAGGGGAAAAAATTCGTCGCTAGACCCGAATACAAAGGGAAAATAGAATTTAGAGGCGTTAACTTTACCTACCCCGGGAGCGACAAGATAGCGCTACAAAACATCAACTTTTCAATCGAGAGCGGAGAAAAAGTAGCAATAATAGGAAAAATAGGCTCGGGAAAATCGACGATACAAAAGCTCCTCTCTTCTCTCTATTATTCCGATGCAGGATCGATACTCATAGATAATATAGATATTAAACAGCTCGATCCCGCGGAGCTTAGAAAAAATATCGCTTACGTATCACAAGATACGATTCTCTTTAACGGAACGGTCAAAGAAAACATCATCTACAGAGCGCCGCATAGCGAAGATGAAGACATTATCCGTGCCGCAGACATCAGCGGCGTGATGGATTTTGTCAACAGACACCCTAAAGGCTTTGATATGCCCGTAGGAGAGAGGGGGAATCTCCTCTCGGGTGGTCAAAAGCAGAGTGTGGGAATCGCACGATCGATACTCCTCAATAGTCCGATCGTATTGCTAGATGAACCCTCAAATGCAATGGATAGCGCGACGGAGACGAAATTTATCAAAAAGATCAAAACCTATCTTAAAGATAAGACAACCATAGTCGTCACACACAAGACATCTCTTTTGGAGCTAGTAGATAGGGTGATCGTCCTTGACGAAGGACACGTGGTGCTTGATGGGCCGAAAGAGGAAGTGCTGAACGCATTGAAAAAACAAAAGTAAAGGGAGATGATGAACAAAATTTTATCTATCGCCGCGACTTCGGCGATCATTTTGCTGTCAAGCGGTTGCGCACCCAAAAAGCCTTATACCGATAGCGAACTTTCATTTTTGCTCGATATGAAAAACAGACTTGAAAAGATAGACGCCAATCTAGAATCTTCACAAAAAAAACTAAGTGACCTAGAAGGGGTCATCTCGCTACTTGATAAAAAACTTCAAAAACACGAGAACGAACTTAGGAGTCTAAGCGTCGAAGTCTCGAAACTCTCTGGTATCGGGGCGAGCGAAGGGGATTTATACAAAAAACTCTCCTTCAAGGCGAACCCCCAAAATAAAACGCTTAGCTTTGAAAAAGCGGTTCTCAAGCTCACGAATAACGCCCAAATCTTCAATAAAAACGGTGAGCCGATTGATTTTTGGTATGCGGGACGCACTTTTGACACTACCTTCCGCATCGGCAAATATTTTAAAATCGACAATTATTACCTTATAGATACGTGGGTAGAAGCAAAAGAAGAGTTGTTTATCTCCGAAGAGGCGGTGTTTAGAGAAGCGCTCTAAGATTGCGCGCTGCTAAGATAAATATTAAACTTCCAAACTACTTCGTATGTAATTTTTTCGTTTTAATTCTCCACTATACTTCTGCTCCCAATCAAACATTTCGGAGGAGCAGATGCCCGCTTTTAGAATCTTTATTTTTTCTCTCCTGTTTTCCGTCTTTGCGTACGCCGAGTGTATCAATTTCGGGGTTATCCCATACGGAAACATCCGTCTTATCCAAGAAGAATACCAAAAACTAGCAGAATGGCTCAAAAACTCCCAAGGGGTATGCGTCGATGTCAGCGTCCAAAAAAACTACGATGAGACGATACGACTCCTAGGCGAAAAAAAACTCGACTGCGCGAGAGTCGGACCTTTTTCCTATGCATTAGCGGCACAGATAGCATCCGTAGAGCCGATCGTAGTGGGTGCTAAAAAAAATAATGAAGCTACGTACAAAACGATATTGTTAGCCGACAAGAAGATAGCCGAAAAACTTGCCCTCAAAAAACCGCTTCACGGGATAGACGGTATGCGACAACTTGTAAGCTTACTGCAAAAAGATGCACGGCGGTATCTCGTCGGCTTTTCGGATACAAGCTCTACTTCAGGCTATCTTGTCCCGACCTATTACCTCTCAAAAGCAGGGATTCAAAGTGACGAATATTTTGGCAAAACGCTCTTTTTAGGGACACACGAAGCGGTACAATTAAGCGTCAAAAACAAGATTCTCTCCTTAGGCTTTAGCAACGACAAAACCTACTCCAAACTCATTTCCGAAAAAAAGTTGAGCGAGAAAGAGGTTGCGGTACTTTGGGTCTCCGACCCGATACCCGATTCGCCTATTATATGCCGAGATGATTTGGACGAGAGACAAAAATACTCTCTCAAAACATCGCTCATCCAAGCGCCAAAAGAATACATTCCAAACTACGGCGGCGCGGTGAAATACATAGAGACATCCGCGAAAAATTATGAGATTATTCGGCAGCTCCAACGTTTTGTAGAAAAAAATAACCTCAAGCTTCCCGAATGAGCCGTCTTTTTCCCTATATCCTTCTTGTGCTGCTATGGATAGGGGCTAGCGTATTTAATATAGGAATCTATAATGCTCGCATAAACGAATACGATGCGATACTCTCCGAAAAAATAGAAACTCTTTATGAGAATCTTTTACAAGGAGTATTGCAACAAAACCGCCTGCTCTTTTTTGAGAATATCGATAACTACGAATACGGTAAAACACTCCATCAAGCATCGATAGCTCCAAATATCGATACGTTGGCATCTTTGGGGATTTTGCTCGAAAGCTTCGCATCGCCCTTTGTCAACGCCTCAAAAGAGGAGCTGCTAGGTGTCACTTTTTATGATGCCGCTTATCGACATATAAGAAGCGTCACGAAAAAAAATGAAGCCCCCGTGCGTCCGAAACTAGACGCCGCACACCTTCAAAAAATCAAAAACTACATCCTATACATCGGTGATGACGGGAGATTCCATTTCGTGCAAAAAATACTCTTCCAAGGGAGCGTCGCGGGGTACATAGATTTTCAGAGCGATATTGGAAAAAGCTTGGCTCGCGGAAATAAAGAGAAGAGCCTTGGGTTGTATACGTTTTTAGAAAACACTCCTCTAGAGAAGAAAGATTCCGTATCCGAAGAGACGATATTTGGAGAGATGTCTCGTTTTATAGCCTCTTTAAAGCTCGCAGACAAGAATCAAGGATGCTTCGGAGCACAAGACTACTCCCTTTGCGCTATCGCCATACGGGATCCGATGGTAGGGCGAGTAGGCTATTTGGCGGTGGTGCGAGAGGAAAATAAATATAAAGAACTCCGTGACGACTTGATATTTAAAACAGTCACGTTAAGCGCTTTTTTTCTCCTCTCGCTCTATCTTTTTTATAAAACCGAGCGGGTCACTTTTATGACGAGAAGGCTCGGAAAGATACTCGAAGAATCCAATGACGAGATTCTCCTCTATGACATAAGAAGCGGAAAAATCATCCAAACAAACAAAAGACTGCGGAAAAAACTCGACTACTCCGAAAGTGAAATTTACTCCCTCGCCGTAACGGAGATTCTCCCTACGTTAGACCTTTTGGAATTGCGTGATTTTACGCCGGAAAAAAGTGTCGTGCGGTATTGTAAGTTTAAAAAAAAGGGTGGAGGAGAGTATGACATACGGGTAAATATCCAGCGCTTCAAAGACACCGACAACGATATTGTCCTTTTTATAGCCGAAGATATTACCAATGAATTAGAGCTCAAAGAGCAGGTTTTTCTCCAAAAAGAGTTTTTGCAAACCGTCATAGATACGATCCCCCACCCTATTTTCGTCAAAGATTCCAACCTCAAATACATTATGATAAACAACTCGGCACTTACGTTTTTGAACGCAAAAGAGAAAAACGATGTCATCGGCAAAGACGATTTTGAAATAGATATTTCGCTCGACAACGCCAAAACCTTCACCGAACAAGATTTGCACGTACTGCTCACAAAAGAGACGCTCACGCTAGAAAGCGAAGAGATGTCCGAATCTAGCGGGCAAACGAAGTGGTATCAAATCATCAAAACACCGCTTGGAAATATAGGCTATCCCAAGTGCGACGATATGCTCTTGGGGGTAGCGACCGATATAACGATGAGCGAAACCCTTAAGCACAAACTAGCGGGAATCAACAACGAGCTCAATATCAGAATCGAGAAAGAGATCGAGAATCGCTTCAAAAGCGAAGAGCGTTACAAGGATCTTTTTGAAAATATCAACGAAGCGATTCTCGTCTTAAAAATCGAAAAGGGAAATTGCAAGATAGTCGAACTCAATTTCAACGCCACAAAGCTTTTCAAAAAAGACAAGACGGAGCTTTTACGCACCGATTTTAGAAATTTGTTCGGGCTTGAGGCGGATTATGAATGTTCGCTCGACAAGATGGCGCAAAACGAAACGTATGAAGACAAGATAAAGATTCTTATCGAAGAGACATTTCGAGTACTTATTATGCGCACCCGCTCCTATTTTTATAACAAATCCCACTATATCATCGTCTCATTGACAGACATCAGCGAACACGAACAACTCAAAAAAGAGAAGCGCGAGCACAAAAAGCTCTTTGAGACACTTTTTAAAAAAGCCAACTCGGGCATTTGCATCCTCGATGAAAACGGCGCATTCGTCAAACACAACAGAGGATTTTGCAAAATGGTGGGCTACGAGGCAAACGAAGTCAAACAGTTTGATTTCGCATACTTTCTCACGCCCGAGGCAAAAGAGCGTTTTAATGCCGAAAACAAAAAAATATTTGAAGAGCAAAAAGATATTCAAGACGCCTACACGCTAGTGAACAAAGAGGGGAATACGCTCGATGCCATAGGCTCTTCGGTCATCCTTTATAGCGATACGAAAAAATTTCGTTTGATGATTCTTGAAGACATCACCAAGTTAAAAACTCTCGAAGGAAAACAAAAAGAACAAGAACGCCTAATGGCACAACAAGCGAAAATGGCGGAGATGGGCGATATGATAGGAGCTATCGCCCACCAATGGCGCCAACCGCTCAACTCCATCAACGCCGCGGCAATAAAATTGAGACTTTTGGATGATCTTGAGCGGCTAGATTCTGCGGGGATAAAAGATACGACCCTCTTTATCGAAGAGCAGAGCAACAAGATGTCCGAAACCATAAACGACTTTTTAAACTTCTTCAAACCCTCGCGCGAAAAAGAGCACTTCTATCTCGAAAAAGTGATAAATAATATCAACAAAATGCTCGGCGTACAACTCCTCAACAGAAATATCCGGTTTAGCTGGGAAGTAGAAAACAATCTTGAAATATACGGATTCAAAAACGAACTCGAACACGTTTTGCTCAATATCGTCACCAACGCAAGGGATGCATTTGAAGGGAAAAATCTCCCCAACCAGAGCATCTTTATCCAAGCCGCGCAGGATGAAAAATCTATTTTCATATCCGTACAAGACACCGCAGGGGGAATCCAAGATGCCATTATAGAAAAAATCTTCAATCCCTACTTCACCACAAAAGCGACCGACAAAGGGACGGGGATCGGACTCTATATGGCAAAAAGTATCATTGAGCGAAGTTTTGAAGGAAAAATCGAAGCTCGAAACTTCGGCGAAGGGGCGCGCTTCGACATCACGTTAAAAAGGGGAAACAATGGGTGAACTCAATAGACTGCAAAGCGAGACGAAGAATCTCACGGTGCTTTACGTCGAAGACGACTATAACGCAAGAGAGCAGATCAAAGATATATTAGGACTACTTTTTAAAAACGTGATCATCGCAAATAACGGAGCGGAAGGGCTAGAAAAATACAAAGAGCAAGGTAAAGCCATAGACCTTATCCTCACTGATGTACAAATGCCCGTGATGGACGGACTGGAGATGGCAAAGAGAATCAAAGAGATCTCACCCCACAAACACCTACTCATCCTCACGGCACACAACGACACCGATTATTTCGTCAAGGCAATCGACCTTGGAGTAGATGGATTTATCATCAAGCCCATCGCTTCGGATAAATTTTTACGCTCCATCGAGCGCTCTTGCAAGATGATAAAGAATCAAAAACTCGAAGAGCTCTACCAACAAGAGCTAGAAAGCACCCTCCAAGTCCGCACTCTAGAGCTAGAACAAAGTCTCATAACAGACGAGATCACCGGTCTGTATAACAAAAACAAGCTCAACTTAGATCTCGCGAAAGAGGGGGATTATGCGGTTTTACTCGTCAATCTAGATAACTTCGACCATATCAACTCCACCTACGGTTACGACATAGGGGATGATATATTGCGGCAAACGGCTCTCTTTTTCTCCGAAATGAAACCCTCAAATTGCAGGCTTTATCGACTTGCATCCGATGAGTTTGTATTTTTGTTTGAAGATTCCCAAGGGCTGTCGGTGCAAAAGTTTGCCGAAGAGCTGTTAGAGCGTCTTAGTCGAAAAAAATTTCTCTCATCGGACGTAGACATCTGCCTCACTTCTACGGTGGGAATCGCCAGAGGAAGCACCAAACAAACCCTCGTAGATGCCCATATAGCGATGAAAGACGTACGTCAAATCGGAAAGAACAGATACTGCTTTTACAGCAACACTTCCGATTTGCAACAAAAACAAAAAAACAATATCGAATGGATGCGAAAAGTAAAAACCGCACTCGATCAAGACCTCATCATCCCCTATTTTCAACCTATCGTAAATAACAAAACACAGCAGATAGAAAAATACGAATGTCTCGCTAGAATCTTGGACGTCAATAGAATCATCACCCCAAACTATTTCATAGAGCCGGCAAAACTCGTCGGGATGATCCCCAATATCACCAAAGTGATGCTCAAAAAATGTTTCCATACGTTTGCTTCAAACGACAAAGAGTTTTCGATAAATATCACCGAGTGCGATTTACGAGACGGCTATCTCCCCGATATGCTCACCGAACTGCTTCAAAAATACAAAATACGCCCAAATCGCGTCGTGCTTGAGGTGCTCGAAAATATTAGCACCCAAGAGAGCGCCGAAGTGCTATCGCAACTCAAAAAAATCAAAGAGCTCGGAATCAAGCTCGCCCTCGATGATTTCGGGAGTGAAAAATCGAGTTTTTATCGACTGCAAGAACTCAACGTCGACTATATAAAAATCGACGGTGCTTTTATCAAAAATATCTGCACAAATAAAAATTGTTTCCAAATCGCCAAAACCATAAAGCAACTCGCGGAAAATCTCGATGCTAAAGTGATAGCTGAATTTGTCCATTCGCAAGAGGTGTATAACACCCTCAAAGAGCTTGATATTGAATTTTCACAAGGGTACTTTTTTGGCGTACCGAAGGAGAAGGTATTATGAAAGCGACCGAAATTTTACAATTCACGAATGAGCTTACGGTGCTCTTTGTCGAGGATGAAAAAGATGCAAGAGAGATGGTCACCGACGGAATCTTGAGTCTTCTTTTTAAAAAAGTACATTGCGCGCAAAATGGAGAGGAAGGTCTAGGGATTTTTGAAAAAGAGCGTTGCGATATTATCATCACCGATCTCAAAATGCCGATAATGGGCGGCATAGAGATGATAAAAAAGATTCGAGAAATCGATAAAGAGATTCCTATCATAATACTTTCGGCGCATTCGGATACCGACTATTTTATAGAATCCATAGAGCTAGATATCGAGGGCTACATCCTCAAACCCATCAAAGAATCCTCCCTACACAAGGCACTCTACAAAACGGCAAAAAATATCGCGGACAAAAAAGAGCTTGAATACAGACGCAGGCAGGAACTGGAGAGAAAAGATATTTTCATCGATTACCAAAAAAATAAGATACAAAACTACAAAACGCTCCTAGAAGAGCTGCTTATCATAAAACATTTCAGGCAAAACAAACTCGACGCTCCAAGCAGCGCAACAGGATATACCCGCAGCGACGCTTTGCTGAATGAAGAAGAGCTAGAGATACTCCGCAAAAAACGCTCGTTCAAATATACGGCGCAAGAATATGTCTCCGAGATCGATAGCGAGACTTTGAGCGGGATACTCCTCCTCTCCGAGATAGAAAAAGATCTTGATGAAGCGATAGACGATTTTAGGGAGATGCCCCATGGAAACAAGCTAAAAAATGTGCTCAAATATCTCGACGAACTCGCTAGAAACATAAAGCTCCTCATCGAATTTCAAGATATTGCTTGTGCACTGGAATCCTATATCTCTTTTTTGGAAAATCTAAGCGAAGAAGACGTACATACAAATGCGAAAAAAATAGCCCTCTACTCTTCGAATATAGCCGAAGACCTCAAAGAGTGGCGTAATAAGATTTTCGTAGAACAAAGCACACAAGACATCCACTATCTCGATAGCTCCCTCTTTAGCTCTACGTTGCAGCTACAACTTGAGCTTTACGGTGAGAGCGGCGGCGATTCGGGGAATGATTTAGAACTTTTTTAAAAACGTAATCACTTTTTATCAAAACTTCTGCCATAATAAAAAGTAAGTCAAAAGTTGCTCTTTTGTCGATTATATGAGTGGTACGGTGCAAACAATGAAAAGCAGTCGCGGTTTATACTTTTTTCTCAAGTCTTACAGAAGCAGGATGGCTATAGTGCTTCTAGTCGCCTTTGTCCCTTTCATCGTCGCCGATGCCTATAAGAATCTCGAACTCAAAAAAAAGAGTGAAAATGATCTCATAAACAAAGCGCACGAAACGACTTCGATGCTACTTAAAGAACACTCCGAGATGATGCTTCGCGCAAAAAGGGAGCTCGCTCTTATCGCCCAAGCCGAGCAAATAGCGTGCAAGACCCTTGAATCATGCAGAGAGTATTTGGGTGTAGTAAAAAAATCTTCGGATATTTTCGTCAATATCGGCGTAGCGAATCTCGAAGGAAATCTAGTCTGCTCCTATATGGACTTCACGCAAGTCTCCCAAGAAGCCAAAAAAGCTTTTGACGCGGCGAAAAAGACAAAGATGTTTTCTTTTTCAAACGCAAAAATCTCTTCTAATCACAATATGCCGATCATCCCCACGGCACAGCCTATTCTCGGGGAAAACGGCGAGGTAGAAAAAGTATTAATGGCGGGCATCGGTCTTATGTGGTTTAACGAGAAAGTTTTTTCAGACCTCAATCTGCCGCAAGGTGCGTCTATCTATCTCGCCGACAAAGAGGGGACGCTTTTGGCAAAATATCCGATCAAGAAAGAGCGCGTAGGAAAAGTAGTCGCTGATCCTGAAATTTCAAGTATCATAGCCGATCCTAGCAAGGGAATGAGCATCATAGAATCAAATAGCGGTCGGCTTACCTATTTGATCCACAGCGATTTTCAAGACGGAATCAAAGTGGCAATGGAGCTAGACGCCACGGAAATAAAAAAAATAGGTGACACTATATTTTTATGGGGTTTGCTTTATTTTATCGCCGTCGTACTACTCTCTGGATTGATCGTTTTATTTGTAGCGAAAAGACTCATCATCCAAGAGGTTGATGCGATGTTGCAAATAAATATCGCGCAATCAAAATACGCTGCGGCATCCGAACTACTAACCAATATCGCCCACCAATGGAGACAACCGCTCAATGTCGTAACCCTCGGACTTGAGAACATTAGGGATTTTTTAGAGCACAAACTTTCCAAGCAAGACGTGGATGAAGTACACGGACAGCTCGATGCGATAGATAAAAACGTACGCAGGCTTAGTGAAATCATCAATAACTTCACCGACTTCTTCAAAAACGACGGAGAAAAAAGCACATTTTATATAGCCGATGCGATTGAAGATGTCGTAAAAATCATTCAAGACAACGCAAAACATCAACGGGTAACCCTATCGTCAAATGTCGGCAACATAGAGCTTTTAACCTACAAAAGCGAACTCGTGCGGTGCCTTTTGGCTATCGCCAACAACTCGCTTGAGGCATATAGGATAAACGACAAAATCGCCGATGAAGAGCGTTTCATCAAAATAGATGCGTTTATGGAAAACGAAGAGAGCGTGCAAATGATAATTTCGGACAACGGCGGCGGCATAGACGCGGCGCTCCTCCCGAAGATATTTGAGCCGTATTCGACTACGAAATTTAAATCGGACAGGGTCGGACTTGGCTTGTATATGGTAAAGAGCATTATTGAAAACAGACTAGGCGGAATCATCTATATAGAATCGCCCGATAAAGGGGTGCGGGTAATAATCAAGCTACCGATTAAATGCTATAGGTAAATCCTGCTATAAATGCGAGTGAAAGAATGGTTTAATGGTGGCGCGGGGGAGACTTGAACTCCCGACCTCCGGCTTATGAGGGAACTAAGAAGTGCCTAGATAGCGCTGTTTAGGGGTTTGGTCATCTACAATTAACGTTAATTGCCGCCAATTCTGCTTTTTCAGGTGACTCTTTAGGTGACTCTTTTTGTATCAAAAAAACCTTTATTCTTACTACAGCCGTCGTAAGATTATTTTGACAATAAAAAATTTTAGAAACTCGCAATTACTACACTGTCCCAACCCGACACTTAAAATCTTTAGAGAAAGAAAAGTAGAATATAGAATTATATTTTTAAGCTAGAAAAAGAGAATAAAAATGAGTGAACAAAGTGAACAGAAATTTCTCCAAGAGCTAGAAAAAAAGCTATGGACATCTGCAAATAAACTTCTTCCATCTTTGGATGCGGCAGTTTATAAACATGTAGTGCTTGGATTAGTGTTTCTGAAATATGTCTCCGATAGTTTTGAGACGAGAAGAGCGGAGCTTTTACATGCTTTCAAAGACCCTAAAAATGACTACTATCTCGGAGAAGATAGCGATGACATCATAGAAGAG
>CAZCQG010000013.1:0-56665 GCA_964500775.1 uncultured Campylobacterales bacterium
TAGACTTCATCCCCTTTGACGAACAACTCTACGCCGAAGATTCCTCTGCCGCCGAGTTTTCCTACCACTTTTTCGGCGATAGATTTTGCTTTCTTGAGCGCTTTTTTGCTCATCTCCATCGGTTGCCACGAGAAGATGTAGTCGCCGTCCTTTTGGATATGTCCGATGGGTTCGCAGAATGTGATCGTTTCGCCGTTGTTGATGGTGAGCAGGGTGATTTCGTAGTCAAAATTGATAAACTCTTCGACGATAAGCTCACTCGCATCCCCTCTAGCTTCTTTGGCTTTTTCAAAAGAAGTCGTGATCTCCTCTTCGCATTTGCAGATGCTCTGCCCGTGTCCCGAGCTAGACATTACCGGCTTTATCACGCAGGGGAATCCCATCTCTTTTGCCGCCGCTTCAAGTTGTTTGAGCGTTTTGACGAATTTATAGCCGCTAGTCTTCACGCCGCACTCCAACGCGGCAAACTCGCGGATTCCTTTGCGATTCATAGTCAGGCTCACTGCTTTAGCATTTGGAATCACGGTAAATCCTAGCTTCTCGGCGGCAAAAAGGGCATCGATATTGATCGCCTCGACCTCGGGGAGGATGTAGGTGGGCTTCTCTTTTTTGATGATTTTTAAGAGTTCGGTCTTATTTTTCATATCCACCGCATAGCTTCGATTTGCCACGAGATGGGCGGGTGCGTTTTCATACTTATCCACCGCGACCACCTCGATTCCCATCCGCATAGCTTCGATAGCCACCTCTTTTCCCAATTCCCCCGAGCCTAGTAAGAGTATCTTGATACTCTCTTTTTTGAGCGGCGTGGTAAATGTCATCGTACATCCCTTCATAATAACTTGCCTAGATTCTACCTTAAAGTAAGTGAAAAAATATTACGGTTTAAAAACGTTGTTGAAATTTGATACAATGCAGTGATTGCTAGAAAAAAGGATATTTGCCTTGAAATTTATCTACAGGCTACACTCCGTCGAACGGATGTTTGAGCGTGACATAGCGGAAGAGGAGATAGAATCGGTCGTCAAAAGCGGTGAGATTATCGAAAGCTATTTGGATGATAAACCGTATCCCTCTTTCTTGGTTTTTGCCAAGGTACGAAATAGACCTTTGCACGTAGTCTATGCCAAAGATGACAACGGCGATATTATCGTGATAACCGTCTATGAGCCGAGCGCGAAACGGTGGGAAAATGACTTTATGACAAGAAAGGAGATATGATGCGGTGCATAATTTGCAAGCACGGCGATACCGATTTGGGAGTTACTACGGTGACTTTGGAAAAAGGCGGGGCAACGATTGTTTTTAAAAACGTCCCTGCCCATATTTGCCAAAATTGCGGTGAAAAATACGTAGATGATGCAATCGTAAAAGAGCTATTGAAACAAGCCGAAGAGATATACAAAAGCGGCGCGCAGGTCGATATTCGGGATTATACGTTAGCGGCGTAAAGCCTCTTCCTCCTGCACTATCTCCACCTCTAGTGCTTTAAATCGCGTCGTTTTCGTCAGCGCGTCCCCTTCTTCGCCGAAGAGATAGTTGATACGGCTTTTTGCGAAGTGGAAGGTGGTGAAGCAGATTCCTTTTTTGAGGCGTTTGGATTCTTTGAGGGTCAAAGGAGCCGATTGACCATACGCGCTTTTGAGGATTGCTTTTTTCTCCATATCGAGGTGCTTGGCATCTTCGTGGCTCACTTCTAGGATGTCTTCGCCGTAGTTTTCGGTGAGCTTGCTTGATCTTGAGCTTTGGGTAGCGTTGTTGTATTGGGAGATGATGCGTCCGGTGACTAGGGTGAGCGTAGGCTCTTCTTTTTTCAATAGCGATAAAACAAATCCTCGCATTTCGTAGCGTTTGTAGCGTAAACGACCTTTAGCGTCTTCGGTATGAAAGTTCTCCTCATACAATCTTTTTGTCCCCGCCTCGTCCACGGGCCATTGCATACCGTTAGGGTTTTCTTCGAGATTCTCATAACTCGCTCCCGCATAGCGTGCGGTAACGGTGCGCGTCTCGTCCCAGAGCGCTTCTTGGGAGCTATATCCCCAGTCTATGTCCATATTTTTCAAAATGAGATCCAGCACTTCCCAGTCATCGGGTAGTTCAGAATCTACAAGCGGACGGGTGAGTTGTAAACGGCGCTCGGCATTGACGTAGACCCCCTTTTTTTCGTATTGGGATTTTACGGCAAAAAGTATGTCCGCTTCTTTGGTGATCTCGGCTTCCATTACTTCGAGGACGGCGAGAAATTCGAGATTTTGAAAACTTTGCCGTATCTTGTTCTGATTTGCGTGGATATGAAAAAGATCCTCCCCGAGATTGACGAGTGCTTTGAGATTCCCCGCATCGATCGCGTCGCACGCTTCGACGCTTTTTAGCCCCTCTTTTTGCGGCGTGACGTAGTCGGGCAGGTAGTTTGGCATGCACCCGACATCGCACGCCCCTTGGACGTTGTTTTGTCCGCGCAGAGGCATAAGTCCTTCCCCCTCTTTGCCTATATGCCCCGTGATAAGGGCGAGATTCGCCAAAGCGCTGACGCTATAACTCCCATCAAGATGCTCGCTCACCCCTAGACCCCAAAGGATGAGCGATTTGCTTAGTGCATAGATTCTCGCACATTCGCGCACTTGGAGGGCGAGATGCTCGTACCCTTTGAGGTGTAAAAATATCTCAGGATCACTATAAGGATCGCTCAAAATCGCCGCTTTATACTCCTCGAAACCGTGTACTCTTTTCTCGATGAAACGACCGTTATAGAGGTGCTCTTCGAGTATTACCCGTGCCATACAGTTTAGAAAGAGGAGATTTGCTTCGGGAGGAAGGGTGATTTGGAAGTTCGCTTTTTTGCTAAGCTGTATTTCGCGCACGTCTACGACGCAGAGCGACGCCCCTTTTTTGAGCGCATCGAGAATCCTATTGGCGATTATCGGATGGGCTTCGGTGGTGTTTGAGCCTATCACCATGATAAATTCGCTCTCCAAAATATCGTCATACGGATTTGCCGCTGCCCCTTCTCCTAGCGCGTGTTTGAGACCGTTTAGGCTCGGAGAGTGACAGACCCTTGCGCAGTTGTCTATGTGCGGAGAACCGATTCCTTGTCTGATAAATTTTTGAAAAAAGTAGCCGTTTTCGCAGCTCGTCCTCGCTCCGCCGATTCCCATAATCGATTCTGCACCGTATTTTTGTCGTATCTCTTGGAGTTTTGCCGCGGCGAGTTTTGCGGCGAGGGGGTACTCTATCTCGTAAAAGTTCGCATCAAAATTTTTGAGCCTTTTTTTCCCGAGAATCCCCGAAAATAACGGAGCGTTTTTCTCTAAAAAACTCTTTTTGACGCGGCATCTTTTGAGTCTCTCTTCGGAGTAGAGGAATTCAAATCCCTCCTTCCCTTTTATGCAAAGTTTACCCCTATTGACCTTACCCTCTTTTTTGGGTTTTACGGAGTGGATTTTCTCTTTGATAATATGCGCTTCTATCTCGCACCCTACGCCGCAGTATGTGCATACGCTCGGGATTATCTTGCTATTCATCCGCCCCTCGAAAAGAAGAATTTTATTCGTAATGTAACAATATTTTTCTTATTTTGCGGAGGGGAGCGGATTTTAATTCCAAAAGAGTATAATTTTCCCAATTTCAAGAAAAAGTCACTTTTTATTTTACAAGGAACAGAATCTATGGTTCGCTCAAGAGGGGGAAGACGTGGTGCTTAAAGACGACGGAGAGGCGCTCTATGAAGACCTATATCTCATATCCGAAACCGACGCGAAAGGAATCATCACCTATGCAAGCGATTCTTTTTGCAGGGTAGCGGGATATGAGCGAAAGGAGCTTGTAGGGCAGCCGCATAATATCGTGCGGCATCAAGATATGCCCAAAGAGGCATTCAAAAGGCTTTGGGAAGAGGCGCAGGCAAAAGGTTTTTGGACGGGTATCGTGAAAAACGCGAGGAAAGACGGCGGATTTTATTGGGTACTTGCCACGGTGCTCCGTAGGGTGGATAAAAACGGCAACGTAAGCTATGTATCTATCAGAACAAAACCTTCGCGTGAAGAGATACGTAAAGCACAAGAGCTTTATGCGACTTGGAAATAAACTCTTTAAAAGGGAAACGTCAGCATGGCATTAATCAAAAAAAATCATCTTACGGTCGTCTCCTCGCCGAGAATCGAGAGTAAAAACAGCATAACCGGAGTAGAGAGAAGGAGAGCGAGAGCGCTCACTAGGGCGAGACAGATGAGTGAGAGCATAAACGTCATAGCTTCCAGTCTACTAGAAAACGCTCAAGAAAACGTGAGCGCAATCGAAGAGCTAAAAAGCTCTATGGAGCAAATAGCGACTGCCGCCGAAGAGAATAGCGGTGCAAGCGAGCAAGCGCTAAAAAGCGTCAATGAGATAGCTCAAAATATCGACAAAATGACAAGGACGATAGAGGGGGCGATAGAGAGCACTTTGTCCGCAGGAGAGCTTATCACCGTATCGGTCTCTTCGATAAACAGCACGGTTTTGGAGATGGTGAGTTCGGCGCGAGTGGCAAAAAACAGCTCCGATAAAAGCGAGGAGCTAAAGATTCGCTCTCAAAACATCGGGGAGGCGGTAGGGTTTATCGCTAAAATCGCCGATCAAACGAATCTTTTGGCACTCAATGCCGCCATAGAAGCAAGCAGGGCAAAAGAGCACGGAAAAGGGTTTGCGGTGGTAGCCGAAGAGACAAGGGCTTTGGCAGGAAGTAGTGAGAATAATGCGAAATTCATCGCCGAACTCGTGAAGCATACCCAAGGAAGTATCGACAAGACATTGCGCTCAATCGCAAATACCGCCGAGGTGATAGAGGCGACGGGAGAAGAGGGGAGAAGTCTTAGTAATAAACTCGAAGAACTTTTAAAGATCACGAGCTATTCGGTCGAAGCGGCAAGAAACGCAAGCCTCTTTACCGAAGAGCTTTTGAGACTTAGCAAAGGGATAAATGAAGGGAGCAAGAGTATCGTGGGTGCTTCCTCAAATATTGCTTGTTCAGTCGAAACGACGCTTACGAGTATAGATATGCAAGCAAGCGCTCTAGCACGGACCCAAGAGGACATCAAGGAGTTAAGCGATCTAAGCGAAGACCTAAGATACGCTCCGGATACCGAAGAATCCGCCGAAGAGATAGCTATCAGTGCGGATGCCCTCTCTAGCTCTGCCGAAGAGATACAAAAATCGATGGAGGCGGTGACAAAAGCACTCAACGACATCGAAAATTCGGGCAAGACTACCAACGATAATGCTTTGAAAAACAAAAGAAACGTCGAATCGGCGATCTTGACCTCAAAAGACATCGATGCCTTAGTAGAGATTATCAGGAGAAATTTCGACATCTTGAAAGCCTCGTTTTCTCAAGTCAAAAACACCCTAGAGTCGATAAGAAATAATCTCCAAGTCTCTTTTCTTGAAGGGAATAAGGCAAAAGACGAGCTTTACGCGGTAAAAAAAGAATCCAAAAGCATCGAAAAAACGGTGAGAAATATCGCAAACTCGATCATACAGCTTAATATGCTAGCTATTAGCGGCAGTATCGAAGCCGCACGAGCAGGAGAGGCGGGGAGAGGTTTTTCGGTAGTGAGCGGGGATATAAGAAATTTGGCGCAAGAGAGTGAACTCAATGTCGAGAAGATAAGCGACATCATCGAGGGGATGAATGAGGATATTGAAAGCATCAACGTCGATTGGACAAGGCTTCTTGAAAGACAAGAGGGTGAAAAAGTGAAAATCGAGCGCTTGATAAAAGAGGTAGAAGGTATCACCTCCGAACTTATCGATATTTTGGAGCGCTATCAAGGGGTAAAGGCGATAAACGATCGAAATACCGAAGGGCTAGAACACGCATACAAAGGGGTCGGGGAGATACAAAGCGCTATCGAGCTTTCTGCCCTAAACGCAATGGAATCCGCAAAAGCAAGCGGGCTCATCATCGAGACTATTGAAAATATGCTTGGTGAGATAGAAGAGTTGGCAGTGATGGCGGATGAGCTAAGGCAAGGATAAAGGGTGCTTTTTAGCGAAGGATTAGGTTTTTGGATAGAAGGGGCGGAGTATGCCCTTGATAATGATGCGATTGAGAAAATACTCGACGTACCGAAGATAACCCCCCTCCCTTTTTGCGATCCTCGTGTCGCAGGCATCGCTACGATAGAAGGGGATGTCGTAACGGTTATAGATATGCATAGAGTGCTCTCTAGGGGTGTCGATGCAATAGACGCTCCGCAACAAGGATCAAAAATACTCGTCGTTGCCGTAGCGGGGAGTAGTTATGCGCTCATAGCGGACGGAGTGTCGGGTGCTTTTAGGATTCGTTCCGAAGAAGTGAAGTGTATTAAAGACGAAGGGTCTCGAACTTTTTTAATCGGAATCCTTCAAGAGGAGGAGAAAGCTATAGGGCTTTTGGATTTAGATACGCTCATAAACACCCTAAGAACAGAATCTGCACCCAAAAAAGAGATACAAGAACCTCGCACCGTAGCAAAAAAAGGGGAGGTGTCGGAGCAAAAAGAGGGGTATCTTTTTTTTATGCTCGGAGGTGAAACCTACGGAGTGAAAAGCGATATTTTAAAAGAGGTCGTCCGCTACCCCCAAAATATCACGAAAATAGAGATTTCCGCACAAGCGGTTTTCGAGATGATGGTTTTGCGCAAAGAGACCGTAGCGATAGTCGATTGTGCGAGACTTTTTGACAAACAAACCGTTCTCACCGAAGAGAGTAGGGTAATAATCCTTGAATACGAGGGTCGAAATGTAGGATTTTTAGTCGACAAGGTCACCGATATTAAAGAGATTCCTATGGATGCGATAGAGGATTTTCCCGATAATTTTCACGCCGACAAGCTCAAAGGGGTGTATAGGGACGCAAAATATTTTGCCTCTATCGTGAGCGAAGAGTTTTTTTGCGCATACGCATCGAAGGTTTCGACGTTAGCCTATTCGTTGCGCGCGGATACAAAGGAAGTTACCGAAATAAATTCAAGTCAAAAAGAGTTTGCGCTTTTTGAAATCTTTGGACAAGAATACGGAATCAACACGGAGGGAATCCGAGAGGTACTATCCTATCATCCACCCAAACCCATCCCTTTTGTCACGAATAAGATTGCAGGGATTATCAATGTACGAGGAGAGGTGATTCCCGTACTTGCTCTATTTGAGAGCTTTGGTGATACAAAGCAAGAGGATGAGCAGGCAAAAATAGCGGTCTGCGAGTTTGAAGGTGAGCGAGTCGGGATAGTCGTCCATAGCGCTAGAGAGATGGTGCGCGTGGATGAAAATGACGTAAAAGAGGTGCGGGGAGATTCGAAGATAGAGGGTGTCATTTTGCTCGAAAAAGGGATGCGAAACGTACCGATTCTCTGTTTGGAAAAGATTTTAAAAGACGTAAAAGGGGCAATAAGAGGATGAAAAACGTACTGGTAGTCGATGATAGCGCGCTTGTGAGGAAGCAGCTTACCAATCTTTTGCAAGCGGAAGGGTATATCGTGGAGAGCGCTAGAAACGGAGAAGATGCCGTCGCAAAAGCGCTAGAAAAAGATTATGACGTTATTACGATGGACGTGAATATGCCCTTGCTTGACGGACTAGGCGCGTTAGAGCGGATAATGGAGAAGAATCCCACCCCGGTCATTATGGTCAGCTCGCTTACTACTAAAGATGCCCCGATGACGTTTGATGCGTTGAGCTTGGGTGCGGTCGATTATGTAGCAAAACCCGGATCATTTGACATCGGAGTGAAAGAGAGCGGAGAGGATTTGTTAAAAAAAGTGCGTGCCGCCGCGCGTATCCCAAAAAGAAAACTTGAGAGCAGAAGATGGGGTCTGCCGGTATATCTTAAAAATAAAGAAGAGCGATTTGACAGAATTAATTCCGCCATACAAACCCCCAATATCGAAAATATCCTCCTCATAGGGGCAAGTACGGGAGGACCTTCGCTTATCGAAGAGATATGTGCCTCTTTGCCCGAAGATCTCTCCTATCCCGTGTGCGTCGTCCAACATATGCCCGAAAAATTTACGGGTGCGTTTGCGGAGCGGCTCAATAGGGCAAGTAAGGTGACGGTCAAAGAGAGCGAACACAATGAGATGCTTTTGCCCGGCGTAGTCTATATCGCAAAAGGGGGAACACATATCCGTTTTTCCAAAAAAGTCTCGGGAAAAATAGTCATCAGACACGGTGAGGCGAGCGCGAATAGATTCTTTACGCCGAGCGTGGACGAGATGTTTTTTAGTGCGCTAGAGGTGTTTGAGGGGCGAAAGATATTCGCGGTGGAGTTAACGGGCATAGGGGATGACGGTGCGGACGGGATGGTGGCGATAAAAAATGCGGGCGGCTACACCATAGCAGAATCCGAAGAGAGCGCTACGGTATACGGGATGCCTAAAGAGGCGTACCTAAGAGGCGGTGCATCCGAAGTGCTCCCGTTTCAAAAAATAGTGCAAAAGATAAAAAGCTTTAGATGACGCGTACTACGAACGAAGCGCTATGTAGAGAGAGTTTTTTAAAACTTCGAGAGTATATCTATGAAAAGAGCGGCATTTTTTTGGAGGAAGAGAAGCACCTTGAAAAGATGGAAAAAAAACTTATTCAAAGGATGTACTCGCTAAAAATAGAGGGATTTAAAAAATATTTCCATTTATTGCGCCACGAGGATGAAGGGGGGAGGGAGTTTCAAGAGCTTATTAATGCACTCACGGTAAATGAAACCTATTTTTTCCGAGAAAGTTATCAATTTGACGCGATGATAAAATATTTACTCCCCGCGATAGATGCCCTAAAGAAAAAAGACGAGACCATAAGAATCCTCTCAGCCCCTTGCTCTAGCGGAGAGGAGGCGTACTCCATAGCTATTCGCCTCACCGAAGATAACGACATAGTACGCAAAAGAGATATTGAGATAGTGGGAATCGATATAAATTCTATCGTGATAGAAAAGGCGAAAAAAGGGCGTTTTTCGGAGCGATCCGTCCATCTATTGCCGCAAGAGATCAAAGAGAAGTATTTCAGGGGAGATTCGGGGCATCACGAAATAGACGAAGCTTTGAAGGATGCGATAGAATTTAAAACGGCAAATATTTTTGACAAGGAAAAAATGTACTCTTTGGGGAAATTTGACATCATTTTTTCGAGAAATATGCTTATATATTTCGACGATGAGAGCAGAAAGAACGCGGTGATGACGTTTTATGATATGCTCCATAGCGGCGGATATATTTTATTGGGGCATGCAGAGTATATGAGCAGAATCACCCCTATTTTCAATCCGAGAAAATTCGAGGGTGTCTTGGCGTATCAAAAGTAATAACGAATGTTACACTTAGCTCTACCCCTGAATTCATGCCAAACTCTAGTCCCGGTTATCCACGATGGGAACCCCAAAACTAAAGTTTTGACCCATCGGGATAAAGGGCATCGTTTGCCTTGACTTTAGGGGTGCTAGCGCGTAATATAAAAAGCAACAAGGAGAATAGTTTCATGGCGAATCCGACCGTGATTTTTGTAGACGATAGTCAAACCGCGCTCGCATCGACAAAAATCGCTACCGCTACGATGCCTATCGTAGCTAGACAATATTTAAGTGCACAAGAAGCGTTGCAAGAGATAGAGAGCGGGGCGGTCGTACCCGATTTGATAATCGCTGATTTAAAAATGCCGATAATGGACGGTTTGGAGTTTCTAAAGACGATACGAAATACGGAAGGGATAAAAAAAGTTCCGTTTTTGATGCTTAGCGCAGAGGTGAAAGAATCATCCAAAACCGAGGCGAAAATGCTTGGAATCACCGGTTGGATTCAAAAGCCTTTTAATCCCGCCCAACTCAAGGCGGCGATAAATCGAGTATTGAGGATGGAGCGATGAATCCGTTATTAGAGCAGTTTTTACTCGAAGCAAGGGAGAATCTCTCAAGTATAGAGGAGCATCTCCAAAATATAAAGAGCGGCGATGCCGAATCGCTTAATTCGGTGTTTCGTGCGGTGCACACCCTCAAAGGGGGAGCGGGTATCGTCAAGTTTGATGCGATAAAGGTGATCGCCCACAAAGCGGAAGATTTTCTCGATACACTACGCACGCAAAAACTAGAGTGTAGCGAAGGGATGCTTGAGGCGTTGTATGATGCCTTTGATGAGGTGCAAAATCTAGTCGAGGCTTCCGAGCAAAGCGGCGATGTCGTACGAGGCGATATAGAGACCATAGATAGGCTCATTACTGCATTGGAGCGGGAATTCGGTGCGCAAAAAGTGCCTACGCCGACATTCAAACTCCCTTTTTGTATTCCCGAGGACAAAGAACATATCCTTTTGCGCAATTTCTTGCATCTAAATAGATTGCGAACTATCCCTTTGGAGGATGAGATTCTTGATGAGGCAAATATAAACGATAAACGCCCCTATGTGATCTATTTTGATGTTACGCACGGATGTATGGAGTACGGCAACGACCCGATTTATGTCCTTTCGCTTCTCAAAGAGGGGCTTGTTTCGGTGGTGATGCAATTAGACGAAGAGGAGGCTAGAGAGCTTACAAATGAGCGAGAAGCGGAGATTTTGGGGCAATTATACGGGCAAATTTTCGCTGTAGTGTACGCAAGCTACCCCGAGATAGAGAGTGCACTCTATAACTTCTTGGATGATTTGCAGATCGTCCCATTGAGTATGCAAACGCTACTTAATACCTATGATAAAAGGTTTACGACGATCGATTTTTTCAAAGACCTCCAAAAAAGCGCTCTTGTCGCTATCGAGAAAAAAGAGAAAGAGAAACTTCGTGACTTGCTAGCAAGCGCGTATTCGCTCGTCCCGAAAAATAGCTTAGAATCGCTTTTTTTGCAGAGGGTCGAAGGGTTGCTTGATGTATTGGCACAAAGCGATTTTCGAGGATTGGACCGATTTTTTGCGGCACTTGCCAAAGGTGAGGCGTATCGGTATGATCCCGCCGCTGTCTCGGAAATACCTCCGCTTGTAGAATCCAAAGAGGATATGCAAAAAATCCTCGCCCCCCAAACAACCAAACAAGAGACGCTAGGCAAAGTAATAAAGGTGGAACAAGAATCGGTAGACACCTTGATGATGCTCGTAGGGGAGCTGCTCGTGGCAAAAAATTCGCTTCCTTATCTCGCAAATCAAGTAGAGGTTATGGATAGCGAGAGCGTAAGGAGATCGATTTTGGAGAAATACTCTTTTATAAATCGCCTCACAAATCGCCTCCAAGATACCATAATGTCGATGCGGATGCTCCCTATAGCATACGTCTTTAGCAGGTATCCGAAGCTGGTGCGGGAGATGAGCAAGGAGCTAAACAAAAAAGTCCATCTTATTCAAGAAGGCGAAGAGACGAGACTCGATAAAAATATGATAGAAATGCTCGCCGATCCGCTCGTGCACATAGTACGCAATTCCCTAGATCACGGCATAGAGAATGTCGATGAGCGGATGGCTAGGGGGAAGAATCAAAGCGGCGAAATCGTGATGAAAGCCTACTCGGAATCCAATAGGGTCGTCATCGAAGTGCGTGACGACGGCAAAGGAATCGACACACAAAAACTGGTGCAAAAAGCTCTGGAGCGGGGACTCATAGATAAAGAAGCGGTCGCTATGATGAGCGAGAGTGAAAAAGCGATGCTTATTACCTTGCCCGGATTATCGACGGCGGAGAGCGTCAGCGAATACAGCGGCAGAGGGGTGGGGATGGACGTAGTGCGGCGCAAGATTGAGGAGTTTGGCGGAAGTATGGAGATACGAAGCGAGGGAGGCAAAGGGACGACTATCAAACTTTCCGTCCCCGCTACGCTCGCTTTGGCTAATCTGCTGCATGTAATAATCAAAGGGAATCATTACGGATTCCTCATGGAATACGTGAGCGAAACGGTCAAGATCGAGAAAAAAGAGATCGTCTATTTTCATAACGAACCCTTCATCTCTTTGCGAGAGCGCCTCATCCCCCTTTTTTGGATGAGAGAGCTACAAGAAATCGATACAAAAGGGGAGAGCGAGTGTTTGAGCGTAGTAATCCTTCAAGTCAAAGAGAATCCGCTTGCGGTGATCGTCGATGCGCTTTGTGAGCAGCTAGATGTCGTGCAAAAGCCTTTGTCGGGGATTCTTGCTACCCATCCCATTATAAGCGGCACGGCGCTTTTGGGGAATGGCGAGATAATAATGACACTCGATCCTTTGGGGATATTTCGCCTTTTTGAAGAGAGAAGAGGGAAAAAGGAGGGGGCGTGAAAATAGAAATCTTTGAACGAGGAGTAAAAATAGGAGGATTTGTGGATGCGAACGGCGTCGTGGAGCTACAAGGGAAGCTGATGATGCTCAAAGAGGGGCAGAACATCATAGATCTAAGCGAATGCGACGATCTGCATACCGCCGCTATCCAACTCCTCTGTGCCTACAAACTCACGAAAAACTACGAATTTATTTTTGCGGATGAAAGCGCCTACAGAAAAGCTTTAGAAGGGTGTTTTGGACGGTGAAAAGTATAGTAGTAAGCAATCGCAAAGGGGGAAGCGCAAAAACGACTACTGCGATAAATCTCGCCGCAGAGCTAGCAAAAAAATACAGCGTCCTCCTTATCGATTTTGATACGCAAGGGCATGCGACGTTAGGAGTGGGTTGCGCTCCGTTAGAAGAAGGGGGTGTCCATTCGATTTTTACGGGAAAGACCCTCTCAGAGAGCTTTTTGCCTACGATAATGGAGAATCTCACCCTCTCGCCCGCACGACTCGATTTTGATGTTTTTGAGTTTTGCGCTTTGGATGGGGTATTGCGGAATCGCTTTGAAGCAGAGAGTGTGGAGGATTTTTTTGATTTTTGTATCATCGACACCCCGCCTACGCATGATGCGCTTTTGAAAAACGCCCTAGAGGTCGCCGATACGGTGATCATCCCCGTTATCCCGCACCCTCTAGGGGTCATCGCCGCGCAGCAAATGTTTCGCGCGATATTTCAGAGTAGCGACAAAACAAACAACAAAGTCCGTTTTGTCGGAGCGCTTCCGGTGATGTATAATCCCCATATCCAAGCGCATAAAGAATCGCTCCAAAGAATCTATGAGATATTCGGAAAAGAGCGGGTTTTTGAGCCTATCGGGATAGATATTGCTTTGAGTGAGCAGTTTGACAAAAAACAGCCCCTCGTCCTTTCGGAGAAAAGGGGGAGGGGGAGAGAGGATTATGTCGCTTTTACTAGAGAGCTGCTCAAAAAGATCGGATAAAAAAAGGAGGCGGATATGAAAATACTATTTTTTGCCCTTTTAGCTCTTTTGCTTCTCTCTTCTTGTAGTTCGCAAAATGCCGGTTTCGGGTTTAAAAGCAGCGATTGTAAAGAGGTGTATAAAGAGTGTATGGCAAAGTGCAGTGCAAAAGGGGAGAGTAGGGACAAATGCTCCGTCGCATGCGCCAAAACCGAAAGTCTTTGCCGTGCGATGAAGATAAAAGGGTGTATGCAGGATTGCAACGCTAAATACGGCAAAGACACCCAAGAGAGCGCAGTATGCAAAGAGCGGTGCAAGGGCGCAAACTAGCTTCGCCCCCTATTTAGCGTATCGGGATATAGATAAGCGTCCGCAGATTCTCAGGCTTGGTGCGCCTTGGGTCGCGATTGAGGTACTCCTCAAAAGGCGGCGCGTCGCGGAGTTCGATGTTGTTTTTGAGCACCCATCCGCCAAAGATTTGGTTATATGTATCCGCTAGTCCCTCATAGCTCCCTTTGTGGAGGAATCGTGCACATTTTCCTCCCTCGATGGTCATCTCTTTGATTCCCTCTTCAAGCACCACGTCGTCGTCTTTGGTGATGCACGCATCATATCGCAACTTTGTCTCTTCCGTCGTCCTTGGGTCGTCGTACCCTACGCCAAATATCCTCGTGTTTTTCCCCACAAGATTCTTTTTGTGTTTAATTTTTTGGGTGTAGGCAAACTGCATCAATTTCTCCCACGCTTCGCCGCAAGCCGAATATGCTCCGATATGCCGCACCGCCAAGACGTCGATGGGTTCTACGGTGATAAATTCGGGTTCTAACATGATAAACTCCTCTACATTTCGTATTTTTTCCGCTTTAAACTCGCTCGGACTCACCCCAAACATCTCTTTGAAAGCGACGCAAAAAGCCGAATGCGTCGCATATCCCGCATCTAGCGCTATCTCCGTGACGCTCTCTTTGTGATACTGTATCTTTCGCGCCGCCTTTTGCATTTTGAGCCGCTTGATGTAGCTAGCGAGGCTCTCTCCGGTATAGGCTAGAAAAATTCTGCAAAAGTGGAATCGAGAATACCCCGAATACTCCATCGCCTCAAAAAGGGTGATAGAATCGACCTCATTCTCTATTTTTGCCAGCACGCTTTCCAAAACGCTTTCGTATGTTTTCAAGTAGACCTCCGAATCTAAAGCAACCGTAGTTTACGGATATTTCGCACCCCGCGCTTTCTAATTTTTGCTATTTGCCTAGAAGTTTTTACACTCGTAAAATAAGCCATTGAGATTCGAGTTCTTTGATATGTTGGAAATGTTTTTTATTTGCCGAACATAGGATAAGGTTATTTTCCACCGCAGTCGCGGCTATAAGTGCATCGGCGGCTCTCATTCCGTGAGAGAGAGCGTATTCTTCTACGTAGATTGCGGCTCTTTGCCCTATAAAAGAGGTGAGTTCTATCGTCTCTATGCCGACTTCTTTGATAAAAGAGCGGATGATTTTGTGCTGGTTTTTGTTTTTAGCGCACTGCAAAAGCTCCATATAGGTGAGGATGCTGATTTTGGGCTCTTTGTCGTTTTGGAGCAATTCCAGCGCCTCCTCTCTCCCTTTTTGAATCCAAATGAGCACATCGGTATCAAAGAGCAAACCGCCCCCCTCTTAGCGTATCCATCGTACTTGCCACATCGATTTCTTCGTCGCGATACATACCGAAAAACGGATGGGATTTGATGTTTTTTCTCTCCTTTGGATTCTCGCTTGTCGGGATTATTTTCCCCTTTTGCACACCCCTGTAGAGTATCTCCACACTCTCATTTCTATCAAGTGCCCGTAGCACATCTTTGGCTTTATAACGCAGATCAACGATAGAAGCTTGCATCTATATCCTTTGTCAAATGTATAGTTTGTATTATACATTAAAATGAAATTTTTCCAACGTCTCCATATCTATATGCGTTTTAGCGCTCACCTCTTCTAGCGTATCCCCCGCGTCCAAAAACCTTTGAATCGTGGTTGAGAGCGATTCTGCTACTTCGATGATATGGCTATCGGGGTCAAGCGCACGGAATACGAGCTGCCCCCACGGCTGGGCGATAATGGGGTGGATAATCGTCGCACCCGAATCTTTTACCCTCTCAAAGTCCCCTTCAAGATTCTCGCTCTCAAAACACAGCTCAAACTCCTGCGACCCCTTTTTCTCTCTACTAGCCCCAAATATCGTCCCTAGCGCAAACCCCCTCTGCCAGATAGAAAACCCGCCGACAAACGCCACGTGCGCGCCGTTATCCATCAAAATCTCCTGCCCCAAAACCTCGGCATAGAATCGCTTTGAAGATGCGACATCTTCGACAAATAGTGCATTTAAAGATAATTTCACGACCACTCCTTTTTTGGGGAATTATATCCCATGCGGATTCTTATGTCTTGTAAAAATCGGACAACAAAGGATGGTTTGAGGGGGCGATGCCGCCGTATTTTTGAAAATCACGCACGAGATGGGCGTGGTCAAAATAGCCGCAATCTTGCGCTAGGAGGGAGATGTTTTTACTCCTGTCGATTCTTTGCAAAGCGTGATTGAAACGCACTATGGAGGCGTAGCTTTTCGCCCCGATGCCTAGATGTGCGGTAAATGCCCGATGGATCGTCCTCTCGCTTTTTCCGATATATCGCGCTAATTGCGGGATAGTGATATTGCCGCTGTTTTGGCGGATAAGTTCTAAAAGCGGCGCGATTTCAAAAGGGGTGTTTTTTTGAGGGCGCAATGAACGGACATACCGCCCAAGCGCCGCATCGACAAAAGAGGCGATACGCTCCGCATCACCAAAAAACGCCGCCTCCTGCAAAGCCCTCCCGAGCGCCTCGCCGAAAATATCGTACACATCAATACTCTGCGAATCTAGCCCCGCCATCGAAGAGGCACAAAAGTGAGGTAGCATACTATTCCGCACTCGGATTCCAAATACCTTGGAATCTCCTCCACTTCGCACACACGCCGCCTCCTCGCTTATCGTACAAAGCACACTCTCACCCCTGCGAGAGAGCACCTCCCCGCACTCCCCAAGCAAATCCGCCCCGCAATTTATCACGATGTCCGCCCTGCCGTCCGCGGCGATGATATGGGGTGAAGCATCCCGTGATTCCATATACCAATAGCTTTCGATATATCTGGAAACTTCGAAGGATGGTGCGAAGAGGCGGAAGTTTGTCATATATGTCCAATGTGGTTGCTAAAGTCGGATAATTATACTATTTCGCTATTGTTTTGTTGAATAAAGGAATGGTATGTCTATCCAAGATGAACAAGAACGATTGTCTCAAAACAAAATGCTTGAATCGATACTACGGGATTATAAAATTACCGATATGGTGACCGTGTATTATTCTGATTGTACAGATACTCATAACTATGGCATTTATTGCGCTTTAGTGCCTTCAAGTCAAATCGATCAAGCTTTGGCTAAAACAACTTGTGATTTATCTTATGGGTGGGGATTGCCAAACTCTGTTAGATACCATCAAAACGGAGAGAGGGTTGAATATCTTCGTTTCGGTAATGACGAAGGAATCGAACCGTTAGTGATTGAGCGGGATTTTCACGGAATCAAAGAAGATTACAGGGAAATTTCCGAAGAGTTTCGTCTTTTTCATAGGTTGTATCACGATAAAAAAACAGATTCGTACATAAAGATTGATGACGCAGGGAACGAGACTATCGTCGTAGTTGTCAAGCCAAATCGTATACAGATTCGGTTAAAAGAGATTCGTCAGTTTTTGGCAATTCGGGAAATGCATTTAGTGATTCAATTTGATTGCCGTGAACATTCAACTTTTTTATTGGAGGAATTGGGACTTTCAGATGCAGGAGACGAACATCGTGATGAGTTTGCTTGCTGGGGATTATATTACGGCGAATCTGGACTTGATGATTATAAAAGTTTTAGCAGACTATTAGGGAAACGATTAATCCAACCGCTGCCTAAATCCAAAAGCGGTTTTTGGGGATTTGCAGAAGAAGTGGATGAAAGGTATGCAGATTTTATTATCGGCGTTACCGAAGATGGAGATGAGATTCAGTATACCTCAAATCCAGATGCGTTAGCGAACTATTTTGGAGCAAATCCCGACGCACCAAATTATTTGACCCCTGTTTATTTTAAAAAACAGGTGCTTGATAAGTACTATCAAAATCCTTCAAAATATTCCATAGAAGATTCATATCTGCGTTGCGGGTCGCTTTGGAGTCTTCAAATTGATAACCATCATAAAGATAAAGTTTGCGTATGGCTTGGTGATCTCGGCAAGAAACTTTCTTATGAGGAGCAGCTGTATTGGCGCTCTTGCAATATTTCGCCCGAAGGAGGGGTAAGTGAAACGTATTTTAGGCGTCAGCTATTAGCACAATTTACCGATTCTGCACGAAAAGAGGATGCATTCTTGGATGCTTATAGCCGACTACAGAAAAGTTGCGAAGAGCATCTCAAATGGCAGATTTTGCTTCCGTTATCCAGAGAAGATGAGCACCATCTGAAATGCATACGGATTCCTGCTACCGAAGAACAGCGTGATTTCGATGAGTTAGTCTTAGGACTTACGAAAATTTTAATAGATTCTTTGAATGAAAAAGAGCTGAATAAATTTATACCAGAAGCTGAACAAGCGAATATCAAAGGTAGTATCAAGCGTTTAGAGACAGCTTTTCAAAATGTAAATGTGGATGATTTTGATGAACATATTGCTTTCCTCCGTGAACTTCAAGAACTTCGTTCAAGCGGTTCGGCGCATCGTAAAGGTGGTAATTATCAAAAAATAGCCAAGAAATACGGTATAAATGTAAAGCCGCTAAGTGCGGTCATCGAAGAGATTATGGATGATGCAATAAGATTTCTTGCTTTTGTGGATAGCACAATACAAAGTGGGCAATTTCAAATTGTTCATCCAACCAAGCAAAGTTAATCTGTCGGATTCTCTTGGTATTTCGTAAAACCAAACACCTCAATCTTGTCGCATTTGATCCTGTAAGTAATCGCATAGCCTTTGAAGATAAGGTCTCTTATATTCTCATCGTCGAAAAATATCGATTTTCTGCACCGCATAGGGTTGTCGGTGAGGCTTTTTATCTTGGCAATGACATCTTGTTTAAACTGACCTGCTCTTGGGCTGCTATCTTTGGCGATATATCGCAGTTGTCTTTCAAAGCGCTGTGAAAAAGTATCCGCAAGCTCAATCCGCATATTCACGCAACACTTTGTCCATATTTGCGTCAAACTCTTCGATTGAGAGCATCTGCACCGTACCGTCGTCTATGTTTTTAAGCGCTTCTTGGAGGTAGCTTTTATCTTGCATAAATTGGCTCTCCGCCTCTATTTTTACATTTTTAAAAATTTTTTTGTCTAACGACTGCAAAACTCCGATAAATTGGGCTTCGTAATTTTCGTTTATATCAAGGACTACTTGCATCTCAAAGCTCCTCTGCTTTTTTGTTATTATAACTTTTTGCGTGTTGTTTTTTGATTTGGCGACAAAAATCGACGCTCTCACTCATTGCCAAAGTCGGATAATTATACTATTTCAAATTCCGCTTTTACATACGTAAATGACACCCCAACCCCTATAACGCTATAATCCCGTAAAAAATTTAGGATACAAATGAGTTGCGGATTCAAAGGGCATTTTTTTGCGATTTTTGCGACGCTTATCGTCGGGGTTGCTTGTCTAAAGAGGGTTATGTGTTTTGAATGGTTGCAAGATACAGGGAGGATGGTGTCTGTAATTGCCAAAACAAGAATCCAACCTATCCGTATTGACACTTTGAAACAATTTTATTATACTCTTGCCATGAAAAATACTCAAAAAAGTACTGAATCATCGGCTTCAAAAGAAATCTTAAATAAAATTAAAAAGCTAAAAATCGATACCCTCTATCCGGTAGGGCAGATTGCAAAAAGTAGTGATCAGGGTAGGGTTTATCTTTCGCGTTTGGCGGATCGAGGGGAGATAATCAAAGTGAAAAGAGGATTCTTTTATAAGCCGACAAATAAAACACTCTATAGGGCGTCCAACCGCATCGTAAAGCTGGATAAATCGCTTTTTGTTAATGATCTGTTTTGGAGTGTCAAAGACGGATTTGCGATCAATGCGGATGATTTGATCAAGGCGTATCTGCTCCAATATACCGAAGAGGATTTGATGGGGCTGTATACGCTCTTTGGATACAAAAGGCTTCTTGGGGAGAGTTTGAAAATCTATAAAAAACGGACGGATGGAGAGTATAAAAAAATACGGGCGATTTTGGAGCGATTTGAGGAGTGGAGGTTGCATGACAAACGAGACTAGAAGGATTCTTGAAAAGATAAAGGCGCATCCTATGTTTGCGGAGCATCCTCTCTTTTTTGTAGGCGGAACAGCGCTCTGTTTTTATCTCGACCATAGGGTTTCTTACGACATCGATATTGCTTCTATCGCAAAACTTCCCGCATCCGAGATAAAGGCTTTCGCTTTTAGCATCGGCGCACGCGCAATACCCGATAGCAATGCAGCTACTTTTAGGATCAATACCGGAGAGGATTTGGAAAATTATCACTTAAAATTTATGGTCGATGGAATCAAACTGGAGTTTAGCTGTTTTCGCGCTCCGGTGCAGGTAAGTATCTTGCAAAATGCAGCCTCAAAGCCTTATGACGCTGTCTCTACGCTAAGGATACCGGAGCTAAAAGAGATCATCGCGCTCAAAATATTTGCACTGTTTAATCGACAAAAAACTAGAGATCTGTTTGATGCGTCCATCATTTTGGAAAAAAATTTGTTGGGCATAGAGGAGCTAGAGCGTATCTACTCATACGTGCGGAGGGAGCATAGCTCAATTAGAGAGTATATCGCCGCTTTTAATTCCGTCGACGACGAAGGGGACAATTCGTTGGATTTTTTGTCCGAACACGAGTACTACAAAGTGTTTGCCAAAAAGTCCCAAGAAGAGCGTTTCTTCCATGCAAAAGAGATGTTTTTAGACCGATATACCCAAAGACAAAAAGAGACCCTCGCATCCCTCAAAAAAGCGGCAATCAGAAATAAAAAAGAGCGGTAGTTAAGACCAAATCTTACACCGATTCCACACCTCTGTAAACCCCCTCTGCTAGATAGAAAACCCGCCGACAAACGCCACATGCGCGCCGTTATCCATCAAAATCTCCTGACCCAAAATCTCGGCATAGAATTGCTTTGAAGATGCGACATCTTCGACAATAGTGTGTTTAAAGATAATTTCATGGTTATTCCTTAGTCTTGCGCTAAAGACGAGAGGTTGCCGTAGCGGGAGATTCCATCCACCGGTAGCTTTTATCTCGCATAAACTGCCCCCGAATTTATTTTAATATTTTTGAAAAATTTTTGTTATCATAGCAATTTTTCGGATTGCATCTTTTTTGCCTATTCGGATACTACTTTAAGATTTTACTACAAAAGGTGAAAGATGAAATCTGCGCTACCGCAACTCCGTAAAGAGGGCTTCGTAGACATCATTGCGCTCACGCCGCAGGAGTATAAGCAGATGGGCAAGGATGTGGAGATGGTTTACGGGTATGGATTCTCCCCCTTTGGCGAGTGCTTGCTGGCGTATACCAAGCGCGGCATCTGCTACCTCGCTTTTATAGACGGTGAGCGGCAAGCGGCGTTTGAGAAGTTTAGAATCACATGGGCAAACGTTACACTCATAAACGACGATGCAAAGGCGCGCGAGTACTTGCGCGGAATATTTACTGAAAATAAACGCTTCCCCCTGCTCCTCAAAGGGACGAATTTCCAAATAAACGTCTGGAAAGCACTCCTCAATATAGAGAGCGGCACGCTTTGCACCTACAAAAGTGTCGCAAACGCCCTAGAGCATCCAAAAGCCGTCCGCGCCGTAGCAAGCGCTATCGGTTCCAACAACATCGCCTATTGCATTCCCTGCCACAGGGTGCTGGCGAGTTCGGGGGCGATGAGCGGCTATCGGTGGGGGATAGAGCGTAAAAAGGCGCTCATCGCGTATGAAAATCGTAACTAAGGAGACAACGTGCGACGGAATGAATTTGCAGTAAAAGATATGCGAGTGATAGAGGAGGTACTCTCCGAGTGCGAGTACGGCGTGCTTTCGTTGGTGGACGGGGGTGAGCCTTACGGCGTGGCGGTAAACTTTGTCTATTTTGATGGTGCGCTCTATTTTCACGGTGCGCGGGAGGGGCGCAAAGTCGAGGCGATGCGGGAGAATCCAAAGGTCTCATTCCTAGCGGTGCGCCCGCTTGCGTATATCCCTTCGTACTTTAGCGATACCGTGTCGGCATGTCCTGCGACGCAGTATTTCGCCTCCGTGCACCTTAGAGGTACCGTAAGCGAGGTGGCAGAAGAGAGCGAAAAATCAAGAATCCTCAATGCTCTTATGGAAAAAATGCAACCCGAAGGGGGCTATGAATCAATCAGCGCGGAGCATCCGATCTACACCAAAATGATCGAAAAGACGGGCGTTTTCAAGATAGTGCCCGATAGCTTTAGTTGCAAGCTCAAAGCGGGACAGAATCTCACGGAAGAGAAGCGCGCAAGCGTCATCGAGAGATTGCACAAAAGAGGCGGCACGCACGATAACGCGACGGTGGAATCGATGCAAAAAACGGAGCTAAAATGAACCCAAACAACCCCGTAGACGCCAAATATCTCCGTGAATCCGCCAAAATCACCGATGCACTGAAGCGTAAAACCTACGAGCGTATGGAGATACGGAGCGGTGCGTGTGTGCTGGATGCCGGGTGCGGCGTGGGGGTGGATACGGTGCGATTGGTTGACCTCGTCGGCGAGGGCGGTAGGGTCATTGGGGTGGACGCCGATGCGGGGATGCTGGCGGAGGCAGATAGGAGCGTGGATTCTCATCCGTTGAAGGCGAATATCTCCCATGAGTTTGGCGATGTGCTAGCGCTTGCGTATGGGGATGAGTATTTCGATGCGGTGCGTGCCGAGCGGCTCTTGCAGGTGCTGCCCAAAGACTATGAAAAGGCGGTTGTTGCCGAACTCGCGCGGGTGCTCAAAAGCGGTGGGCGGCTGGTGATCGCCGATACCGACTGGGCGAGTGCGAGCGTGGCGATGGGGGATGATGCGCTAGAGCGGAAGCTGCTACGATTCTTCGCCGAATCGATGCGTCCAAACGGCTACTCGGGTCGGAATCTTTTTAGCCTTTTAGTCGAAGCGGGCTTGGAAGATATAAGCGTCGATATTTTCCCGATGGTCTCGTACAGCGCCGCGCAAACTCCCTTTGGAACGTGGCTTAGCAAAGAAGCCTTGGCGCAAAATATCGCCGATGAAGGGGAGATCACGCGTTGGCAGGAGGCGTTGCAGAGCTTGGAATCACAAGGGAGATTCTATGCGTGCGTCAATATGGTCATCGTATCAGGGCGTAAATCGTGACCCCTGCCGTAAACGCCGCCTTTAGAGAAAAAAAGGTAAGATAAACGAAAAAAGGCGGGGAGATGAGTGGAGATTTGACGAGGTGTAAACAGCGAATGGGCAATTTCACCAAAGCACTCGGGCACCTCCGTATCACGGTCGAGAAAGGGAATCTAAACGAAATAGAAAAGGCGGGCTTGATACAGTTTTTCGAGGTCGCGTTTGAACTGGCATGGAAGGCGATGAAAGACTATCTTCTTGCCGAAGGCTACGATGTCAAAAGCCCTAGAGATGCTATAAAAACGGCATTTGACTATGGCTTGATAGATAATGGCGCAAAATGGCTAGAGGCGCTTGAGAAGCGCAATCTCGCCGCCCACACCTATGACGAATCGATACTCGACGCACTAGAATCCCTCATCACTCGCGAATACTATCCGATGATGACAGCCCTCCGAGATTCCTTGCAAAGCCGCCTATGATCGGGCTAAGCCCCACCGAACTCCAAACCCTCCGCGCGATCTTCGCACGATTCCCCGAGATAAAAGAAGTCATCCTTTTTGGCTCCCGCGCACACGGCACACACCGCAACGGCTCCGACGTAGACCTCGCGATAAAAGGGGAGAATATCGGCATCGACACGCTAGCTAAACTCAAATATATTTTGGAGGAGGAGACGGATTTACCGTACTTTTTTGATGTGGTGGTGTATGGGGATATAAAAAGTGAAGCATTGAAGAGGGAAATGGACAGGAACGGAAAACTGATTCTTTAGTGTTTTCAGAGTATGATAAAAGGTTGGTAGATTAATTTTATGGGCTAGTTTAATATGTATAGCTCTTAGGAGAAAACACTATGAAAAACATCGAAATATATAATCTTGCGCAAATAGAAGAGGCAAAAATTGAGATTACTGATTTAACGATTTTTACCGGTCCGCAGGCTACCGGTAAAAGTATAATTTTACAATTATTGAAATTGATTTCTGATGGTGATGATATAGCTAAAAGCATAAAAAAATACGGGTATGACTGGGAACACGACTGGAGAGGATTTTTAGAACTCTATTTTGGTGAAGGAATGCAGGGAATATGGAAAGATGATAATACGCAAGTTAATGTAGATTCTCAAAATATAAACTTTGATGATGATATCTATAAAACCGGTTCTGCCAAAAAAGAGAAGATGTTCTTTATTCCGGCACAACGTGTATTGACATTAAAAAATGGCTGGCCGAGAAATTTCGGTGATTTTGAGAGTGTTGATCCCTATGTGGTTAAAAGCTTTAGTGAAAATATTCGTTTATTGATGGAAGCAGGTATCGGAAAGGGAGAGACACCCATCTTCCCACAAGATGGGCGAATGAGAAAAGTGTTTCGGGATAAGCTTGATGATTCTATATTTAACGGCGCATCTGTAAAATTGGATAAAACAGGCTTTCGGAAACGGATTGTTCTTGATGTAGAAGATAATAAATTACCTTTTATGGTGTGGTCTGCCGGACAAAGAGAGTTTATGCCCCTTTTGCTTGGGCTTTATTGGCTTTTGCCATCCTCACGCACTACAAAAAAAGAGAATATCAATATTGTCGTGATTGAAGAAGCAGAAATGGGTCTGCATCCTAAAGCGATATCTTCATTGATATTGATATTTTTAGAGTTGATGCATCGAGGCTATAAAGTCATCTTGTCAACCCACTCTCCCGTGGTTTTAGATGTGGTTTGGGCAATACAAGAGATGCAAAAATACAATGGCGATCCCCAACTGCTACTTGAACTGTTTCAACTGGAAAATTCTTCAGGTATAAAGGAGCTTTTTGAGGATATCGTGAAAAATAAAAAATTTAAATCCTATTTTTTTAATAAAAAGAGTAATGGAAAAGTCACCGTAGAAGATATTTCAACCTTGGATCCGGGAAGTGAAGAGAGTATTGTTTCAGGGTGGGGAGGGCTGACAGAGTTTAGTGCAAGAGCAGGTGATTTGGTAGCCCAAGCGGTGCAAGGAAATTGCAAATGAGTTTTCAAAATGCCGTGATTAATACTTCCGACATTGCGCACTGTTATCAAAGCGGTCTTGGTGCAATTAAAAATAATGAACGAGATAAGTTTTCATTTCGCAATACTAGATTGATTGAAGGGAGTGTGGATATTGATAGTTGTACGATGTCAAAATATCCTCAAGATAGCCGTTGGGATTATGTTATAGGATATGGTAATAGCGCCCATTTTGTAGAAATACATCCGGCGCAAACGGGGAATGTCGAGGAGGTAAGGCAAAAAATCATTTGGCTAAAGGATTGGCTTAAAGCTCATGGAAGTCAACTTTTTGCACATAGTCCAAAATTTTATTGGATTGCAAGCGGTAAAGTAGCTATTAGGAAAGGCTCTCCCCAAGAGAAAAAGCTAAATGCTTTAGGTCTTTTTGGCCCAAAAGAGAGATTGTGTTTATGAATGTTGGTGTCTATCCTAAATTATTTCACTCTTCTTGACTACTCTAAATGCGAATTAATGTTTACTTGTTAGCGATTTTATATATTTCGATTCAAGATGAAACCAACACCTCTATTGTTATAACGACGCATGAGGAGGCGTATTAATGTTAATCGACAACAGTTTTTTACAACCCTCCGACATCATCGACTTCACCCACACAAGCGTCGCGGCAAAAGCGCGAGAGTTGGCGGCGGGTTTGGAGGGGGATGTCGCTATCGCAAAAGCGTGTTTTTTGTTTGTCAGGGACGGGATACGGCATAGCGGGGATTATAAGGATTCGCCTACTACATTCAAGGCTAGCGAAGTGCTGGAAAAGGGGTCGGGGTGGTGCTATGCCAAGAGCATACTTCTCGCCGCACTCCTGCGGGCAAACGGGATTCCAGCCGCGCTCTGTTATCAGCGGCTCAGCTGCTCCGAATACAAAAAGGATGTCTACTGCTTGCATGGGCTGAATGCCGTGTATCTCAAAGGGTACGGTTGGTATAGAATCGATGCGCGCGGGAATAAAGCGGGAGTGGATGCCGACTTTACGCCGCCCGTGGAGCGGCCGGCTTTTGCGTTGCAAGAGGGGGAATCCGACATCGAGGGATTCTTTGCGGAGCCTTTGCCCGAGGTCGCTATGGCGTTGCGGCAAAATGATACGTATGAGAAGATGATTAATAATTTTCCCGATATTGCGATGCCGCGGTGAAGTTTTTTTAGCCTCTCTTGACAAAAGAGATTTTATCCCGTATGATTCCAACCAAACAACCGTTTGGGAGAATGGATGGCGATCAAAAAGACTTCGAGGGAAGCGATACTCAAAGAGGCGATAGGCCTTTTTAAGATTCGCGGCTATTACAATACTTCTATGGCAAATATCGCCGATGCTTGCGGTCTCATCAAAGGGAGCATTTACCACCACTTCAAGAGTAAAGAGGAGATAGGATTAGAATCGCTCAAATATATCCATGAATATTTTGCGGATCATATTTTTAGCATCGCCTATCGGGCGGATTTGAGTGCAAAAGAGCGGTTGGCGCTGTTTGTGGAGAAGACGGATGACTACTTTCTCCACAGCGAAGGGGGGTGTCTGCTAGGCAATCTCGCGCTAGAGGTCTCAAGCGAGAATCTTGAATTCAAAGAGGAGATAAAGCGCTATTTTAGCGCTTGGCGCGATGGGCTTGCGAGTATTTTGTCGAAGCGTTACGGTGAGGGCGAAGCGGTTTCGCTAGCCAAACACTACGTGGCTTTGACCCAAGGGGCGATAATGATGATGAATCTCTACGATTCTAAAGAGGAGTATTTGGAGGCGGGGAGAAAAATTGTTTCGCTGTTGGAGTGAAATTTTTTTTGCCCTATTTTATCAAACAACCGTTTGGATGTAAAAATAAAGGAGCGAGAAAGTGGAGTATTTCAAAAAATTCAAAGGGCAGGGGGCGGCGCTGCCGCAAAAGGTGGATGCTAAAGAGATAGCGTTTGCGTGGATAGGGGGCTTTTTGGCGATAGCACTTATCGGATATTTGACGCAAAGCTCCCATAGCTTGCTTATCATGGGTTCTTTCGGCGCCTCGTGCGTACTGCTCTTTGGCTATCCAAAAAGCCCCTTTTCGCAGCCCAGAAACGTCATTTTTGGACATCTATTTTCGACGTTTATCGGGCTGTTTTTCTTGCACGTTTTCGGCGGCGCATGGTGGAGTATGGCTTTGGCACTAGCGAGTGCAGTGGCGGTGATGCTTGCTAGCCGCACCGTCCATCCTCCCGCAGGGTCAAACCCCCTCATCGTCTTTTTGCTCGGCGCGCATTGGGATTATCTCCTCTTTCCCAGTCTCACGGGTTCGCTCATGCTCGTAAGCGTCGCCCTTTTTTACAATAATTTGCACAAGGGGAGAAGTTATCCCGAGTATTGGTTATAGTTTTTAACACCATACGGACTTCATCCTCTATTGGAGCGGCGAATTGCAAAAAGAATACTTAAGCGCTAGAGTGCCCGCTCTATCTGCAGCGTCACGTGTCCGATGCCGTAGTTATGCTCTAAAAATTCGGAGATTCCCCGTATCGTCGCATTATAGCTCTCTTCATCGAGCTTCTCTACCGCAATGTGCGCGGTGAAATAGTAATAATTTGCCGTGATCTCCCAACAGTGGATGTCGTGTACGTCTTTGACGTTTTTAAAAGAAGAGAGTATCTCCTCTTTGAGCTTCGTCGTGTCCACGGGAGAGCCTTCGAGTAAAATATGTACCGAATCTTTAATGAGTGAAAAAGACCATTTTGCGATGATACCCGCGACCATTAGTGCCAAAAGGGTGTCGATAATATAGAGCTGCGTATAATATATTGCGACCGCGCCGAGTATCACGGCAATAGAGGAGAATGCGTCGGCTAACATATGTAAAAAAGCGGAGCGGATGTTGAGATTTTCCATATCGGCTTTGTAGAGGATGTAGCCCGTCAATAGATTCGTAATAAGCCCCACAAGTGCCACCACAAAAGTCGCGGTACTCAAGATGGCTTCGGGGTGTATAAACCGAATCGCCGCTTCATACACTATCCAAAGCACCGAGAGGGCGATGGTGATTCCGTTCACAAACGCCGCTAATACTTCCGCTCTAAAATAACCGAAACTCTTTGCGTCATTGCGTGCTTTGTGGGCGATAAATATCGCAAACAAAGAGAGTGCAAGGGCGAATGCATGGGTAAACATATGGACGGCATCACTTATGAGTGCGAGAGAGTTGGCGTAAATCCCCCCTATGATCTCCAAAAACATCACCGCAAACGTGATGCAAAAAGCGACGGCCAGCAGTTTTTTATCACTAGTGTGTGCGTGGGTATGGTCGTGCGTATGCGAATGTGTATCATGCGTATGGTGGTCGTGCTTGTGGAGCGGCGAATGGTGGAGGTGCGAGTAGGGGCAAGTATGTAGTTCCATGGTTTTCCTAGGATGATGGTTTCCGGTAAAGTAGCGAAAGAAAACTTATATGATAATGAAAACGGTTATTGCTTAATTCGGGAAATTAATTAAGTTCCTTTAAAGGGAACATTAATATAATTTGACGATGAATGTCATAAGTAAAAAAACTTTGGTAGAGTTTTACAACAAACATCCACAAGCCAAAAGTCCCTTGGAATCTTGGTATGCGGAAGCAAGAAAAGCACTTTGGGAAAACACGCAAGATATAAAAAGAGGGTATAAGAGTGCTTCATTTTTGAAGGATAACAGGGTGGTATTCAACATAAAAGGGAATGACTACAGACTAGTGGTGCATTTAGATTATAAAAGACATATCGCGAGAATAAAATTCGTAGGTACTCACGAAGAATACGATAAGATAGATGCCGAGGAGATATAAAATGGATATAAAACCGATAAAAACAGACCTAGATTATGAAAATGCTCTTGCGAGGATAGACGCTCTAATCGAGCTAGACCCCAAAGAGGGGAGTGTGGAAAATGATGAATTGGAGTTGTTGGTAATCCTTGTAGAAAAGTATGAAGAAAAGTACTGGAAAATTGATGAGCCCGATCCGATAGAGGCGATAAAATTCAGAATGGAGCAATTAGGGCTCAAACAAAAAGATCTCATCCCTTATATCGGCAATAAGAGTAAAGTATCTGAAGTATTAAACAAGAGAATCGATTTGTCGCTTACTATGATTAGGAATCTTTATGAAGGGTTACACCTTCCACTCGAAGTGCTTATAAAAGGTAGTGAACGCAAAGCGGCACATTGATTATCGGAGTATGAGTCAAAGCTAGCTTAACAACTTGTAAAAATAAGAGGAATACAAATATGGAAATCGTGCATAACGTCGGAAATATCGGGACTATGACCGTAAGAGGAAGAGTAAGCTCGATAGAAGAGACCACACAGCTAAAAGATACGCTCAATCAAATAATAGGGTTAAATCCCAACATAGCGTTTGATCTCATTATTGAGGATTCACCGACAATGCCGAGCTTGATACTTGGGGTGTTGATGAAATGGGTCAAGATACATGAGGTCGATCTCACCCTAAGGATAAAAAACCAAGAGTTATTCGATACGCTAAATGATGCGGGGATAGAAGAGGTGCTAAAAATAATAAAAATCTAACCCCGTATATCGAGCATCTTGTCGCTAAACTCATAAAGAGGAGCGATCCGCTCCTTGATGCCGATAGTCACTTCGCTTATCCACTCAAGTGCGTCTATTTCATCCTGTAGATGTTTTTTCGTGTTTTCGAATAACACGTAGATATTTGCGTTGATAGCCGTTTGTTGTTTATAGATAGTACCTTCTATCGTCCCCAAAGAAGGGAATACAGAGTAAAAATCAATAGTTGCCAACTCTTTTTTATCTCCGCTCCGTCTCTTTTTAAATTGTAAAAAAAACTCCCGATTCTCATAATTGAACGGAAGTGAAAAGACACCGTTTTGCAACGACAAGAACATATTGGTGAGATTGAGGAACTCTTGTTTGTTTTGTGAGAGGGAGAGTTTTTCTAGGATTGCTTCTTTGAGCGCGTTTGCGGGATTTTCACTTTTGAAGAGCGATTCTATTTCGGAGAATTTAAACGGTGATTCTTTTTGGAGCGATTGGAGAAATTTGGGTTGCTCTTTGAGGTTGGAGATGAGGATTGTCCCTGTTGTGCTTTTTTGCATCATCGCCCAGTATTTTCCGCCCTCGTTGAGCTCGGTTTTGCTTTTTGTCGTGAGGGTGGTATTTCCTATTTTTAGGAGGTAGCGGAGAGGATCGAGTTTTTTGAGCACCTCCACTTTCATCGGGAGCGTTGCGTTGAACTCTTTATGCGCGTTGCTTGCCGCTTTTTTGTCGATCTTGGCTAACGAGGCGAGTTTTTCTAGCATAGATTCTTAATGAGGGTATTGAGCTTGTCGGCAATCTTGTATTTAGATTCTTTTTTGAGTACTTCTTCGGAATCTTTGGTGATAAAACATATCTCGTTCTCGTCTCCGCCGAAGGTTTGCGGGGTGATGTAGTTGAGCGCGATAGCGTCTAGCCCTTTTTTGAGTAGCGCTTTTTTTGCGTAGTTTTTCCCCTCTTCTTGGTCGCTTTCGGCTTTAAACCCTATCTTTTTACACGGCATATTTTGGAGTGCGGCGAGGATGTCTTCATTCTGCACGAGAGAGAGTTGCAATGTTTCATTGGATTCTTTTTTTATTTTCTCTTCACTAGCTTCTTTTGGACGAAAATCGCCGATAGCCGCGCACATCACCAAAATATCACATTGCGGCGTGACTTCTTGGAGGGTTGTCAAAAAATCTTTTGCGCTTAGGGCTTCGCGCATCTCTATCTCTTTTGGGAGCACATAAGGGGTTTTTGAGGAGACAAACGTCACCTCCGCCCCTCGGAAATAGAGATTGAGTGCGATACTGCTCGCCATTTTTCCGCTCGATCTATTCCCGATAAAGCGGACGCAATCTATCGCCTCCTCGCTTCCGCCGCCGCTCACTACGACTTTTTTACCGAGAAAATCGTCAGTATGGAGTGCTTTTATCGTGCGCAACACTATCTCATCTCCCTCTTCTAGCGCGCCGATACCTTTCGTGCCGCATGCGAGTTCTTTACGGATAGGGGCGATTATCTCATGACCGTAGGATGTGAGCTTTGCGAGGGATTCTTGGGTCTGGGGTTTTAGATACATTTTTTCGTTTGCGCTCGGAGCAATCAGGACTTTTTTATCAAATGCGAGATAGGTATCGGTGAGGAGATTTGTGCTGATGCCGTGGGCAAGGGAGTTTATCGTATTTGCACTAGCGGGCGCTATGAGGAGTATATCACCCCAAGCGGCGTAGTCGATGTGATTTACGCCGTTTGTCCACGATTCGCTCTCTTTATGAAGTGCGGGAAATTTACTAAGTGCTTCAAAACTAAGCGGAGCGATAAATTTCTTCGCTTCTTCGCTCATCACCACCTTGACGTTTGCGCCGAGTTTTTGGAGGGTGCGTAGTATCTCTAGGCTTTTATAAATAGCGATACTGCCGCTCACCCCTAGAAGGATATTTTTCCCTTTGAGAATCCCGCCTAGATTTTGTATCTCTATCACTCTTCTTCCACCTTTTTTAATAACGCCTCGTGACTAAGCCACTCGGTATTTACATCAGAGCTGTACTCAAAGCCATAAGAGAGATCTTCCCCTTTTTCGCCCAATGGATTTGTGGTATAGTCGACGATATTTGAGAACTGGATAGTCGGTTTGATGACGAAGTGGTCGTGAAATTCTAACGTGAGATGTGAATCGTCTTTTGGCACCATCACTTCGTGGAGCTTCTCTCCGGGACGGATTCCAACGATTTTTTGCGGGAGATCGGGTGCTAGGGCGCTTGCTAGATCGCTAATCTTCATCGAGGGGATTTTCGGGACGAAAATCTCGCCGCCGCGCTGTCTTTTGAGGGAATCTAATACAAAGTGCACCCCCTCTTTGAGAGTAATAAAAAAGCGGGTCATCCGCGCATCGGTGATAGGAAGCTCGCTTGCTCCGTTTTCGATGAGCTTTTTAAAGAACGGTACGACCGAACCGCGGGAATTGATGACGTTGCCGTAGCGCACGACCGAAAAGAGCGAGTCTTGCGTTCCTCGTATATTGTTTGCCGCGATGAAAAGTTTGTCGCTTGCGAGCTTTGTCGCTCCGTAGAGGTTGATAGGGCTTGCCGCTTTGTCGGTACTTAGTGCGATGATGTTTTTCACCCCGCAAGCAAGAGCGGCATCTATGACGTTTTGTGCACCGTTGATGTTTGTTTTGATGCACTCCATCGGGTTGTATTCGGCGATAGGGACGTGTTTGAGCGCAGCGGCGTGTATCACGACATCCACTCCGCTCATCGCTTTTTGGAGCCGCTCCCTATCCCGCACGTCGCCGATAAAATAACGCATACACTTTTGGGAATATTCTTGTGCCATTTCGTATTGTTTGAGCTCATCCCTAGAGTATATGATGAGGCGTTTTGGGGTAAAGCTTTGCAGTACTTCTTTGACGAAACGCTTGCCGAAGCTTCCCGTGCCGCCGGTGATTAAAACGGTTTTATTATCTAGCATTGTTAGTTATCCTTAAAATAATTGAGTTCATACATCGTGTTTATGACGTTTTTTACTACGCTTCCCGCCGCTTCTCCGCCGTGACCGCCGTGTTCGACCATCACGGTGATGACGTATTTGGGATTTTCATACGGGGCAAAAGCGGTGAGCCACGCATGAGAGCGGTGAAAATATTCCATATCCTTTTCGTCGATTCTCTTTTCGTCGCTTTGCGAAATAGAGACCACCTGCGCCGTCCCCGTTTTACATCCGATCTTTACTTTCGTGCCGCGCGTGTGCCAATACGCCGTCCCCTCGGAATCGTTACATACGCCGTACATCCCTTCGCGCACCACTTGCAGTTTCTCTTTTTGAAAATCGCTCAACGTCTCTTTTATCTCGGGATTTATTTCGGTATCTCCGCGATATTTTACAAAATGGGGCTTGATAATCTCTCCTGTGGCAAGTGCGGCGGTGTATTTGGCGATTTGGAGCGGCGTGGTGAGAAAATATCCTTGCCCGATGGCCGCAACAAGCGTCTCTCCGGTATACCAAGGCTCTTTATAGCGCTTCTCTTTCCAGTCGCTATCGGGGACAATACCTACGAATTCGTTCGGTAAATCGACACCCGTTTTGTTTCCCAGCCCTAAATCTTTGAGTGTTTTGGCGATGGAATCTATACCGCTTTTAAGGCTAAGCTTGTAAAAGTAGACATCCGCGCTTCGACGAATCGCGCGACGCATATCTACATAGCCGTGCCCCCCTTCTTTCCAGTCGCGAAATTTTCGCGATCCTAGTTCGAGCGATTCGGGACAAAAAATGTCGTCGTTCTCACCTATGATGTTATTCTCCAAAAATGATAACGCAACCCCCATCTTGATGGTCGATCCGGGCGGATAGAGTCCGTTTATGAGTTTATTGGTAAATGGGTGGTGGGGATCGTTGATGAGCTCATCCCATTTTGTAAAGCTAATTCCGTCTACAAAGTCGTTCGTATTGTATCCGGGATAGCTACCTGCGGCGATTATTTCGCCGTTTCGTGCATCCATCACGACTGCCGCGCCGTATTTATCGTGCATATCAAATTGCTCGTCAAGCGCTTTTTGCACCCTAATGTCCATTGCAAGTATAAGATTGTTATTTTTTGAAGGGGGGATACGCTCTACCTCTTCGATCTCTTCGTTAAAAGCCGTTACTTTGATTTTCTTATATCCGAGCGACCCTTGCAAAAATTCGTTGTAGGTTTTTTCCAATCCGTTTTTTCCGATGTAGCCCGAGAGTTTTGCGATTTTATTATTTTCTATGTCTTTGAGATTCGCCTTGCCCGTATAGCCTACGATATGGGACGCCCCGGAAGAGTAGGGATAATATCTTTTTGTAGCCGGGATGATTTGGATATTCTCTATTTGATTGAGCTGCGTATAGAGGGCGTGCATCTTGTCGTACGGGATAAAATCGACTACCTTTATATAATCGTGGTTATAGTAGGAATCTTGCTTTTTATACGTATCAAGTAAATCTTCCAAGAGCAACTCTTTATCCATCGAAGCGATTTGTCCGAGTATCTTGGCGAGCTCCGCCTCTTTTTTGCGTATATAAAGTCCCGGCGGCAATGCGAGGCTAAAACCGAGGCGATTGACCGCCAAAGGCTCTTTGTTTCTATCTAATATCAGTCCGCGCACGGGCAAAAGCGGCTCGGTCTTTATCGTATTTTGCTTGGCGAGTTCTTCAAAATAGGTGTTTGATTTGATGCTCAAAAAATAGATTCGCACCAATAATACCGCCCAAACAAGAGCAAATACGGTGATAACTAGTCTGATTCTCATAAGAGTATCGCCAAGAAGAGTGCCTCAATGAAGGCATAATAGAAAATAATGGTCGAAAAATCGGGGACGGAGACGCGAAATAGCCCCCCTAAAAGCTCCATAAACACATAGTAGCCGAAATAGGCGTAAAAAATGAAAATCGGAATCAGGCATTTGTCGCAAACTAGAAATTGTCGAATCATAGGGAGTATAAACTCAAACGATAGATAGAAAAATATGACGCTGCTAAAAAATAGATACCCCTTGCTCGCTTCAAAAAGGAGCAAAAAGAATAGCAATGAAAATAAAAGGAGCTTGTTGTTTTTGCGGTACGCCTCATCGGCAAGTACGAAAGCTACGCCAAATAGGGGCGGGAGCACGTAATAAATATCACTTAATGATTCGTATCCTACGATAAAAAGCGCTAATATAAACGCTTTTAAATAGTTTTTATCAAAGATATCTCGTCGCATATCGGAAAATGTTTGCATTTGATACAATCCACCCAAACTTTTTGATCGGGAATCTCCTCTTTGGGTACTTCTACGAAACCCAATCTCAAGAAAAAATCCCTTTGGTACGTGAGCGCCAAAACCCTCTTTAGTCCTAGCTCTTTGGCTTCTTGCAGAGCGTACTCGACTATTTGTCTACCGATTCCTTTCCCTCGGTACGATTGTTTGATAATGAGACTTCGTATCTCGCCGAGTGCACTATCAAATATATAAAGGGCGCAAAAACCGACAATCTCATCATCGTCTCTGGCAATGACATATGAGCGTATGGCATTTGCTATCTCATCCTCGCTACGCTCTAGGATGATCCCGCCTTCTACCTCGGGGCGGACAAGCGCTTGCATTTTTTCTATATCGGCTAGCGTGGCTTTAGTGATGTGTATCAATTTTTCACTCCGAATAATTGGGTATCTATAGCTTCTCGCAGTGTGTCGGCACCGTTATTTTTGAGCGCACTCGTAAAAACACCCCCTTTGAAATTATTTTTGAGCTTGGCAAGTTCGGATTGGGTGAGTTTATCGGTTTTGGTAAAAACCGTGAGGATATTTTGATACGGTTTTTTTATCGATTCGACAAAAGCGAGGGTGTCATCGTCATTGTCGAGATTGGGATGCCTGCTGTCTCGCAAAAGGATAAAAAGATGGATGCTGCTCCGCTCTTTTAAAAACGTTGCAAGCTTCTCTTCCCATCCTCTTTTTTGCTCTTTTGAGACCTTTGCATAGCCGTATCCCGGGAGGTCGACTATTCTATATATCCGTTGCTCCCCGTCTCTCTCCATTGTCGTCTCGAAAAAATTTATAAGCTGTGTTTTTCCCGGAGTAGCGGAGCTTTTAGCGAGATTTTTTCGCTGCAATAAAAGATTGAGCAAGGTGCTTTTTCCCACATTGCTTCGACCGATGATTACCGCTTCGCTTTTATCTTCGGGGAGGGAATCCTTGATACTTTGCGCCGATTTGACGAATTTCGCATCCAAGACTTTAATCAACGGAGATTCTCGTCGTCGATATTGAAGATAAATTTTACCGGTTTGTTTTCGGAGCTAGTCACTTCGGCTTTTTGGTTTGCTTTATCTAGGGTGATTTTATCCCCCGTGATTTTGTTGCCGTTTTTGGATTCGGTAATCTCTACGTTGCCGCTAAGGACGTACGATTTTTTTTTCGCATCATAGGTGATTTTTTGCGCCTTCCCTTTATAGACACTCCCTTTCTCAAGCTCAATGGAAAAATTCACATTGCCCGCTGCTACAAAAGTCTCGGGTTTTTTCTTGGAATCGAAAAATACCTCTAATGTGTCTGAACGTATAGAATCCCGCTCTTTGGTGATTTGTACGTTGCCGATGAATGAGGTCTTATTATTTGCCCCTTCGGCGACAAACCTATCGGAGCGTATCTCTAACTCCCCTTTTGCACAAAGGATCGAAAAAGAGAGCGTGAGTAGAAAAATAATTTTTTTTATCATAGATTCTTTACCTTTGCAAATATTTTTTTGGCTTCGAGTTTTTGTTGTTCTTTGTATATTTTATATCCGATTCCAAAGACATCAGCCTCTTTATAGGTCGCATCGAACGCTTCATCGGAATCTAGAATACCGTTTTTTTTATAATAGGTCGCCGAAAGGCTTTTGAAATTCAAATCATTATCGGCGGTAAGCTCAAAACCGTCGCTAAAACGTATCGTATCTTTCGTATCGGTCGCATTTTTTGCGGAGAGAAAATATCTTCTCTTGCCTGTGATGTGGAGGATAGAGATGGTATCAATGTCTATCTCGTCCTCTTTCATTTGTGCGTGCTCGATTATCGCGATAGTCTGCATACCGGCATTATCGAGTTTCTTGTATGTCGCATTGTCGATATTTACCCTTTGCTTCGTCTCTCCCAAAAGGTGTGCGTCGCTTGTATAGGATTTGAAATCGTATATTAGGAAAACACTAAGAAAAAATAAAAACAGAAAGAAGAGATTAATCTTCCGTCCAGAGCTTAAGAAACTTTTCATATAAACCGTCTTTTTTTAGTATTATCTCTACCATCTCTCTAATAGCGCCCTCACCGCCGTTTTTTTGGAGCTTGTGCTGTACGAGCGAGAGTATCTCTTCGCTAGCATCCGCGGGCGCGAAGCTTAGACCGCAGGTTTTGAGCATCCTATAGTCGTTTAAATCATCACCGATTGCCGCGATTTGTTTTACCTTTATCCCCTCTTTTTTGGCGATCTCTTTGAGGGCGGTCTCTTTATTTTTGCAGTTTTGGTACACATAGGAGATTCCAAGCTCTTTGGCTCTTCGCTCCACTACCTTGCTATTGCGTCCCGTAACTATCGCCGCCTTTTTCCCCATCCGTATCCAGCTCACTATTGCCAAGCCGTCTTTTACGCTGAAAGATTTATACTCTCCACCTTCGCCGTCATACGTTATATCGCCGTTTGTGAGCGTCCCGTCGACGTCTAATGCTAAAACCTCTATGTTCATAACACCCCTTTAGTACTTGGTATTCCATACCCTTCCGTCTTTTTTGCCGCGCGCCTCAAGGCGATAGCAAAAGCTTTAAATGCGCTCTCGGCGACGTGGTGACGGTTTTTCCCCCGTTTTTTCACCAAATGCACGCTAAGACCCGCATTGATGACGAGTGCGCGGAAAAACTCTTCGAAGAGTTCGCAATCAAAATCTCCCACTTTGCCGTCAAGCTCTAGGTCATACACCAAAAAAGCTCTGTTGCTTACGTCCATATCGCACTCTACGCTACTCTCATCCATCACGCAGACCGAGTTGGCGAAGCGTTCGATATTTTGGATAGGGAAAAGCTCTTTGTTGAGCGCTTGACCGAGTACTATACCGACATCTTCGACGCTGTGGTGAAAGTCGATATGGGTATCCCCTTTGCAGGAGAGTTCAAGGTTTAAAAAAGCGTGTTTGGAGAGTGATTCGAGCATATGGTCGAAGAATCCTATGCCGGTATTGATCGCATATTCCCCTTTACCGTAGAGTTCTAATTTTACGGCGATGTCGGTCTCTTTTGTTTTTCTTTCTAGCGTTACCACGTTATTCTCCTATGATAAATGCGTTTTTAAATTTTCCCGAGGCGACGAAATCCCTCGCTTCCTCTTCGCTCCTAAACCCATCAAGCCACACGCGATAAATCGGCGCATCATCTAGCGTACCCTCTTTTACTACCGAGTGGTAACGCTCTTCTACTAAAAGATTTTCACCCGCATACCGCTTCGCGCCGTCCTCTTTCCTAAACGCGCCTATTTGGACATAGAACTTCCCTAGTTCCATACTTTTTTGGGTCGTATCGGTTTGCAAGGTGTTGATATTGCCTTGGAATCCGAGTATCTCCAAACTCACGGGCGCAGTCCCGGTGATGTCTATACCTACCTCTTTTCCCGCGACGTAGGAGAGGTCTATGATACGCCCCGCTACAAAAGGTCCTCGGTCGTTTACCCGCACGATAGTACTTTTTCCGTTGTTTTTGTTTGTCACTTTTACTACGGTATTCATCGGGAGGGTCTTGTGAGCGGCGGTTTTTTTATACATACTGTAGTCTTCGCCGTTGCTTGTTTTTTTGCCGTGGAAGTTCGGTCCGTACCAACTCGCTATCCCGTCGTACTTTTCACCGACGGAGACGGTAGTGGGGTAGTACCATTTTCCGCTAATCTGATAGGGTTTCATCGTCGCTTTGTGCATCGCTTCGCTATCTCTAATCGTGTCGTCGCTCTGTATGGGCGCACTCGTGTCTACCGGGTGGTAGGTGTAGCTACGGGTCGAGAAATTCACAAAATCGATGCCGCATCCGCTCAAAAGCAATAAGGAGAGAGAAACAAGGGTTTTAGTTAGGGATGACAATTCTATCTCCCGGCTTTATAAGCGTCGTTTTTAAATCGTTGATCTCCATTATTTCGCTAGGAGCTACTCGGAACATTTTTGAGATCGAGTAAATAGTGTCGCCGTTTTTTACCATATAGTGGTCGGATTGTTCTTTTTCTCTGTTGTTATAGACGGGGATGATGAGGTTTTGATTGAGACTTAGCATATTACTTCTAAGCTTGTTGGCATCTTTTATGATTCTCCAACTGATATTATATTTGTCCCCTATGGCACTAAGCGTATCCCCTCGTTTGACCGAGTGTACGAGAAAGTAGTTTTTCGGATTTTTCGCAGGGTCGAAATTCTCTTTAAAGGTCGAGAGATTCGTATAGGGGATATAGATGTCGTAGTCGCTAGCGTAGGGCGGAGTAAAATCGTAGCGAAGATGGCGATTGTAATTTTTGAGCTCGCCGAGCTCCACACCCGCACTTTGGGCGATATATCCTAGGTGTGTCCCCCCTTTGACCTTGACGGTCGTGATGGGTTTGCCTGCACCCCGATTCAAAAAGTGTGCCATATCGGTGTTGCTCAAAAAGTCTACATCATTGAATGCGATAGCGATGGAGAGAATCTTGCGAATATAGTTCCTGCTCTCTCTAGGGAGATATTTTTTCTTTGTGTTCAAAAGAATGCTTAGATTATCGGTACCGGCTTGCTTGATAGCCCTAGATAGTCTCCCGTCGCCGCAGTTATAGGCGATTGCCGCGAGATACCATTTGCCGAATTTGTCATGGAGGTAGGAGAGATATTTGATCGCCGCTTCGGTCGATTTTATAGGATCGCGCCGTTCATCGACGTACGAATCTATCTTCAATCCGTAGAGCTTTGCGGTTCCGGGGATGAATTGCCAAAGACCGGAAGCTTTTTTTACCGAATATGCTCTAGGGGAAAACTCCGATTCTGCCATCGCAAGATACAAAAACTCTTGCGGAATCCCTGCTTCGTTTATCATCTGCTTGAGAGTAGAGATAAACATAAACCCTTCGTCGTATTTTTTTAGCAAATGGTCGATTCTGTAATTAAGAATCGAGCTTTTCATTTGGATAAAGTTCGGGTCGTGTAAAAAGCTCTCCTCCACGTCAAAACTTTTCAAGACCTGAATGTCGGTGTCGTTGTAGCCTTCATCGATGAGCGATCCAAAAAGGAGTGTCGCGCTCAAAAAAACGGTTGCAATTATTTTTTTCATTGTTTCTTTTTCCTACGGTAATAAAAGTCTTAATTTTACTTTAAAATCGTTGAAAACTCCCTAAATAGTGAGGTTGCGTTTCTAGTCGTGATCTCTTCTAATGCGCTTTTTTCTATCTCCAAAATTTCGGCGATTTTTTCTACTATGTGATTGCAATAACTCGGTTCATTCCTCTCTCCGCGAAACGGATGCGGCGTGAGATAGGGGGCATCGGTCTCGACGAGGAGCTTTTCAAGGGGGATTTTCTTGAGTACCTCGGGGAGCTTTTTGGCGTTTTTAAAAGTGATCACTCCGCCGATACCGTAATAAAAGTTTTTCTCCGCGAGTTTTAAAAGAATCTCATCGGCATTATAGCAATGGAGCACTCCGCCGACATCTTGGGCGTTTTGTTCTAAAAGTATCTCATAGCTTGCTTGCGAAGATTCGCGGATGTGGATGATGAGCGGTTTTTTGATTCTTTTTGCAAACTCTATTTGTTTGATAAAAACCTCTTTTTGGAGTGCTTTCTCTTCTGCTATCGCATCGGCACTTTCGGGTAAACGGTAGTAATCAAGTCCGCATTCGCCGATAGCGATACATTTTTGATGACTCGAATATTCTTCAAGAAATGCTATGTCAAAAGCACTCGCGTCATAGGGATGAAAGCCGACGGCAAAGTAACAATTTTGATATTGCTCGCAAATATCGATAGCTCTTTGGAGGGTTTTCGGGTCGGCACCGGGTATGAGGAATCCTCGCACATCTCTATCTAGTGCGCGTGAAAGGACGGCATCTAAATCCTCTAAATACCTTTCGTCGTCTAAATGGCAATGGGTGTCAATTATCAATCCCCCTCCTTGAAAAGACCGCAATATCTCGCCCGATTTTGCGTATATGCACTATCTCCCCTGTGATATTTGCAGATACGTTTTTCCCCGCTGCTCTCGTCGGCGCGATAAAAGTCAAATCCCATGAAACTAAATTTTTCGTAGCATTTATCATTCCTTCGCCCCCTTCGATCATCACGAGTTTTTGGCTAGGTGAGAGATGGATGGTGCTAGCAATCGTTACGTCCCTATTCACTACCTCAAAAAGCGGGATGTTTAAATCGAAATCCTTACTTTTTGAGTAGATACACACATTAGGAGCGCGACCCTCACAATAGCGCGCATCGAGCTTCGGACGATCGGTGCGTACGGTGTTGCCTCCGATGATGAGAAGATCAAGCCTATCGCGTATCTCGTGGACGTAGCGGAGTGATTCTAAAGAAGTGATGGTACCTCCATCAATAGAGCCGTCAAGTCTTTGCGCTATTTTAAAGAACACGAATCGCTTCTCGCTCCATAATAAAAACGGCTCAAGTAAATCGTCGCACTCTTTTTGCAACACACCCGTTTCTACCGTGATTCCCGATTCTTTTATTGCCCTCATGCCGCCGTTCCCAACGTCTTTTGAACCTATGAAGAGTTTTTTGGGTCGGAGGGTTTGGATGAGTTTGGAGCACGGGGGTGTTTTGCCGTAGCTATTGCACGGCTCTAAGCTCACGTAGAGTTCGCACTCTGTAAAGATTCCGTTGTGATTTTTAGTGAGGTAGTCGTGAATCTCGGCAGAATCCTCCAAAGGGAGAATCTCGGAATCTTGCGTCAAAGCGAAATAGCCTTGCTTAAATGCCAACACTTCGGCGTGCGGAGTGCCTGCTTTTTTATGGGCGGTTAATGCGAGTATTTTTCCGTGTTTATCCAAAAGGAGTGCGCCGACGGCGGGGTTGGGGTAAGTGAGGAGTTGATATTTCCAAGCCTCATCCAGCGCGAGGCTCATATAAAATTCAGGATTTAGCTCCATTCAAAGTAGGTTCTAGCCTTGCTTATCTCACTTAGAGGAATCATCACGGGTGCACCCTCAACCTCAATATGAAGCGTGTCGCTCTCCGTATCGAAAGCGAGTATTTTCCCGTTTAATTTTCTCTTATCGACTAAAGTGAGTTTGACGCTCTCCCCGAGAGAATTTTCAAAATGGGTGCTACTTCTAAGAGTACGCTCGATTCCGGGCGAGCTCACTTCAAAAAAGTATTTCCCTCGAAGCGGTTCATGCACGTCTATAAGCGGAGAGACGAGACGGCTCACCTCTTCGCACAGAGCGAGGTTTACCCCATCTTTTGCTTTGATATAGACGCGGAGGTAGTCGTATCCGTTTTCATTGGTGACCTCTATATCATAGAGTGTCGCTCCCGTGCTTTGGATAGCGGTTATTATGTCGTTTTTGAGTTCGTTACTTATTCCCATCGCTTATCTTTTTAAAAATTTCTTCTAGTTTACCCAGTTTCTCGGCTTTATCGTCTATTTTAAAGGTCATTTTCGGGCATTTAAACCAATCGGTGACGCTTAGTATATAGGTTGCGACCCTGCCGCTTGCTTTGTTGAGGGAGCGCAGTATCTCTTTTTGCTCCGCTTTGTCTTCAAAAGGCATTGCTACGAAAACTTGCGCGTCGTATTTCCCTTTGCTGCATATCACATCGCTCACGCTCACGGAGTTTATCCGCTCATCGTCCAACGAAGCAAAAGCCTCGGGGATGAGCTCTTTGAGGAGCGATTCTGTTCTTTGGAGTTTGATATTGCGTTCGCTCATTACGATTCTCTTTGTTTTTGCACCTCTTTGAACGTCTCAAACGTATCGCCGATTTTTATGTCGTTGAAGCCCTCTAGCATAATACCGCACTCATACCCTTTTGCGACCTCTCTCGCATCATCTTTGAAGCGTTTGAGGGAGGCGATATTGGAGGTATAGACAACGACGCCATCACGTATGAGTCGCACTTTTTGATTCCTATAAATCGTCCCATCCGTCACGAAGCATCCCGCAATCGTACCGATTTTTGAGATAGTAAAGGTATCGCGTACTTCCGCCGCTCCCGTGACTTCTTCTTCGATGACGGGAGACATCATCCCTGAAACGACGGCTTTTACGTCATCGATGAGGTCGTAGATGATAGAGTAGGTCTTGATTTGTACACCCAACTCTTTGGCTTTGAGTTTGACGCTATTGGTCGGTCGAATGTTAAAGCCTAGGATGATGCTATTTTCACTCGCACCTGCTAAAATCACGTCTGATTCTGTGATACCGCCGACTGCGGCATGGATGATATTTATTTTCACCTCTTCGTTTTTGATTTTTTCCAAAGAGCCTCTGATGGCTTCTAGTGAACCCTGAACGTCTGACTTAATGATAATAGGCAAGCTTTGGAGCTGTCCTACGCGCACCAATTCGCTAAGTTCGTCAAACGACACTTTCGTCGATTTGCTAAGCTCTTTTTGTCTCGCGAGTTCAAGTCGTTTCTGTGCATAGTTTCTCGCCGTCGCATCGCTGTCTACGGCAATAAGAATCGAACCTGCAGGCGGAACGGCATTAAGTCCCGTGACGACCGCCATTTCGCTAGGTCCTATGCTTTGGATGTTTTTGCCCGTATCATCGATGAGTGCACGCACTCTACCGAAAGCGGTGTCTACGACGATACTATCACCCACTTTGAGGGTACCGTTTTGTACGATCGCCGTGGCTACCGGTCCCATCCCTTTTTCGAGCGAGCTTTCTACGATGACTGCTTTGGCCTCTTTGTTTGGATTGGCTTTGAGTTCCATGATCTCTGATTGGAGGAGGATGGTCTCAAGTAAATCTTCGATGCCCGTCCCTTGGAGTGCCGAGACATGGACAAACTCATACTGACCGCCCCACTCGACGGGAGTGTATCCAAGCTCACTCGTTTCTGCTTTGAGTTTATCGGGATTTGCGTCGGGTTTATCTATCTTGTTTACCGCGAAAATAATAGGTACTCCAGCAGCTTTGGCGTGATTGAGTGCCTCGATAGTTTGCGGGCGCACGCCGTCATCTGCGGCGATAACGATGATAGCGATGTCTGTGACTTGCGCACCGCGTGCACGCATCTCCGTAAAGGCTTCGTGTCCCGGAGTATCGATAAAGGCGATTTTCTTGCCGTTTTTCTCTACCATATACGCGCCGATATGCTGCGTGATACCGCCCGCTTCACCCGCGGCTACTCGTGCGTTTCTGATTCTATCAAGGAGTGAAGTCTTTCCGTGATCGACGTGACCCATAATAGTCACTACAGGCGGTCGCTCTCGGAGGTCTGCTTCTTCATCCTCGTTTTCGTGGTATTCACCGAGATAATCGAGGTCTTCCATAGGATTGGTGATCTCTATTTGTATGCCGAATTCGTGTGCGAGTATCTCAATCTCATCGTTGCTGAGGAAATCGTTTTTGGTGATCATCTTTCCTAAACCGAAAAGTACTTTTATCACTTCGGCGGTATTTTTTCCTACTTTATCGGCAAATTCATACGCTCTTATGTCTTCTTGTATCTCAATAATAGTGTTTTCCTCTAGTTTGTTTTCACTTTTTGCTGCGACGTAATGGCTTTTCTTTTTCTTCCTTTTTCTAAAGGTCTGCTCGCTTAAAAAGTTTCTTTGATTGGGTTTGACTTTTGTGTTGTCGAGTTTTTTATCGACTTTCTTTTTATCTTCTTCTTCCTCGTCTTTGATGGTGAGATCCATAAGCACTACTTCATCTTCATCCTCGTCGTCAACATCGGTCGCAAGTTCTCTATCGGAGAGTATGTCGATTTTTTGTATCCCCTCTTTTTTTGCGTGTACGGGTACTTTTTTGACTTTTTTCTTTTTCTTGTGGAAGTCGCTTGCGGTATCTTCGCTTGTCGCACGCTCCTCAAAGAGTTGATTGAGGGTGGTTTTGAGTTCGCTTTTCTTTTCGCCGCCCTCTTGTTGTTGCGTTTTGGATTGGGTAGGCGTAGTTTCTTGCTCCTCCCCTTTTCTCTCCGCTTTTTTGACAAATACGAGTTTTCTCCTCATAACCGTCGCTTGTGCGAGTGTTTCGCCTTTGTTCTCGTCACTCTCTTCTTCTACGACCTTGGCGGTTTTATTCTCGCTTATAGGTGCGGGAGCTTGCTCGGTTTCGATTTTTTTCTCGACGCTTTTTTGGATAGGTTTTTCTTTTGGAGCGGGTGCGGGAGTCTCTTGCTTTTGAGGAGCTGTTTCTTTTGCTTCATTTTTTGGAGCGCTTTTTTGCTCTTGTTTTTTCGGCTCTTCTTTTGCGGGTTCCGCAGGTTTTAGCAGTTTTGACTTGCCGGTCATAATATAGTTGAGCAGCTCCTCGGCTTCTTCTGCGGAGATGGCGCTAGAGGCGGTCTTTAAATCAAGATTTAGCTCCAGTCCTTTATCTACGACATCTTTGCTTTTGATGCCTAGCTCTTTCGCTATCTCATGTACGCGCACTTTTTGCATTAAAAAAAATCTCCTTTAATTCTTGGATACGTTCTGTTATCGTGTTTTTCGGAATCTTGCACTCTTTTGCCAATAATCCCTCTAGTTTTTTACTCTCTACGCAGTTTTCACAGACATAAAAGCTTCTTCCGATACCTTCATATTTGATTATAGATTGGTTTTTGCACTGTAGTCTATGGAGCGCTTTTTGTTCAAATCTGCCTCTGCAACATATACACATTCTAATAGGACTCATAAAAAAACCCGCAATTATACCACAATCCTTAATGAATCACAAAGATTCTATTTTAAGACCTACGTTATCAAAATCTAAAACGGCGGTTCTAAACTTTGGAAACGCGGCACTTAAAGCTTCTGCCAAGGAAGCGGCATCATCCTTATATACGAGATTGAAAAACGTCGTACCGCTCCCTGAGAGGGTAGACATTATCGCTCCGTGTTGGAGCGCTATTTTTTGCACTTCAAAGAGCACGGGAAAAGACTTCATCCTATATTTTTGGTGGAATCTATCTCTAGAGGCGTAGCGGAGGAGTTCCCAATCCCTGCTCATAAATGCAGCGACCGTCATAGAGCTTCTCCCTACGTTATAGACAGCGTCGATTCTAGAGTATTTTTTCGGAAGCGTCGTCCTTGAATAGTTCGTCGAAGTGGAGCGATTCGGGATGACGACGACCGCTTTTATATCATCGGGAATCTCACTTTTTTTATATATCACGCTGTCTCTATCGACTATCGCGGTGATAAAACCTCCCATCGCCGCAGGGGTGATATTGTCGGGGTGGGATTCAAACTCCAAGGCGCGATTGAGGATTTTTTGTTTGTCTATGGGAAGTTCGGCTTGTGCGTATGCCGACGCAATGGCTCCGATGATCACTGCCGAGCTGCTTCCGAGCCCTCGCGAGATGGGGATGGAGTTGTCAAAAGAGAATCTAAACGTGTCGTTTTGTCCCGTAAGCTCAAAATAGACTTTATTGAATATCTTGACGAAAATATTGTCGCTGCGCATCTTGGCGTTGTCGCTCCCTTCGCCGTTGATATGGATACTCGTGAAGGTAGATCTTTTGACCGAAAAGGTGTTATAGAGGGTGAGCGCAAGACCTAGCGTGTCAAAACCGGGACCGAGATTCGCACTTGTTGCGGGGACTTTTAAAAGCAAACACTTTCCTTTTATCTGACTGCCGGCAGGATATACAGAGGCTCTATGTCGCTATCAAAGAGGCTATAATCCAAGACTTTTGGCAAAGTAAACGAGGCGGCGATGTCTTCCTCGAATTTTTGAAGTGCAATAGTAGCATTTTTTTTAACAAAATAAAATTTACCGTGCGCTTTGATAGGAGTATTGCCGTTGAAGGCGAAAGCATCGCTCGCGTATATCTCTATATCCTTAGCGATTTGTAACGCACGCAAAAAAACATAGGTGAGTTTTATCGCCATAAAACTTCCGGGACCCTTAGCGTAATAGATTTTTTGAACGTCCCATTCTTGTATTATGTCGGCATATAGAGGGGCGAGTCTATCGGAGCACATCCCGCTATCTTCTATACTTTTTTGCAATTTCCCGTCCGTATAGATTCCGATTTTTAGAGGCGAAGAGAGGCTAAGCAGAAGGAGTTCGGCATTTTTGCGCAGCGTAGATTCCTTCATAGAGATTGAGCTCTTTGGAGAGCTCTTTGGAGAGGGTGATGATCTCGTATGCGTTTGAAGCGAGAAGCGTTTTGACGAGTGTTTGGTTGAGTGCGTGGCTTCCTGCATAGGAGGTGTATTTCCCTAAAATAGGCATATTCGCCAAGCTCACATCCCCGATAGCATCGAGTATCTTATGGCGGACGAATTCATTTTTATACCGCAACCCCTCTTGGTTGAGAATCTTCGTATTATCTAGCACGATAGCATTCGCGAGTGAGCCGCCGAGGGCTAGACCTTTGCTTCGCAGGTATTGTACTTCGTGCAAGAATCCAAACGTCCGCGCACGTGCGATCTCTTTTTTGTAGTTTTCGGTGGAAAAATCAAACGAGAACTCTTGTTTCCGAATCACAGGGTGGTCGAACTCTATGGTGAAATCAAAAGAGAGGGTATCGGCAGGAGAAAAACTCGCCCTCTTTTTCCCTTCGATCACCTCGACTTTTTCTTTTATGAGAATCACCTTTTTAAAAGCATCGAGTTTTTGTATGCCACCCTCTTCGAGTAACATACAAAAACCGATGCTGCTTCCGTCCATAATGGGGACTTCGTTGTTATCGATCTCGACCAAGAGATTGTCGATACCGTAGGCAAAAAGTGCGGAGCAAAAATGCTCAATCGTAGAGACGCTCGCCTCTCCTATACCGATAGTCGTCGCTAATGTCGTGTCGGTGATGTTGGCGCTTTTTAGCTCTATGCTTTTGCCGAGATCCTTTCTGTAAAATACGATTCCCTCATTTGCCCCCAGCGGGGAGAGTTTCATTTTTACGGGTGTCCCTTTGTGTAGACCGATACCGACTATCTCTACGCTTTTTGCTATCGTTCTTTGGAGCACTCTTTGACCTCGATTTTACCGTCGTTCTTATATATCATCACGTTCTTGTTCGTCACGTTTTCCCTATCGAATATCTCTCCGTGAAACGATAACGAACCGCTCCCGAAGCTCTCTACAAAAGCAAAATTCCCATCACAGAGCACTTTGCCGTCTATTTCTCCGCGAATTATAGTATTTTTTTTACAAATTACCGTCGCGCCGCTGTTTATTCTGCCAAAAATTAGTAAATCATTTTCAACATCGATCATCTCTCCGCTCCGAATTGTCTTTTCCAAAACAAGCGATTCTTCCAAGTCGATCTGTTCTACTTTTGCGGCTTCGATGTTGATTTTTACCGTCTTTTTCTCTTCGGGCGTTATTTTGAGCTGCTCTTCTTGTGCGAGAGTAGAGTTGAGCGTACCGAATGTCAGCTCTTTGACATTCAAAAAATCGCAAATCTCTTTGTCTATATCGCCGCTAAGCAGCAGGGTAAAGCGTTTGAGAAGAATGAGGTTTTTGTTGATGTAATCGAGAAATTCCCCCTTATCTTCTACGTGTATCTCAAAAACCCTGATGTTTTTTTGTTTGGCGACTATCATTGCATCATTGCCTTCGCGGCTTTGAATACGTCGGTGATATTGAGTCGTATCCAGTTGCTGTCCATCCACTCTTGCGGTCTAGCTTCGATTCCTTGAACGGTGATCCCAAAATGGAGGTGATCGCCCAGTGCAAGTCCGGTTTTTCCCGAGATCGCTATCACGTCGTTTGGTTCGACTATATCCCCCTTTATTTTCCTAAACTCTAGGCAATGGGCATAGAGCGAGCCGATACCCATACCGTGGTCGATGAGGAGCATATTGCCGTAGATTCCGTTGAAGTCCGAATATATCACGATTCCCTTGTTGCTGCCGATGATAGGGGCATTTGCCGTACTTGCAAAGTCGATACCGAGATGGTAGGAATTGCTCACGTTTACGCCGTCTTTGACAAACGTCCTATAATCGCCGAAGTCCGCCACTTTCGCACCGTTTTTGAGCGGATAGAAAGGGAGCATTTGGAAATCTTCCCTCTGCAAGAGCGATTTGCTCGCTACGTCGTATATGGCTTTGGTGTTGAGTGCTCGGAGCGTTTCGTTTACGTATTTAAATCTCGCTATTTTATCGGGATCGGGTGTCTCGCCCACCTCCATCGTGAGGTCGGTGATTTTCCCTTCGACAAAGGAATCAGACAAAGGAATCGTCGATTTCTTGTACTCTATATTTTTTTTGAAGTAGTCGATGCCCGTGATGCTTCTATTTCCCGCGAGGTCTATAGCGACTATTTTCGGGCTAAAGTCTTCTTCTTGTACATCCCAAGCGATGATGGCGTTGTAGTACCCCTCTTTGTAAAATTTAAACGGGACGAATCTATTTTTCCCCGCCTCGATATAGAGCTCTTTGAGATTCTCATCTTCGGCGTTAAACACTACCGCCGCGCTTCCACCTTTGTAGATGCCGTAGGATTTGGAGAGGATGGAGAGCTTTGGTTTTTTTCTGTCGACTATTATTGTGATGGTTTGTTCGCTTATGTTCCCTTTGAGGAGATTCCATTTGCTGATGTCCGTAGCCGTGATTTTTATCGTAAACTCTTGCGATGCTCCGACTTGCTCTAGTGAAGGAGGAGTGATGTCGATGTGCAGAGAGGTCGGCTTGTCCTGCGGCGAGACATCTTGTGCGAGTAGCTCTTTTTCGGCAATCAAAAACGAGACTTTGTAGTTGGCTATTCCCGTATTGTCGCTGATGATGGCATCAATTGGATTGTGGAGATTCCAATAGATCTTTTTTTCGGCTTGGATTCCGGGGGGTTGCTGCTCAAGCCAGTCGCCCGTGAATAATAAGAAGATTCCCACCAAAGCCGCAATAGGCACTAAAAGCCGCAATAATTTACTCATCAAAAAACCCTTCCAAACAGTTGATTATCATTTGTTTCATCGAATCTAACGTGATATTTTTCGCCGACGCGCCGCTAGCGTTTCTGTGTCCGCCGCCGCCGAATATTTGGGCGATGAGGTTCGTGTCGAGATTCCCTTTCGAACGGAACGAGACCCGCACTTCGCCGCTCTCCTCGCTCCGCAAAAGTATCCCGAGACGCACGCTCGCCAAAGAGAGGGCAAAATTTACGATGCCCTCGCAATCGCTCCGTTTTGCGCCGCTCTCTTTGAAATCCTCATCATGTAAAGACATAATCGCGCATCTCCCTTTGGCGTGTAGCTCCAAAGAGGCGAGCGATTTTTGTATGAGGCGTACTTTTGCGAGGGAGTTTGAGGCTTTGAGGGTGATATAGATTTTGTTTGGATCGACACCGAGTTTGCACAACTCGCTCGCCATCCCAAACGTCACGTCATCTACCCGCTCATAACCGAAAAATCCGCTGTCGCTCGCTATCGCGTAAAATAGCGCCTCACCCCCGTGACTATCTAGCGTATATCCGCCCTGTACAAGCAACTTATATACCAGTAATCCCGTCGCGCAAGCACTCGAATCGACGAGATTTACGTTTCCAAAGAGAGTGTTGTTTTGATGGTGGTCGATATTGAGTATCGGCGCGCCGAGAGTTTGTATCGCCGCGATCTCATCTTCATCCAGTCCGAATCTTGCAAAATCCGCCCCGTCCACGGCGATGACCAAATCAAAGATTTTAGGAAACTCTCTTTTTATCTTTCCAAAACCGGGGATGCTTTTGAGTTCATTTTGAATGTCGGTGCTTTTATTGAACACCGTCACTTTTTTTGTTTTGAGCGTATGGTAGATACCAAGCGCTGATCCTAGAGTATCTGCATCGGGATTTTTGTGGGTGAGGATGAGGATGTGTTGGGAATCTTCTATTAATCGGAGCGCTTTTTCTATCATCTCTTTGTCTTTGGGTATTTTTTTGGGATTCTACCGAATGAAGATAAAACAATATATTGCGGAGCACCTAAAAAATCAGCTACCGTCACCGCCAAACTCGCAGTCAAAGCCTGATGAATCACATAGCGTAGAGCCTCCATTGGAATCCGAACTGCCGACGCTAGCGTCATCTATTTTATCCTTTAACTTTAGTTTTCCCGAAAGTATCATTATCAAAAAATAGAAAGAGATGATAAAAGGTATCACAATGAGGTATTCCAAGTTTTTACCGTCTTTGGAGTGTGTTAGTAAACATCTTTTCGATGGGCGATACGGAGTATATGGATGATTAACCGATCATCGATTTTTTCGTAAATAATACGGTAGGTGCGGAGGCGTAATCTAAAATAACCCGCATATTCGCCTTTGAGGTATTTTATTTTTCCCGTCTGTATTAAATCGCTTTCATACGCATCGGAAAAGCTTTGGATAAATCTATCCAACTCCTGTACGATAAAGAGTTTGGTGTCTAATTCTAGCTTGTCGAGTTCTTTTTTGGCTTTCTTGTGAAACTCTAAAGTGTACATTTAAAGACCCAACTCTTTTTTTATCGATTCAAAAGAAACTGTTTTCTCATTTCCCTCCCTAAGCTCTTGTGAACGCTTCTCCGCTATCCGCAAATCCAAATAGTCAAAATAGCGCTCCAACGCACCTGCAATAATATGTGATTTTTTTTCTTGAAGTTCGCTAGAGTACTCCGTCAACTCGTCAGAGACGATCTTTGGAAGGGTAATCGTCAATCTTTCGGCAACCGCCATAGTATCTCCCTTTGGATGTAGTGTGCATAATTATACTACAAATTGTATGGCGAGGATGGATTATGTGTAAATTACAACATTCCCGCAGGGACGCAAAAAAGGCGTTCATCAAATTGTAGCACCCGTTCTCCCGTGTATAAGATGATGCCGTATTTGAGATTTTTGCAATTTTCTTGGAGATCAAGGATGTGGCGGAAATCTTTTTTTGTGATGTTTTTGGCAAATTTTGCTTCTAGCGCTACTATTTCGCCCTCTTTTTCGATGATAAAGTCTATCTCTTTTTTGTCGTGTGTGCGGTAGTAAAAGAGTTCGATTCCTTCCAAAAAGCTCTTTTGTTTTTGGAGTTCGCCGAAGATAAAGGTCTCAAAGACCGCGCCTAGAAAGGGCGAGGCAAAAAGGGCTTCCACGCTTTTTATCCCCAGTAGGTGGCAAAGTATCCCCGTGTCGGTAAAGAAGAGCTTTTCGCTTTTGACGAATCGTTTTCCGATATTGGCGAAATAGGGGCGCACCCTTTTTATCTGATAGACCAACTCCAAAAGCGAGATATAGTTTTCCAGTGTCTTAATATCGAGCGCCGCCTCTTTGGCGAGGTCGCTTTTATTGAGTATGTTTGCGCTCCTGCTTGCCAGTAGGTGGATGAGTCTTGCAAACTTATCAATGTTTCGGATGTTTTCTATATCGCGGATGTCGCGTTCTATGTAGGTGGCTATGTAGGAGCTAAGCCAAAGGTATTTCATTTTGGCATCTTCTAGCTTCACCATCTCGGGGTAAAAGCCGTCCAAGATTCGTTGATATATCGCCCCTTCGTCCCGAAATGCCTCTTTCTCCTCGAAAATCGAGCCCTCAAAGAGCGATTCCAAGAACGGCTTTTTTGCCTCGTAAAGTTCCATTTGCGCTAGCGGTGAGAGCTCAAAAATGGCTATTCTCCCTGCCAAGGTGTCGCTAATATTTTTAAAAGCCATAACGTTTGCCGAACCGGTGAGGATAAATTGTCCCGCTTTTCGGTCTCTATCTATCGCGATTTTTATAGCGCTAAAAAGTTCAGGTGCTTTTTGTATCTCATCTATAACAATAGGGGTTTTAAGTCCCGCGATAAAAAGCTGCGGGTCGTTTTTGGCAAGGTGCAAAGCGGTGATGTCGTCCAATGTGACATAATTTTCCGAAAGCTCCATCGCCAAGGTACTTTTGCCCACTTGTCTGGCTCCGGTTATCAGTATAGCGGGAAAATGTTTACAGGCTTTGAGTATGTCGCTTTTTAAGAATCTTTGATAAATCATTTGCTATTCCTATAAATTATTGGAATATATTACCATAATTTTTAGGAATAGAAAAATATTCGGCGAAAATTTCTAAACATTCTTCCCTTTATTCGCCTTATAGACATACGCTAGCACCTCCGCGACGGCTTGAAATAGCTCCTCGGGGATGGTTTTGTCCACGTCCACCATTTTGTAGAGGTCTTGGGCGAGGGGTTTGTTTTGGACGATGAGGATGTCGTGTTCTCTGGCTACCTCTTTGATTCTTAGGGCGAGGTGGTCTACCCCTTTGGCGAGGACGCGGGGCGCTCTGTCTTTGAGCTGGTCGTAGCGCAGGGCGACGGCGTAGTGGGTGGGGTTGGTGACGACTACGTCGGCTTCGGGGATGCTTGACATCATCCGCTTCATCCCCATCTGCATCATCGTTTGGCGGATCTTTCGTTTTATCTCGGGATTCCCTTCCATCTGCTTGTATTCATCTTTGACCTCTTGTTTGCTCATTCGGAGGCTTTTAAAGTACTGGTAGCGTTTGATAAAAAGATCGACTGCGGCGAGGATAAAAAAGAGGAGCATCAAGATTCCCACGAGGATGAGAAGCTTGTCCACAAACCAGTGCATTTGGTCGATGAGGGGGAAAAGCGAGACGGTGGCTAGCTCTTTCATAAAAAGGTAAAAGACGAAAAATCCGACCCCTAAAGCGGCAAAAACCTTCAGTGTGATGATGACGCCATCAAGGAGTTTTTTGAGTGAAAAGAGATTTTTGAGTCCTGAAACAGGGTTTATTTTTGAGGGTTTGAAGGCAATGGCTTTGGCGGTAAAGAGGAATCCTATCTGCGCGACATTGCCGATGATACCCGCTACGATGAGCGCTATGGCAAACGGGGCGAGAATCTTGGCGGACTGCAATATCGAGGTGATGGCGATGTTGATGGCAAGCTCTTTATTGAGCTCTTGCCCGATGAGCGAGACGTAGTATCGGTAGAGATTCATAGCGCTGTCGGTGACGAACGGAAAGAAGATAAAAAGGACTGCAAAAGCGACTAAAAGCGAGACGAACGAGCTAGTCTCGGGGCTTTTTGGGACGTTGCCCTCTTCTCTAGCTTTTTCGATCTTACGAGGGGAGGCTTCTTCGGTCTTGTCGGCTTCATCAGCCATATTCACCCCTTTTTTTTAAAGCGATTCTATCAGATTTACGTTATTATATTATTGAACCTTATGAATAGACCGCGCGATACGCTTTGTCCCGACGGGTCGAAATCTTTGATTTCAGGGCTCCCGTCGTGTGGCAACCGCGAGGAGTGTGGTCTATTCATAAGGTTCTGATAAATTATGACATTATGAGAAAGGGTTTGAAATATGCAAAGATTCCTTATCGGAGTGCTGTTGTTCGGCACTTTGGCATTCGGGTACTCGGCAAAATATACCGATGCGATCGATGCGGGACTGGAAAGCGGTAAAGATGTCGTGGTGATGGTGACCACGCAATACTGCCCCTACTGCAAAAGGATGAAAAAAAACGTGATAGCCGACCCCGAAGTGCAGACATTGCTCGGCGAATATGTATTTGTAGAACTCGATAGGGATAACGACGAGTTTCCCGATGAGCTTTTCTCTCGCTTCGTACCGACGGTCTATACCCTCGATCCAAAGACGCAAAAAATCACCAATGAACGCATCGGCTACCAAGAGCTGCGGTTCTTCGTGAAATTTTTAGAAGAATCCAAACTTGAGAAACAAGAACGTACAAAAAAATAGGAGAGAAAATGTCGCTTAAAAAACTGACTTCGCTTGTGATGCTACTCGCTATGGGTGTGATGACCTATACGGGTTTGATGCTTTTCATCTCGCCTCCGGGGAGGATAGCCAACTGGGCGGATTGGCGGATTGTGTCCCTTTCAAAAGAGGAGTACGCGGCGGTGCATACCGTATTTATGGTGTTGTTCGTCGTTGCTTCGATTCTCCATATCTATTTTAATTGGAGACCGATAGTGAGCTATCTCCGAAATAGCGCAAAAACGCTCATAGTTTTTACCAAAGAGATGGTTGTCGCAAGTGTGCTTTGCGTCGTGATGTTTTTCGGGACGCTTGCAGATTATGCTCCTTTTAGCACTTTTTTGGGATTTGGAGAGGATGTAAAAGGTTCTTGGGAAGAGGAGTACGGCGAACCCCCGTATAATCACGCCGAACTCTCTAGCTTGGAATCTTTCATCAAAAAGATGGATTTCGACAAAGAGCGTTCTTTGCAAGCGTTAAAAGACGCGAATTTACGGTACGAATCGACCACGCAAACGCTCAAAGAGATAGCCAAGCTCAACACAAGCAGTCCAAACACTATTTATGAGACGATGGAGAAAGCACAAAGCAAAGAGATAGATATGGACGCGATCATACAAAGTGTCGAATCGAGTGAAAAATATATGGGTCTAGGACGGAAAAAAGTCGCCGACGTAGCGGCGGTAGTGGGACTAAGCGAGACGGAACTTATCGCCAAGCTTAAAAGTATCGGGATAGAGGCAAGTAATGATGAAAAATTTAAAGAGGTCGCCGAAAAAGCGGGCATGACGCCAAGTGATATTATCGAGAAGCTTGGGCTATAAAATTCGCTCTTTAAATCTTATGTAGATTCCGCCGACTATCAAAAATACAACACCGATATATGCGAGGGTGAGGCGCTCACTCGCCCCGCTCTCAAGTAAGAATCCGATAAACACCGAAGAACCTACGGCGACGGAAGTAAAAAACATATCGTTATACGCTATTACTCTGCCGTAAAACCTGCTCTCTACCCGCTCCTGTATCATCGTCATCGTGTATGCCCAGATGGTGGTGAGGAGCAAACCGCTCAAAAATGCTCCGACGAGGCTCATATAAAAATCGTTTGCTAAATACGCCCAAATGAATAAAAACAGCGATTCGACAAGTATGAAATATCCGATCGTAGTGTCATTGGCATATTTTCCGATAAAGAGCGGCGCTAAAACAGAGGCGAGCGAGCGAGCGGCATTTATGAAACCTATGGCAAGCGGTATGGCGATGAGGGTAGAGTAGTGATTCTTCGCAAGTAGCGTCACGACGGCATCAAAGAGCGTGGTGGCTATCACGGCGTGTATCGCCATCAGAAAAAGGATTTTTTTCTCTCCTAAAAGATAAAGAATCCCCTCTTTAAGCATCGCGAAGAATCGCTCTTTGTGGGCTTGTATTTCGGGGATTTGAGCTTTTAAAAGTATCGCTAGACCAAAAAGATACAATCCTGCATCGATGAGAAATGCCTCTTTAATCCCGAGATAAGCGACGATGATGCCTCCCAAAGCCATCCCCGCGGTGAGACAAAATGAGTAGACGACGGAGTGAATCTCATTGGCCTGCTTGAGGCTTTCGCCCCCGATGACTTTTGGGAGCAGCGACATAGTAGCGGTAAAGTACATCACTCCGGCACTACTGCGTATAAAAAGGAGGATAAGGAGGAGTAAAAAATCCTCTTTCTCCGTCGCACCTAAAAAAGAGAGGGTAGCGAGTATCTCGATACAGAGCAATACGGGGAGGAGCTTTTGCGGTGGGAATCTATCGGCGAGTATGCCGCTAAAAGGGGAGATGATGATGGAGGGCATCCAAAATATCGCTGCGACAAATCCCATCTCCAAAGCTCCCGCATCGTTTCGTGCAAGCAGGGTAAAGACCGCTACTTGGGTAAACATCAGCGCGAAATAGTTGATGAGCTGTACGGTACTCAATGCACGCACGAGAGGGTTTTGTTTGAGTAGCTCGATGTGCGTCATTTTGAGTTTAAAGGAATCAGTATACTTTTTCTAAAGGCTTGCCGGTGCGTATATAGGATTTTATTCCGTTTTTGAGATTGTAGACATGCTCAAAACCTCTCTGCTCTAGTGCTCGCGACGCATCTATGCTTCTATTGCCGCTACGGCAGATGATGAGTACTTTTGTGAGGGAATCTATCCCTTTTTCGTTGAGTGTTTTTACGAATTTATCGACATCAAATTTCCCCGTATAGTCGTGCGAAGTGACTCGCTGACTGCTCGGTATGACACCGGTCTCTTGCCACTCCCCCTCGGTTCTGACATCCACTAGGACGACTCCTTCGTTCTTGAGTGTTTCTATATCGCCTACGTCTACGTTTTGGTATCCAAAAAGGGTAGTGAAAAACAGCGTAGCGAGTAGTAATAATCTCATAATTTATCCTCCAAATCTTTAGCTATTGCAAAAATATCGTCCATTTTTTCGCTCACGGCACATCTCGAACACAGAGTGCTCTCTTCGCTCGATAAAAAAGCGCATTTGCATACTTTGCACGTATTATATAAAAGGGTGAGTTTATTTACCCCTTTTTTCCTCAAAAGTTCATTTGCGGGTAATGCTTCATCGGATTCGATAGCTTTTTTTTTGCAGACATCTTCGCAATTGCCGCATCCCACACATAAAAATGGATTGAAATCAAGTGTAAACTCGGTATTGCTCTGTCCAATCCGTATCGCTTCGGTAGGGCA
>CAZCQG010000014.1:0-12360 GCA_964500775.1 uncultured Campylobacterales bacterium
ATAAGCCCGCCTTGGATTTTTGCAGGCTAAAGGTGGACTGCTCTTATATTTTAATAAAGAAAGGTTAAAGGGGGTGAACCCCTTCCTTTAGACCGTATCTCTTGTAGCCCTGATGAATGAAGTGTTTTTGTCCTCGTGTTCTTTGAACTTCAACCAATGTACTGATTGCCTTGGCAAAACATGAGTTCCGCTTCCAAATTGAATATAGATATTATCCTTAGAGCTATATATGAAATCTCCATGTAACGTTTTGTTTTGTTCTATACCAAGACTTTTTATGATATTTTCACTCACACTTATTTCTACAGGAATACTCTGCCCGCCCCCTATTTTTTTACTTATGTCACCATAAACAACAGCACCAAAATGCACTGCTGAAGCTAGAAAAAATATGGTACTCAGTATTACGGTGTAAAGTATTCGATCCCGATTAATTTTATAGCGTTCAAAACTATCAAGTACAAAATTAATATATACAGAAAATCCTGCAAAAGTAATGAAAACATGAATCATTTCCGTGCTTACAGAAAAATTAAAAAATGCCCATATTGCTACGACTTTTATCGTAATATCAAATATCAAAAAAAACAATGGGTATTTTAAATCCAAATTGCCAAACGCTTCTAATGGATATTTAATTAAAAAAGCTGTTATTAAGACTAAGTAAAACATAAAGCTTTCATATTGTCCAAAAGCATATACTGAAAAAAACGCAGCAGACAAACAATGTAAAAATATCACATCTAAGAATGAGTGTATAAATGCAACAAAAGAATTTATACTACGGGGTTTTACACTATTTAGTAAATCGATTTGTTGCAGCATCCATGTCTTCCCTAAAACAATTGAACGTCCACCAGATACGCCGTATACCGCTATATACAGTATAAACAATGAACCAACTACTAAATAGTCGGAACTAGCCAAACCAAAGTCAACAATACCATATTGATAAAAATGTGCATTAAGAGCTAAAAATCCGCAAACATATATTAATCCAGCAAAAAGGACTGATATTTTTGTAGCAATTTCAAAAATATCTTGAATTGAAGGAGTTTTATTATTTTTGGATTCTAATCCTTGCTTAGATAATGTGTTATTTTCTGTATCTTGATTCATTTATACCCTAAAATATTTTGAACCCAACGAAGCAGCGTTTCAGAGGCGTTAGACAAAAATAAATTTTTGTCGAGTGTGCGAACAGTTGCTTGAAAAAGTGCATAGTCACCTTTTTCCCAAAAGATAGCTAAGCACTTTTTGCCATTTTCGCAATTTCTTGATATGAAAATTCCGGCAGTTTCATACTCTCTTTCGCATGCTCGATAGTGATGTTTACTACCTTTCCGTTTTTGTCGACATCGATATAGATGTTTTCATTGACTTCCAACGTCGAATCTATCGGATTGTCGTTAAGCTCCAAAAGAGCGGTGTCTGTGTCTGAAAAATATTTAATTTTCATCTTGATCCTTTTTGAAAGTTCTGTCAAAAAATGCGTTGTGTACCGTTTCGCCGTCTTCAAGAAGTATTACTCGAAGATATTTGTCCGCCTCTTGAATCTTAGCCCACTTTCGGATTCGTCCATCATTTTGAGCTTCGCTCGCATCGGGATTCTTAATGACAAACTCAATCCATTCATCTTTTATGGACACCCGATCCGGTCTAATTCTTGTGTGTTTGAAATATTCGGTTGTTTTCATCGAAAAGTATTATAGCAAGTTTGCGTGCGGTTCAGAGTACAGCTAACCCTCTAGGGGGTTGCCGTTGATTTTACCGCCACCTTCACACCGCTTTTTTTATCTACAAAATAGATGTTCTCTCCCTCTATTTTGTAGATGATGTCGTATTTGCTTTTTTCTAGGATTCTTTGCTCAAAACCCGTATCGGTTGTAGTGAGATTCTTTGCGTCAAAAATGGGTTTTTTGGAAAGTATCTCTTCGAGTATCTGCGGATAGTAGTGCTCGCCTAGATAGCGCTCTACAAATGTTTTTTTTGAGAGGCAGTTGCCATCAACGCAGATGGTTTCTTTATTTATCTCTAGTCGAAATACCGGATTCCCAAACTCGTAGAGCTCTAGCGTCAAAGCGTTTTTGCTTTGTTTGAGAAAGCCCATATCGCTGTATTTGAGATCTTTTAAAATGATGGTTATGTGTGAAGTTTTGCTACTTAGTATCGGCTCTTTGCCTGCGCAGCCGAAAAATAGAAGGAGGGGCAGGAGCGCGGCTAACGCCCTTGCCTGAATGGATGAATGTATTATGCTTAGAATCTTCTGCCTGTTAATATACCGTACCATCTTCTGCCGTCAAGCTTGAGTTCCATACTCACTTGGCAAAGTCCGTCTTTAAAAACAGTTTCGGTGACTTCGGCATTTTTGATGACCGCCATCACTTTGGTTTTGATAGTCGAATCTCGTACTACCATATCTTTTACCGTTTCTTTCGCGTTTACTCTGATACCATACATTTTCTCACCGAGCTGTCTGTACGCATCTACGATCGCCGCTCTTTTGGCGAGTGCTAGTGCTTGCGCCGGTGAAATGGTGTTTTCAGGCGCTATACCCATACCCACCGCGCTTAGTTCCACCACTCTGCTAGGAGCTAAAATCGGCGCGTTTGGGATAATCGGTTCATCTCCGATAACGTCGCCGGGTCCATATCCTTGAGACGCGGAACCGTCATCGACTACTGAATCGTACCCGTCCGCCGCAACTCCGTTGCTATCAATCTCTGCCGCCACTACAAAGGTCGCTCCTAATAGGAGTGCCGAAAGTGCGATAGAGAGCTTCTTTTTTATACTCATTACAAACCCTTTTCCAATAAGTTAGCCTAAAAAAGCAACTTATATTCCAACTTTGAAAAAAGGAGCTTTTATACTTTATATTTTGCGATTTCACCGTTGATTTTTTCGGTCTCGGTTGAGAGAAATTTCGCTGCCTTGGATATTTCCTCGACCGAAACGGTCACTTGTGCGGAGATGTCGAAAATGTCGCTTAGCTTCTCTACGCCTTTATTTAGTTCGGTGATATTATTTTTTGAGCTTTCGGATGTTTGGGAGGTGAGCAGATTTAGCTCGCCCATAAAGCTTTTTATATCTTCTAAAGATTCCACTACGGCTTCACCGCTTTGGTTTATCTGCGTGAGTTTTTGCGTATTTGTGTTCATACCATCTGATATTGTGACCACTTCACCTACTATTTGGCTGATAGTGGCGTTTATCTCCGAGAGGCTTTTTTGGGTCTTTTCGGCGAGTTTTCGTACCTCATCCGCTACGACTGCAAATCCTCTACCGTGCTCACCCGCGCGCGCTGCTTCGATGGCGGCGTTTAATGCCAAAAGATTGGTTTGGTCGGCGATGTCGCTTATGACGTTTAGCACGTCTTTGGTGCTTTCGGCGTTTGCGGAGAGTTGCGCGAGGCGGTCTGAAAGCTCCACTTGGGCTTGTGTGTTTTGTGCTATGGCATCTAGTATCTCGATGATGCCCGTAGTCACTGCCGAAGTTTTTTCGCCCCGCTCCTCGACGCTTTGTTTCAGTTGCTCGATTCTTCTGTTTTCATCGCTGATTTTGGCGTTTATATTTTTAAAACTTTTGAGATTCTCATCGAGTATGGCGCTCAAGTCTCTATTGCGCTCTTTCATCGATCCGGTATTGCTGTAAAGCTCTTCGGAGAGGGCGCTATTGTTATATATCCCCTCTTTTGTCCCCTCTATGAGTTTGGCGATTTTTTCCAAAAACTCATCGATATTTTTTGCGATCATCCCTAGTTCGTCTTTAGTATCGATATTGAGTCTTTTGCGCAAATCGCTCTCACCTTTGATAAATCCCGAAGAGACGGTCAATAGTTTTGCGATAGATTTGTAGATGGACTTTGAGGTAAGAATCACTTGCGCCAATAAAATAGATACGCCTAGCACCAATACGATTATCGTCGTTTGGCGTACCTCTTTTTTCTCCGCTACGAGTCCTTCGGTAATGCCGCTATAAAACTGCAAGGTCTCATTCACGATGGCATCGAGGTCATCCGTAGGTTTTCTGTCGATTCCTTTGACCGCTTTGTCGGCGGCTTTATGTTTAAACTCGCTCGCTTCTTTGAAGCTCTCCAGTCCTATTTCGTACTTTTTCATAAGCTCTGCGTGCGTCGCCTCATAGGCGTGTATCATATCGACTATCTTTTGCGATGCGACGATCTTTTCTGCCTCTTTGAGATAGCGTATCACCTCTTTTCCTTCGGCATAAAAATTCTTGGTATATTTTTGATACGACGCTTCGTCGTCCCCGCGCAAAAGGATATTTTTCCACTCTTGCACCTGTTTTTTAAACGCCACTTGCGACAAACGCACCAAGTCTACTGCTTGTATCGCTTTTTGCTCCTCCAAAAGAATCTTGTCGCTTATTTTTCCGTAGATTAAAATCTGCGAAAGCGAGATACCGAGCAGTATTAAAATAGAAAAAATCGAAATCGCCATTAGTCGTGATTTTATCGAAGCATTTGAGAGTGAGAGCATAGAGCGTCCTTTATATTCGCGCAAAATAGCACAGATTTGAAGACGGGGATAATAGAGGGGATTTATTACGTTTTAATTACATTTTTGTAAATTTCGGGGTAAATTGACACAAGTTTTTTACTTGTATCAACACATTTTGCATAAATTTCCGAAATATTTGCAGAATCGCTATGGAGCGCGAGGAGAAAAATAGTATTGAGAACGTGCATAAAACTGCCCCCGATGAAAATCCCGCTGTAGAGATGCTCGCGCTTAAATTTTTGTAGCACGGCATACGCATCGTCTATCACTTCGAAAAGTGCATCTTTTGAGTTGATTTCCCTTTGGAGTGTTTCAAACAACCGTTTTTGCAGAATCTCGAACTGACCTATAAAATCCTCCGAATCGCCGCCGAAAACTGTTTGCGGATTCGAACTAAAGGCGCTGCGTATCTCTTTGAGGTATTTTTTCTTCTCCATCTTGCGAAGCTTTATTTCGTTTGGCTTGGTCGCTTTTGCACCGCGTATTCTTACCCCGTCGCTTAAGTTGTAGACGTTTTTGGGTTTATGTATGAGGATGCAAAATTCGATAATCTCACGTGAAAGGGCAAAAATAGAATCGGTGTAGAGTTCATCCCCGAAATTCCCCTCGCACCGTATCGCACCTTTTGGAATCTCGTCCTTCTCATCGGTGTATATCGAACCATCGGCGTGCTTCTTTTTCCCTTTTTTGTACGCCATATCAAGACCGCAAATATATATCTCGTCGCTAAAAAGCGTTGCGAGAGAAAAAGCGGCATTGCCCACGAGCGGAAAGCTAAAATCTACCACCTTTTTCGGCGCTCTGTCGTAGGAATGTGCGGAAGAACCTCGCATAAAAAGCAACACCTCTTTTCCTAAAGCCAACGCTTTTTCGTTCACGATATTGCCGCAAAGAAGTGTCGTATCGCTCGGATCTGCTTGGGCGAGGTAGCGGTGCAAATCATCAAAACGCTCGATCTCTATCTGAAAATCGGGACGAATCCCTGCGGCTTTGAGCGGCTTGAGCGCCGTGCCCGAGGAGAAGATAAGCATCTTGTCGCTATTGGCTTTGATAAAAGGGAGAAGCTCATTGAGGCTATATCCGTTACCCACGACACATATCGGCATACCGAGTTTTTTTGGATTAGAAAGGATCGGATATTTTGTTTTGGCATCAATGATTGAGGTGTTGTGCATACTATTTGCCACCCCTCTTTTTTCATCCTCAAAACTCCCCCAACCTCTGATATTGCTAGCGTGTTCCAAATCGACGATGTGCATCGCTTCGATATTTTTATCGCTTTTGTATGTCATCAACTCCATACGCAACGCGTTTGAAGTGAGTTTATGTTTTTCAAAAAAATCTTTTACGCTTTTTGGGTCTAAGATGTTTTGGACATAGATGTGGCAAGACTTCGGGCTGACGACTTCAAACAATCTCTCATAATCGACCAAAGCGCATGAGATTCTAAAAAAGTCGTAATGCTCTTCGTAGATAAGAAGCGAGTTTATTCGCTTTACGCTCTCCAAAAGATACTCTATAAACAAGCCCCCGCCAAGTCCAAAGACCGTACACGTGGGCAAAAAATCCTCTTCGAAGCTTATTGTGCTTGCCGTCGGTATCGTATCGACTAGCGTATTTATGATACCTGCCGTCTCGGGGAGTTTCTCCGTGTCATAGTGTACAAGGACTGCGCCGTTGTTTTTTAGATTCCACAGTCTATTCGTATACGGGTGCATCGCAATATTTTTTGAAACGTCTAAAAAAGTGTGTCTCCCCGCAACTTTCGGATAGACAAAAGAGTTGTCTCGGATATTTACGATATTAATTCCCTCTTTGCCCAAATAGAGCTGATACTCTTTCGGAGGTAGCGTAAGGAGGCGATAGAGCTCGGGATTAAGTGATTGAAAAAGGGCGATATTTTTTGAAAGTCTCGAAGAGAGGGCGCGTTCGATTTTTTCCGCGTCGCCCTCTTCAAGAATCTGAAGAAAAGACATCTATTACTGTTTGAGTTGCAGTAACGTGTTTAGCATTTGGTCGGATGTCGTGACCGTTTTCGAGTTGGCTTGGAAGCCCCTTTGTACAACGATGAGCTGGGTGAGTGAGCGGCTTAGATCGACGTTACTCATCTCCAACATACTTGCCGCTACATCTGCTCTACCGCCGCTTCCCGCAGTCCCTATGATAGGATCGCCGGAGTTTGCCGATACGGAGAAGAGGTTGCCCCCTTCGGATAACAGACCCGCATTGTTCGCAAATTTCGCTACGGCTACTTGTGCAAGCGCTACGGTTTTTCCATTGCTAAAACTACCCAATACCGTCCCCGTAGAATCTACTCTTAATCCTAGTAAATCACCCGAAGCGTAGCCGTTTTGAGCAATATTTCCCGTCGAAGATTTCTGATCGACACTTGTTAGTCCGTCAAAATATCCCGGCGTACCCATACTTAGTCTAATAAGTTGCGGTGCTTTTGCACCGTTGTTTGGATCATATTGAATTGAAGGCGGTGAGAATCCGGACAACGAACCGTCGCTGTTGAATTTTATCACCCCGTCTTCAAAGACGTTCGATTTATTGGTAGGAGCACCTACTAATTTTCCCGGTTCCGGCACGACTACCCTAAAAGTCCATTCGCTTGCACTTGTTTTTCTAAACTCCATACGCACCGTATGTTTTGTACCAAGCGAATCAAACACATCGGTACTAGCCGCGTGAATCGCTGCATTGATATTGTCCGACGTTGCGTTTACGGAGCCGCCTTCAGAGATGAGTCCCGCCGTACCGAGCGCTTCCATCGTCGTAGTAAAAAGTTCATTTCTTGATACCGTAGAATCAGAGATTGCCGAAATAGCCATTTTCAAGTCTTCACTCGTAGCATCCCCGTCGTCTCCGTTTTCTATTTCAAATTGCCCTTTATTATTCAGGGTCACTTTTACGGATGCACCCGTCGGATATACCGATGCAGAATCTTTCACCATATTCGCGTCTCTCTGCATCAATGCCCGAATATCTTCGGTCGTTTTAAAACTCCGTGCATTATTTGGATTCGTGTCATATACGTCGGTCACAGAGACATCGGTCGTGGTATATTCGTATTTGAAAGCCGTAATCATCGTCGTAGTATCCGATGCCACTGCTCCCGTGGTATTTGCACCGAGGATAATGTTTCTTGGTCTCGTATCATAATCGTTGTCGTTTGTGAGACGTAGATACTGTACGCCGCCCGTCGTATAAAGGCTCGCTTCTATGCCCGTATCGGTAGTCTTGGTGTTAATCGTGTCTATAAGATTTGCTACACCGCTCCCGTCATACGTAAAACTCGTACCGTTCAGAGTGATACTTCCGGCCGCTAGCGCGGTAATGTCCATATCGACCTGACTTGTTTTATAGCTTATCCATATACCTTGCCCGCTTGAGAGATTAAACGCCTCGCCCGAACTATTGAAAAGTACACCCATATCTTCGGAAACTTCTATAATTTTACCGTTTGAATCGTATTGCTGATTCGCAGAAGTCGTCACGTTGTTGGTGCCATCACTATCTAGCTGTCTCGCGCAGTCAAACTGCTCAACGGTATCACCCGCCGAGAGGTTAGCACGCAAAGTTATTTGACTTGACTTTTTTGCCGGAAGTACAAGACCCGGATCAATTTGGATACCTGAAACAGGTCCCGTAGAATCTACTTTCGTAAAAGTATCTTCGCTTGCACAATCTTCGTCGGAGTTTCTTATCTCTTTTGTCCATCCTTGAACAATATACCCGTTGTTATCGACCAAACTTCCGTTTGCATCAAATACGAAATCACCGCTTCTAGAATATCTTTGGGTGACTCCGCCATCCGGACTGAGTACGAAGAATCCGTCTCCTTGGAGTGCTAAGTCGGTATTTTTGTCCGTACTTTGCATTGAACCCTGGAGAAATATTTTCGTAGTCGAGTTTATACTCGTCCCTAAGCCTATGGATAAGTCATTTTGTCCGCCTAGATCACCTTGTGGGGCTGTCGCAATTCTTTTTGTTTGTGACATAAGGTCTGCGAAGTTAGCTCTTGAGTACTTAAAACCGACCGTATTGACGTTTGAGATGTTATTACTCTCGACGTCCATCGCTATTTGGTGGGCTTGAAGTCCCGTAACTCCTGACCAAAGTGACTTTAGCATCTTTTATCCTTTCTTTTATCGTTAACGCAAAATCTAAAAAGCAATATTTATTCCTTTATGGAGACTATTTTTTGAGATTTATCGCTTCTTTGAGAAGCTCATCGCCTGTCGTAAAACACTTCGAGTTCGCGCTATATCCCCTTTGCATCACTATCAAATCAGTAAGCGCGGTCGTAATATCGACGTTACTTGTCTCTAGGTAGTACTGCAAAACCTTCGCATCTTTCAGCTTGCCCGTATCGGTGCTCCACATAAGCTGCGGTGCGCCGCTTATGTATTTACTCTCCCCGTCTAGTCCCATATGCTGTATCATTTGAAACATATTCGAGCCCACTTTTTGCAAACCTTGGTCATTGACAAATGATGCCATCCCTATTCTTCCCATAGGCTCACTCATATTATTGGAGAAGTGGAGTATTATCACCCCTTCGCTGTTGATGGTGACCTCGGTGAGTTTTCCCGGAGGGTTGCCATCCACGTCGGTGTCTACCACGCCGCTATCGGAATATAGCCTATTGGTCGTAGTTTGTGTCGCCGTATTAGCAGGGTTGTACGTCACCGTATAATTTCCAAAGTCAACGCTACTCGTATCCCCTCCCGTAGTATCATCGGTATACGTCGGCGTACCGTCGCTCGCAAATGAAATGACACCCGTCGAAGCACTATCGCTAATCTCGTATGTAAGGGTAGAATCGTAAATCTTCGTACGCACATTCCATGTATCGTTATTGCTATCGCCGTAATTTGTCAATACATAATCGGAAATCATCAAAAACTTCGTCCCTTGGTCATCGTAAATAGGGATGCTTGTTTTGTATGTCGGCACCATCAAGGCTTTTGAGTAGATATTCACCGCGTCGGAATTTGCGTAAATCTTCGTATCGGTCACCTCTAGTCCCATTAGCGACGCAAGAACTCCATCGGATGTTGCGCTCACCGTGAGATAATCACTCGTCCCTTCATATGAAAAGCTAAGGGTGCACGTGTTGCTAGCGTTTATATTTACGCTTAGTCCCGTCGCTGCCTCTACTGCGTCGACAAACTCTCCGACGGTATTAAAATCGGTACCGTATGTAAAATCGTACGTCGTCGTAGCTGCCGTAGCCGAATCTGTCACGGTGATACTCAATGTGTCGTCTTTGGTAAAATCTATCCGCTCCTCGTCTTCATTAAACAATGCGCTAAAATCAACCGCGCGAAACGCCGTCTCATCAAACGCTCCGTCTGCATCGACGTATGCAGAGGTGACCCCTTTGAGATTGCTTTCTCGACTGAGGTTTAAGGCAATATCTACTTCGGTCGTTAGTGTGGGTACGGCGCTTATCTCACTGGGAATCTTGAGCGGTGTTAACTCCGTCCCCCCTAGAGCTGCCATATCCGCCTGATCGTCTAGCGAGAGCTGAAATGTTCCGTCGTCTTGTATCTTCCCTAGATCTATCCCATAGAGGTAGTAGCCGCTATTATTTACAAGATAGGCATCTTCATCGAGACTAAACGACCCGTCTCTCGTAAAGTAAGTCCTCGCCGTACTGCTTATAGTGGAATCATCTACGGTAAACTGACCCTCTTGATTCTCACCCACCACAAACCAGCCATCCCCGCTTAGAGCCACGTTAAAAGGGGAGGCATCGGAATCAACCAAGCTCCCCTCTTTAAGACTAATCGCGTTTGCCGCTTTCGTGCCGCCGTATCCAAAGTCGTTTGAAATCGGCGAACTAGCATTTATAGTGGTTAGAGCGGTAGAAAATATCGATTTAAATTCGGCGACGTTTGCCCTATAACCGTTGGTATTGATATTCGCGACGTTGTTTGAGAGGCTGTCAACTCCAAATTGATGCGTTTTTATGCCGCTACCGGAGATGTAAATCGTGCTATTCATTCATCGCCTCCTCTACCGCATCATTTTGTAAATTCGACAACCGAAGTACTTTTAATATACTCATCGCCGACTCTTAAGTACGTCACGCCGTCTTCAAATTTCACGCTCTCCACCCTGCCTTGCCCGACGGTGACGGTATGTGAATTATTGAGATACGAATCAATATAGGTCGCTTCCACTTTGTAATCACCATCCTCTTGATAGACGCCGTTATCTGACGCCCCGTCCCAAGTAAACGAGATCGCTCCGGATTGTCCGACATAGTCTTCGAGAGAGAGGATTCGTATGGTGTTGTCATTCTCGTCCATTATTTTTATTTGCCCCGAAGTGATCGGTGCGTCAAAATAGAGTTGGAAATCTACTTTTTGCGAATCCTCTCTCGTAATAGTCTCCTCGCCCGTATCTATAAACATCCCCACCATACCGATGGCACTTGTTTGCGCATTTGAATTCATCGACTGCTGTACCGAAGCGGTAATTGCCTCAAGTGCGTCTTTGAGCGCTTCTTGAGCTTCGAGTTGCGTGAGTTGGGTCGTTTGCGTCAAAATCTTGTCGCTATCCATCGGTGAAGTAGGATCTTGGTTTTTCAACTCCTCTAAAAACAATTGTAAAAAAGCATCTTTATCTAGCGTCCCCGCTGGGTTATCGACCGTACCGGTACTGCTCGTCATTTTGCCGAAATCGGCTGTTGAGACGGTAGACGTACTAGAAGTGCTACTTGTGGTTGCCATGTTTAGCTCCTAAAAAATTTTAAATATATCTCGGAAGCGTAAGCTCTAATGAACTTATCTCGCCTATGTTGCTCTGTTCGTCATCTTTTTGATACAAGCTATTTGCATTCCTGTACTCTCTTCCCCCTCTGGCGTGCTGATTTCCCCCTCCGCCGCCATCGCCGCTAAAAGCGTTAAAACTCATCTCCACATTTTGGAATCCTGCGTTTGCCAAGGAGTTTCTAAACTCGCTGCTGTTTTGCAAAAACATCTGTAACGTAACCTGTGAAGAGGTGATACTTACTTGTAGATTGTTTCCGATACTCCTTATTGTTACCTCAAGATTCCCAAGATTTTTGGGGTTTAATTCCATCGTGATTTTTTTAAACGGAGATTTGTACTCTTGTATCTCCTCTTTTAGATCTTCTGCAAATCGTTGCAATGTCTGCGAATATTGCCCCTCTTTTGTTTGTTGCGTAGATTCTGTTTTTTGAAGGTTTTGGACGTTTGCGACGAGTGTATTTTGTTTAGATTCCGTAGTTGTGGCTACTTCGACTTTTTCACTCTTTTCGCTTTTTTTCTCGGATTGCTCTTTTGCTACTGATTCAAAAAGAGTTTTTTTGAGAATTGAGTGTTGGAAGTTTTCATTTGCTCGCATCCCTTCGCTTTGTACTGCGGGTTCTCGCACTTCCTTATTTTCGTTGCTATTTTCAAGAGCGAGCGGTTGCGATTTGATTGTGGTTTTGACACTACTTTTCTTCTCGCTTCTCACTTTTTCCGTCTCGGTTTTTTTACCCTCACTCTCTTGTTTTTTTACATTTTCTAAGTTTAACAACTCCGCCAACGCCCCTTTTGACCCTTTTGTCTCTATTTTTTCGGGTGCGATTTGGTTTTGCGCCTCTTGTATCGGTTCTAGATTCTTCTCTTTTGGTTGTATTTGTTTTGGAGGTGTTTGGACTTTCTCTTGCGAAAGCGGTTGGGTTTTTACCTCTTTTTCTTCTTTGACTTCTTTTACTATGGGTTTGGATTCTTTTGTTTCGACTACTTCTATTTTTTCTTGTATTTTTTCTTGTATTTTTTCTTTTTGAGGTTGTTTCTCTTCGCTTATGAGTGTT
>CAZCQG010000014.1:12460-53731 GCA_964500775.1 uncultured Campylobacterales bacterium
TTTTCTTGTATTTTTTCTTTTTGAGGTTGTTTCTCTTCGCTTATGAGTGTTTTTAGTGTCGGTTTTTTGGGAAGAGATTCTTGTATAGGAATCTCTTTGGTTTGAATCTCTTTTTTTATGCTCTCTTTGGGAGTTTCTACTATCTTTGGCGTTTCGAGAACTTCTGTTTTTATCTCTTCTTTGACGACCTGTTTTGTAGTCAAGGGTTTAGTTTCTTCTAGATTCTTCTCTTTTGGTTGTATTTGTTTTGGGGGTGTTTGGACTTTCTCTTGCGGAAGCGGTTGGGTTTTTACCTCTTTTTCTTCTTTGACCTCTTTTACTATGGGTTTGGATTCTTTTGTTTCGACTACTTCTATTTTTTCTTGTATTTTTTCTTTTTGAGGTTGTTTCTCTTCGCTTATGAGTGTTTTTAATGTCGGTTTTTTGGGAAGAGATTCTTGAGGAGTGAGCGTTTGTACTTTTGCTTCGACTTTTGCTACGGGCTTTGTATCTGCTTGCTCCTCGCTCTTTGCTTCTTGTACGTCGATCTCGACCGTTTCGGCAGGAATGTCGCTTTGGACTTTCAGTTTTTTGAGGTCAAGGTCGAGTTTCTCTGCGAGATTCAAAATATCTTTGAGGGTTTTTTTCGTGTTTGCGGTTATTTCACTTTTGACGCTATTTTTATCGTCGTGAGATTCCAAGATTTGTCTGATTTTGACACTTGCGCCAGAGATGATATTTTTGAGCTCTTTGACATCGAGTGCATTTTTCGTGTCGTTTTTGGTGAAGTTGATGAGCTTTTCGATCTCTTTGGTATTTTTTGTCAATAAAGCTTTTTGAGTGATGTCAAGCTGTGAAAGAATCTTTGAGAAAAAATCGCTATTTTCCGTTAATTTCTCATCGTTTGATTCTTTTTGGATACCTTTGGAGCCCTTTGCACCCCCTTTTAGCAGTATGTCCGAAAGTAATATCGCATTTGCCATGCACGCATCCCTCATAGGTAATAGTCGTTTTTACAAGCAAGTTTTATTCCGATGGGGCAGAACCGAATCTTTATCAAATTTGGATAGAATCCCGCAAAATTTATAGAGGAGCATCTTTGCAAAAAATACGAAACATTGCCGTTATCGCGCACGTCGACCACGGTAAGACCACGCTTGTGGATGGACTTTTGAAACAATCAGGGACATTTGCCGCACACGAACTAACAGATGAGAGAATGATGGACAGCAACGCTTTGGAGAGAGAAAGAGGGATAACCATCCTCTCAAAAAACACCGCCATCAGGTATAAAGACTTTAAGATAAACATTATCGACACTCCGGGACACGCCGACTTCGGCGGCGAAGTGGAGCGGGTACTCAAAATGGTGGATGGCGTGTTGCTACTCGTGGATGCACAAGAGGGTGTTATGCCTCAAACCAAATTCGTCGTCAAAAAAGCGCTTAGCTACGGTATCCGCCCTATCGTAGTGGTAAACAAAATAGACAAACCCGCAGCAGAGCCAGATAGAGTGGTCAACGAAGTATTTGACCTTTTTGTCTCTATGGATGCTAGCGAATACCAACTCGAATTCCCCATCATCTATGCCGCAGCGCGTGACGGCTTTGCGATGAAAGAGTTGAGCGACGAGAAAAAAGATCTTCAGCCGCTTTTTGAAGCTATCGTAGAAAATGTCCCCGAACCGACCGGCGATGCAAACAATCCGCTTCAAATGCAGGTGTTCACCCTCGACTACGACAACTACGTCGGCAAAATCGGAATCGCGAGAATCTTCAACGGAAAGATAAAGAAGAACGAAAACGTGATGCTCGCAAAAGCTGACGGTGAAAAAGAGACGGGGAGAATCAGCAAGCTTATCGGATTCCACGGTTTGGCTCGTATGGAGATAAACGAAGCCGAAGCGGGCGACATCGTAGCAATCGCGGGATTTCACTCCGTGGACGTGGGCGATAGTTTAGTCGATCCTTCCAATCCTATGCCGCTTGATCCTATGCACTTAGAAGAGCCGACGATGAGCGTATTTTTCGCAGTCAACGACAGCCCGATGGCGGGAACCGAAGGGAAACACGTCACAGGGAACAAGCTCAAAGAACGACTTTTAAAAGAGATGCAGACAAATATCGCGATGAAATGCGAAGAATTGGGCGACGGAAAGTTTAAAGTAAGCGGCAGGGGCGAACTTCAAATCACGATTCTTGCTGAAAACTTGCGACGAGAAGGATTTGAGTTCTCACTCTCAAGACCTGAAGTTATCGTCAAAGAAGAGGACGGCGTACGGATGGAGCCTTTCGAGCACTTAGTCATCGACGTACCCCAAGAGAGCACGGGCGCAGTTATTGAAAAGCTAGGAAAAAGAAAAGCCGAAATGAAAGCGATGAACCCGATGAGTGACGGCTACACTAGACTAGAATTTGAGATTCCGGCGCGCGGACTTATCGGCTATAGAAGTGAATTTTTGACCGATACCAAGGGCGAAGGGATAATGAACCACTCATTCCTAGAGTTTAGAGCTTTTAGCGGAAACGTAGAATCACGCGGTAACGGTGCACTCATCTCTATGGAGAACGGCGAAGCGGCAGGATTCTCGCTTTGGAACATCCAAGAGCGCGGCGTCCTATTTATCGGACCACAGACAAAAGTCTACAACGGTATGATCATCGGTGAACACAGCCGTGAAAACGACCTCGAGGTAAACCCGATAAAAGGGAAACAACTCACCAATATGCGAACTAGCGGCGCAGATGAAGCCATCAAGCTCGTCCCGCCTAGAGAGATTACGCTAGAGAGAGCGTTAGAGTGGATAGAAGATGATGAGCTCGTCGAAGTAACACCGATAAACATCAGACTTAGAAAAAAACACCTCGATCCAAACGTAAGAAAGAGAATGGCTAGAGATAAAAAATAAAGGATTCCTATGCGAGAGAAACTTCTAGAGGCGTTACAATTTCGACACGCGTGTAAGATTTTTGATGCGAAAAAGAAAATAAGCGATAAGGATTTTGCCTATATTCTAGAAGCGGGTCGTCTCTCGCCTAGCTCTTTTGGTATGGAGCATTGGCGTTTCTTGGTAGTGGAAGATAAAAAAATAAGAGAATCGCTCAAACCTCTTTGTTGGGGACAAGAGCAAATCACTACTTGCTCAAAACTCGTCATCGTAAAAGCCCAAAAAGCACTCGTTAAAAAAGATACGCAATACGTCAAAGATATGTTTTTGCGCAGAGGGCTCTCGCCCGCCCATACCGAAGCCTATATAAAAAAATACGGCAAATATATAAAATGGAGAAAAACCTACGAATCGCTCGCCTCTTGGAGCGGGAGACAATGCTATATCGCGGCGGCAAATATGATGACCGCGGCAGCTTTCATCGGTATAGACAGCTGTCCGTTAGAGGGGTTTGAAAAAGAAAAACTCGAAGCGTACTTAAAAATAGACACGAAAAAAGAGGATGTTGCATTGATACTCGCATTCGGCTATCGCCTCAATCCGCAACCCAAAAAGCTCCGCCTCCCTGTAGATGCGCTTGTGCAAACCCTTTAGATTCTATTGAACGCTCATTTAGAAAAACACATCCGCGCCTACCTCATCGTAGCGATGGTGTTTTGGGGAATCTCATGGCCGACCTCCAAGATAACCACCCTCTACTGCGATACTTTTACCATAATGTTTTTAAAGTTTTTTTTGAGTGCCCTCTCTATGATTCCCGTTCTCCTCTTTTACTCGCAAAAAAATAAATTAAGTAAAAAGTTTTTCAAATATCTTGCACTCGGAACCCTTTTTATCATTGGTTACAACTTGATGTTTTTTGTCGGTCTGAAAGTAGGATACGCCGGTCTAGGAGGTGTCATCGTAACCGCATCAAACCCTCTTATCACCTTTGGTATCATCGCTTTTATAGAAAAAGTAAGAATTACGCTACGCAAAAAGATTGCCCTTCTCTTGGGTCTCATCGGTGGAATCATAATGCTACGAATATGGGAATTTCATTTAGAAAATTTCCTCGATAGCGGGAATTTGTTTTTTATATTAGCATCACTTTTATGGAGTCTAGTTACACTCGTCAATGCAAAAGCAAGAGAGTTTGTCGGCTCGTTAACCTTTACGTTTTATCTCTATATCGCATCCTCGTTTGCCTCTTTTTGGTTTACCGATATACAAAGCTTGGAGGCGATTTTTGAATACGATTTGCTCTTTTGGGTCAATCTCTTCTTTGCGACCGTCATCTCTACGGGATTTGCTACGACGCTTTATTTCAAAGCATCGACGATTTTGGGGGCGGGAGAGGCTTCTAGTTTTATTTTTATTGTCCCTTTGGTTGCCCTCGGCAGCTCTTCGCTCCTGCTTGGTGAGATACCTCTAATAAGTACCGTCTTGGGAGGTTGTTTAGCAATATTTGCCGTCTATCTTCTCAATACAAAATAAACTAGGTTATATTATAATATTCTTTTAAGTCAAAAAGGGAAAGTAAATAATGACCTCACGCAAAGTTTTTTTTATAGTTGCAGCTTTATTGCTCATTCTTACTTTGGGCATCATAACGCTTGTATCTATCAACTTCCAACAATTCGGTATAAAAAACGTCAAGGAAAAAGCGGAGCTCACCGCAGAAGCCGTGCGGGACGGTCTTACTTCCCATATGGTAAACGGAACGATGGATAAACGTTTTTACTTTCTTGACAATATGGCACGCCATCAAAAAATAGAAAATCTTAGAGTACTTCGAAGCGATACGGTCATAGGGGAATACGGAAAAGGCTTAGACGACGAGAGAATCAGAGACGACATCGACAAAGAAGTCCTAAGAAGCGGAGAAACGGTCACAAAATTCCTAGAAACACAAAAAGGACCTAGGTTAAGAGTCACTATCCCATACATCGCTACCGCCTATGCGCAACCGAACTGCCTCACGTGTCACAGCGCCGCAAAGGAAGGGGATGTGCTCGGTGCTATTAGTATGGAGCTTGATATTAGCGATGTACGTAACGAAGAATATTCTCTTATTTACAGAACACTTGGTATCGGTGCCGTGTTTTTAGTCGTTTCGCTATTCTTGACCCATAGGATGATTTCGCCATATGTGCGTCTATTTGAAGATTTGGAAGAGGGAATCATCAAAGCTTACAGAGGTGATTTTTCATACCACATCACCACTAGCCTCAAAAGTCAGGCGGGAATAGTGGCAAAACGACTAAACGAACTCTCGGACATTTACAGATTCAAAAAAACTATCGAATTGGATAAGGATAAAAAAGAGGTAATCAAACGACTTGTTCACGTATTTGAAAAAAATCTCGGAGCAAAACAGCTTGTCCTTTTTGAAATCAACCACCCGAAAAATAAACAAACTCTTTTTTACAACTCGACGCAAGAGACTAGCGCCAAATACAATGATACTCCTCAAAAATGTCGCGCATTTAGAACCGGCAGGATAGTGGTATCGACCGATTTTCCGGAATTATGCGAAGCATGCTCAAGGGAAAATTCCGAAACACTCTGCATCCCTTATCGTATTAATGCCGAATACTCTCTCATAGTAAGGATGGTGAGCGAAAATCCGTCAGAAATTAGAAGACTGCAAAATTTACTACCCGTCATACGAAACTACCTTGCAATAGCCCATCCCGTCATAGAGAGCAAGATACTCATGGAGATACTAGAAGAGGCTTCCTATAAAGACGGTCTGACCGAACTTTATAATCGTCGCTATCTCAACGGTATGCTAGATGAAAATCATTTTACCGACGTGTCGCAAGTTGCTGTTTTGATGGTAGACATCGACTTTTTCAAAGAGGTGAACGATAACTACGGACACGATATAGGCGACAATGTCATAAAAGGATTGGCAAAAGTCATAAAAACACAACTTAGCGAGAGTGACTACGGTATCCGCTTCGGAGGAGAAGAGTTTTTGTTGCTCCTGCGAGAATGCTCCGAGGTCGATGCGGAGAAAAGGGCGAATGAACTTCGGGAAAGTTTTGCCAAACTAAGGTTTGAAAGCCCGACGAAAAGTTTCAATAAAACCCTTAGTGTCGGTATAGCTATGCATCCCAAAGATGGGGATAGTATTTGGAGAAATATCAAGTACGCAGATATTGCCCTCTATAAAGCAAAAGAGGGGGGAAGAAACCAAGTCGTCCGCTTTAGACCCGAGTTCTTCAAGGAACAGGAGTACTAAAGCCTTTTTGTAAAAGGTTACTTAATGTCGGGTTTGAGCCACACAATCCCTAAAGGAGGGAGGGTGAGATTGAGACTACAGCCGAGCGAATGCATCGGAATCGTATCGCTATGCAATCCGCCGCAATTCCCGATATTCGATCCTCCGTATAGCTTTGAATCGCTGTTTAATATCTCCATCCATTCGCAGTGATACGGCACACCCACGCGATAATCGTATCTAGGAATCGGAGTAAAATTACACACCGCCAAAATGGCATCGCTCGGATACTCGCCGTAACGCAAAAATGCCAAAACACTCTGCTCTCCGTCATCTGCCACGACCCAAGAAAACCCCTCTTCGGAAAAATCTTTTACATACAATGCGGGGTGCATTTTGTATATTTTTTGCATATCTTTGAAAAATGTATGGAGATTCTTGTGCATATCGTATTCAAGCAAATGCCAATCAAGACTTTGTTTGTAATTCCACTCGGCAAACTGTCCAAACTCCCCACCCATAAATAAAAGCTTTTTCCCCGGATGGGCAAACATATAGCCATACATCAGCCGCAGATTCGCAAATTTTTGCCAATAATCGCCCGGCATCTTATTGATGAGCGAACCCTTCATATGCACCACTTCATCGTGACTCAAAGAGAGCATAAACTGTTCGTTGTAGTTGTACCACATACTAAAAGTGATATGGTCGTGTTCATATTTTCTGTAAATGGGATCGGTGCTTAGGTACTTCAACGTATCATGCATCCAACCCATATTCCACTTGTACAAGAATCCTAGTCCACCGCTAGTGGTTGGCTTTGTCACGCCACCCCACGCGGTAGATTCTTCGGCTATCATCATCACGTCGGGAAATCGCTCATAGACGTTGTGATTGAGCGTCTGTAAAAATTTTATCGCTTCAAGATTCTCTTTGCCGCCGTAGCGATTGGGTATCCACTCCCCCTCTTTTCTACTATAATCCAAATAGAGCATCGAAGCCACGGCATCTACGCGGATGCCGTCTATATGGTATTTCTCAAACCAAAAAAGTGCCGAAGATATGAGAAAATTTAACACTTCGTGCCGCCCGTGATTAAAAACGCAGCTTCCCCATTCAGGATGGAATCCCTGCCTCGGATCATTGTGTTCGTAGAGATTTGTCCCATCAAAATTTGCCAATCCGTGCATATCTACCGCAAAGTGCGAAGGTACCCAGTCAAGGATGACACCGATTCCCTCTTGGTGCATCTTGTCCATAAAATACATAAAATCCTGCGGCGTCCCAAATCTACTCGTCGGAGCGAAATATCCTATGCACTGATACCCCCAAGACCCTTCATACGGATGCTCCGTGACGGGAAGCAACTCTATATGAGTAAAGCCTAGCTCTTTTACGTAAGGCGCAAGCTTATCGGCAAGCTCTCTGTAGCCGAGATGCTCCCCTTCTAGCGTTCGCATCCACGATCCTAGATGTACTTCATAGATAGAGGTAGGCGCATACATTGCGTTGCGATCTTTTCGATTTTTCATCCATGCCCCGTCGCCCCACTCATACCCCAGTTCCCACGTCACGGTTGCAGACTTCGGTGCTTTTTCCCAATACAAAGCATACGGGTCGCTCTTCTCCTCGGTATGCCCGCCGATATGCGATTCTATGTAGTATTTATAGGCGCTTCCTATTTCTACCCCTTCGATAAAACATTCCCAGATTCCGCTTCCGTCGATTCGCAGCGACAAAGGATGTGCGCCGCGATCGAAACTATTAAAATCACCGATAACCGCTACATATTTTGCATGCGGCGCCCAAAGGGCGAAATAAAACCCTTTTTTTCCGTTATGCTCCGTAAAATGGGCACCTAACTTGTCATATAGATTAAAATGACTCCCCTCTTTGAAATGGTAAGTATCTTTCTCGCCGAACCTCGTGCAGTCGTAGTGAATCGGTAGTTTTTCCATACCTTTACCGCCTTTTTTAGTTTCCCTTATTCTAGCGAAAAATAAAGGGCTTTTTGGTTATCCTACCGTACATTAAATCACAAAAATAAACCTTCAAAACTATTGAGATTCCAAGGAGAAATAGTGCTAACCGTCGTCAAAAGAAACGGTAGAATCGAAACTCTCGATATTACCAAAATCCAGAAATACACGTCTGCCGCCGTCAGCGGACTAGATGGCGTGAGTCAGAGCGAGCTCGAAGTGGATGCCAAAATCCAATTTCGAGACGGAATCACCACCGAGGAGATCCAGCAAACGCTCATCAAGACCGCCGTCGATAAGATAGACGTAGACGTTCCGAACTGGACTTTTGTCGCCGCACGGCTTTTCTTGTACGACCTTTATCACAAAGTGAACCATTTTACGGGCTACGGGAAACTTGTCGATTACTTCCTCAAAGGGGAATCTGAAGGGAGAATCATCAAAGGTCTCAAAGAGAAATACGATCTAGACGACCTAGATAACTACATCCGACCCGATAGAGATTTGCAGTTTAACTATCTCGGCGTAAAGACCCTGTATGACCGCTACCTCATCAAAGACAGAAACAATAGCCCCATAGAGTTGCCGCAACATATGTTTATGGCTATCGCGATGTTTTTGGCGCAAAATGAAAACAATAGACAAGATTGGGCGAAAAAGTTTTACGATCTCCTCTCGAAATTTGAAGTGATGGTCGCTACTCCTACCCTCTCAAACGCGCGGACTACGAGACACCAGCTTAGCTCCTGCTACGTCGGCAGTACTCCTGATAATATCGAAGGAATCTTTGATGCTTACAAAGAGATGGCACTCCTTAGCAAGTACGGCGGCGGCATCGGTTGGGACTACGCAAAAGTAAGAGCACTCGGTAGCTACATCGACGGACACAAAAATGCCGCGGGCGGAGTCATACCATTTCTGAAAATCACCAACGACATCGCCATAGCCGTCGATCAACTGGGTACGAGAAAAGGGGCGATCGCAGTCTATCTAGAGCCGTGGCATATGGATATAAAAGATTTTCTCGATCTCAAGAAAAATAGCGGCGAAGAGCGGAGACGTGCGCACGACCTCTTTCCCGCACTTTGGATTCCCGACCTTTTTATGAAACGGGTGACCGAAGATAGCGTTTGGACGCTTCTTGACCCAAATCAATGCAACGACTTGACAGACCTTCACGGCGAAGCGTTTGAAAAAAGATACAAAGAGTACGAAAAAGACGAAAGCAAGATAAAAGACATTATCAAAGCAAAAGACCTTTGGAAAAAAATCCTCACGAGTTATTTTGAGACGGGAAGCCCGTTCTTGTGCTTCAAAGACACCTCAAATAAAAAGAATCCAAACGACCACGCGGGTATCATCCGCAGCAGTAACCTCTGCACCGAGATATTCCAAAATACCGAGCCAAACACTTACGAGATCAAAGTTGAGTTCGAGGACGGTAGCATCATAGTATACGCCGAGAATGAAGAGGTACAGACCGATTGCGGCACGATCAAAAAAAGCAACAAAATCTCTTCGGTAGATAGTATCGGAGGGAAGCGGGTCTTCATCGTAGAAAAACAACAAGTCGCAGGCAAAACCGCCGTGTGCAACCTCGCGAGCATCAACCTTAGCCGTGTCAATAAAAAAGAGGATTTGGAGCGGGTGATTCCTATCGCGGTTAGAATGCTCGATAACGTCATCGATCTCAACTTCTACCCCGCTAGAAAAGTAAAAGCGACAAACCTTTTAAGCCGCGCTATCGGGCTTGGAATCATGGGCGAGGCGCAAATGCTTGCCGAAAACAGCGTCGTTTGGGGAAGTAGAGAGCATTTTGAAAAAATCGATGAGATTATGGAGATAGTGAGCTACAACGCCATCAAAGCGAGCTCCGATCTCGGGGTAGAGAAAGGAATCTACAAAGAGTTTGCCGATTCTAAATGGTCGAGAGGAATCTTCCCTATAGACCTCGCCCCGCAAGAAGCGAAAAATATCATCGATCGCGGAGGGCTTTTCGGCACGACGTACGACTGGGACGTGCTAAGAGAAAAAGTGAAAAAAGATGGGATGAGAAACGGCTATTTGATGGCTATCGCTCCCACTTCGAGTATCTCTATCCTCGCAGGGACGACGCAGACGATAGAGCCTATCTATAAACGAAAGTGGTTTGAAGAGAATCTAAGCGGTCTCATCCCGGTGGTCGCTCCGAATCTAAGCACCGAAACTTGGCAATACTACACCCCTGCATACGAAGTAGAGCAACTCCATATCATCGAGGCAGCCGCCATACGCCAAAAATGGATAGACCAAGGACAGAGTACGAATATCTTCGTGACCCTTGATAAAGCGAGCGGAAAATACCTCAATGACATTTATATGCTCGCATGGAAACTCGGTCTGAAATCGACCTATTATCTAAGAAGTCAAAGTCCCGATGCCGCAAAAGAGGGAGATACTATGGACAGAAGCGTGGAGTGTGAAGGGTGTCAATAAAAAAGAATGCAAAAAATAAGAGTTACTTACTCGATACGTCCGTCATCCTTGATGACCCGCAAAATATAGAGCATATACACCAAAACGGAGACAACAGAATCTTCGTTACCGACGTAGTTTTGTCCGAACTCAATAAAAAGAAAGATTTGAGTAACGAAACGGGGTTTTTTGCGCGCACGTTTTTTAGACTACTAAACGGCGATAACGGCAAAGAGATTAAGGCGCAAGAGCTCAAAGAGAACTATTTTGAAAAAGATCACGTCCGTTTGATGTATTTGAAATTCCCTTCCGAAAACATCCCTCTTTACGTCATTTATCGACCAAAATATAAAACGGTAGGTTTGGAGCACGGACTAAACGACGCGCGTATAGCCGAAATAGCGCAAGACTACAACCTCACCCTTTTGACAAACGACATCGCTCTAAAAATCCAAGCGCTCGCTATGGACATCAACGCCCAATCGCTCCACCGCGATAGGGTTGAGAATCCGGGGGACATTGAATTTTCCGAAACGATGAATCTTCCGGTAGGGTATGATACCGCCCAACTTGCCAAGAGAAAAGGTTTTAACACTCTAAGTGACTGGACGATTCTAGAGATAGACGAAGAAGACAGCACCGATAGCGCCAAATACCTCACGGGAAGGAAGCGATTTGGTCTCAAAATCGACGGGAAATTTGAAGAACAAAAACTTGATGATCTCATCGAGGAGACAAAACCCTACGTCAGACCGATAAACTTGGAGCAAAAATTCTACTATTCGATGCTCATCCATCCAAAAAACAAAGTAACCGTAGCAACAGGGAGCACTGGAAGCGGAAAGACTCTTATTGCTTTGCAGGCAGGGTTATACCTCCTCAAAAAAGGGGTGGTTGATGGGATTGTCTATATCAGAAATACCGTCACCTCCAACGACAAAGAAGCGGAACTCGGTTTTAGGAAAGGGGACGAGAGCCAAAAAATCGGATATTTTATGTATCCGCTCTATAGCGCCATCAACTTCACGATTGAACAAATTCAAAAAGAATCTTTTGCCAAAAAAGTGGAATACAGCGGCGATGTGAATACTATCCAAAAGCAAGCCGCCACCGAATACTTTATCAATAAACACAATATCGAGATAGTAGACATCGCCCACGCTAGAGGGATCACTATCGCCAAAAAATTCGTCATTTTCGATGAAGCGCAAAACGCGAGCAACGGGACGATAAAACTCATAGGTACGCGTATGGGAAATGAATCTCGCATCGTATTTTTAGGGGATTGGGCGCAAATCGACCACCCCTATCTCACCAAACAAAGAAACGGTCTTGTGACACTCCTCAAAAAAGCGCAGACCAACGATTTTATCGCGGGCATACAACTCAAACATACGATTCGCTCCGACATCGCCAATTGGTTCCAAGAGAATCTCTAATGAATAAAAAACTCCACCTCATCTCGCTAGGCTGTACGAAAAATCTCGTCGATAGCGAGGTGATGCTCGGGAGGCTAAGCACATATACATTGACACAAGAGCTAGAAGAAGCCGACGTCATCATCATCAATACCTGCGGATTTATCGATGCGGCAAAAAGCGAGAGTATAAATACGATACTCGACGCGAGTGATAGGAGAAAAGAGGATTCCCTTCTTATAGTGAGCGGCTGCCTCTCCGAGCGCTATAGAGAAGACCTCGAAAAAGAGCTTCCAGAAGTCGATCTCTTCACCGGTGTGGGCGACTACCAGAGGATTGATGAGCTCATCGCAAAAAAGAAGAATCGCTACAGCGACGAGGTCTTTTTGATAAAAAATGAGGCACGCGTGATTACGGGTTCTTCGTTTCACGCATACATTAAAATCGCCGAAGGGTGCAATCAGGCGTGTAGTTTTTGTGCGATTCCAAGCTTCAAAGGAAAGCTCCAAAGTAGACCTCTAGAAGAGATTAAAAAAGAGGTTGAGACGCTCTTAAAGCAAGGATTCCAAGACTTTAGCTTTATCTCCCAAGACAGCAGCTCCTATCTGCTTGATAAAGGGGTAAAAGAGGGACTTGTGCGTCTCATAGAATCGATAGAACAAATAAAGGGGATAAAAAGCGCGCGTATCCTCTATCTCTACCCTAGTACGACAAGCGATTTGCTTATAGATACGATAGCCGATTCCAAGATATTTCAGACCTACTACGACATCCCGCTGCAGCACATCAGCGCAAATATGTTAAAAACAATGAAGCGGGGCGTGAACCAAGCAAGACACTTTGAGATTCTCACCCGTATGCGAGAAAAAAGCGATGCTTTTATACGCACTACCTTTATACTCGGACATCCCGGGGAAGAGAAGAGCGATTTTGACACACTCAAAAAATTCGTTCAAGATTTCGGATTTGACCGCGTCAATCTCTTTGAATACTCCGATGAGGAGGGGACTTCCGCAAAAAATATGCCTAAAAAAGTTTCACAAAATGCCATCACTCAACGTATACGCTCTCTCAATAAAGCGATAGAAAAAAGCACTACAGATTCGCTCCGTAAACTCCTCGGCAAAGAACTACAAGCAGTCGTACTCGGGGTGAGCGAAGAGCATGAATATTTCTACGATGCTCGTCCGCTCATTTGGGCGCCCGAGATTGACGGTACGATTCTTATCAACGAAAGCACGGTAAAAAAGATAGAGATAGACACCCCATATATTATACAAGTGACCGAAATAGCCGGACAAAAAGCGATAGCAAAAATACTCCGAAAATGCTAAGCAACAATTCTCGTACGCTCCTAGAATCGGGAAAAAATCTCCTTGGATTTTCGGGGGGAGTCGATTCTAGCGCGCTCTTTTATCTACTGCTCGAAGCTAATATCCCCTTTGACATCGCACTCGTTAACTACAAAACAAGAGCGCAATCAGACATAGAAGAAACAAGCGCAAGGAATCTCGCCGAGAAATACGGCAAAAAGCTCTTCACTACGACAGCGACTTTGCCGAAAGCCAATTTTGAAAAAAACGCGAGAGATTTTCGCTATACATTCTTTGAAAACGTTATCGCAAAAAATAATTACGACAATCTCATCCTCGCCCATCAACTCGATGATAGACTTGAATGGCTTTTAATGCAGCTCACAAAAGGAGCGGGGGTTACGGAGATACTTGGATTTTCCGAAGTGGAGACAAGAGATTCTTACCGCATAGTGCGTCCATTATACGATACCCAAAAAAGTACTTTGCAAGCATATTTGGATACGCACGGATATGTTTATTTTATCGATGATACAAATCTTGATACAAGCATCAAAAGAAACTATTTTCGCCACAATTTTTCAAATGAGCTACTCAAACATTTCGGCGAAGGGATAAAAAAGAGCTTTGGATTCCTAGAAGAGGATGCGCACGCATTGTTTGAAATCGAAACGATTGAGAGATTTGAGCAAATATACGTGATCAAAAAAGAGGGTCGCCAAAGGGTGCGAGAGATAGATTATTGCGTAAAAAGATTGGGGTATCTTTGTAGTAAAAGCCAAAGAGAAGCGATAGCGTTGGGCGATTCGGTGGTGGTCGGCGGCAAAATCGCAATTGAGCGTGATGAGTTTTTCATCTATGTCTTCCCTTTTACAACCTGTGCTATGCCAAAAGAGTTCAAAGAGCAATGCCGCATCAAACGCATCACACCCAAACTCCGATGCAAGTTATTTACCGATGGGAATCTAGAAGGGTTTTTTGAGTTTATTTCGCGTTTGAGAAAACAAGGAGCTTAAACGTATAGTAGAGCTTCTCATCCTCTTTTCTGATGTCTATCGGAAAATCGACCCGCATAATATACCCGCTACTATTGACCCAATCCAAGAAATCGTAAAAGTTTTTTAGCTCTAGCGAGTTTGCCTGCACCACTACCTCGGTTTTGACATATGGCTCTTGCGGTGTTTTGAGGAAGCTAGCGATATTCACCTCACCGAAATATTGTGCTAACTCGCTTTGAAGACGCTCTTTTTCGACGACTGCGTTAAAGGCGTTGATCATTTTACTATTTTGCGTTTTCAGCTCTTTGAGCGTCTTTACTAAGCCTTCATACTCGTTTTTTGTCTCTTTTTGAACAATCTCTGCTTTTCTGAAATTAATATTTTTTAGCCGCTGATCAGTGATGCTAGGGCGTAAAAATAGGAAGAAAAAAGCGACGCACAGGAGGATAAAGACAATCAATCCGGCAATATTTCTTGCCCAATCTATTTTCTGGAGTTCTTCAAAAAAATTATTCAACTTCGGTCTCTTCTAGTAATTTATTGACGCTCATAAAATTATACCAACCGTTCGGGAGTTGATAAAATTCCGCCTCGGAGGTGGTAAAAATCGATTTCAAAGGGACAGCCATAAGAAAATTATACACCTCTTTTGAAGGGGTGATACCTTTTAAAACCAACATATTTTTTTCGAGTTTTATGGAATTGAGCGTTATTTGATCCGGCACGAGCTCAAAAAGGTTATTTACGCTCTCTTTCAATAAAGTGTTTTGAGTCATATGCTCTTTTGAAAAAATCCGTTCCGCGTTTAAAAATTTTATCTCATTATCGACTTCAAGTATCTTATTGACCAGCGCCTCTTTTTCTTCGGTCAAATTCATAGTACTATCATCCATAGAACCCTGATGTATCGCAAGAAAAATGACCAAAAAAAGCATCATAAACAGTGACGCGGCAGTATACCCTAGCCATATCTTTATACTTTTTTCAAGGATGGTTTTTTGTCTTGCGCGGGTAAAACTGTATCTCAAAGCGCCACCTCGTGCATCGCTATTTTATTGACCGCCTCACAAATATCGATATTAATCCGCTCGACATCAAGCAAAAACGTATTATTGATGTATTCGATCACGTCTTTATCTATATTCGTCGCATCAAAGATGAAGATAGATTCTATGAAGTCGCTACTATACGCATCGCTCTTATAGTACTCGTCAAATGCTTTTTTCATAAATGCCGCTATATCCATTCCCCGAGAAAAATCGTCCAAAGAATCGCTGTTATCTTCTTCGGTATCGCCCGATTCTTCCTCTTTTTTTGCGGTGCCGTCTTGAAAATCCTCCATCTTGCCATCATCTTTGAGTTCTTCTAGGTCGCCGAGGTCTTCTAGCTCATCAAGAGAATTGTCTTCTAAAGGCAACTCTTCCAAAGCATCTTGTTCGTCGTTTTTTTCTTCATCCACTATATCGATAGAATCATCGTCTTCATTACCTTGAGTCTCTTCTTCTTTAGTGTGAAGCAAAAAATAGCCGCCAAATTTTACGCTATCTTGATCGGCAACGATAAGCGCGACGGATTTATTCAAAAGTAAAACAAGCGCTTTTGCACCCTCTCCTAAGTGTTCCTCTCCTAAGAAATGGAGCAAGGCAAAGGGTGAAAATACAAAATCGACACCGCCGGAGCTTTCAAAAGCACTCTTTGTTTCGTATATGTCGGTCGCATACCCGTAGATGGACCATTGCTCGCCGCTATTAAGAAGCTCGATGTCTGAAGAATCGATATGAAATCTCGCCAATTCCTGTTTTGAGGTAATATCTAGCGCCCCTTGATTGAGTGCGGTAAAAATGGTCGAAACGTAACAGAATCTATATTTTCTTTGGATTTTTTTTATATGTCTTTGCGCCTCTATGGGAATCTCATAGTGGACGGTTTTAAATTCTTTCTTTTCGGTCTTTATAAGCTTTTTATTTTTATACACAGAGAGTTCGCACAAACAAATCCTATCGTCCAATACCACGCTCAAATACGCCCTCGAAAAGAAAGAGGAAACGATCTTTACGTATTTCTGAAGAAATTGTGAATCGTTAGGATTACTCATAATATTTTTTTATACTTCCTAGGGGATTGTTTTACTGCGTCCATAAAGTCTATCTTAAACAATTTTTGCTTAATTTGTATACGCCTCGGTATAGACATCGGCAAACCAGTCGTTAAGCTCTTGCGCTTTCTTCACCGCATCTTTATCGCTCATAATAGTCTTACTTTTCACCTCTTTAAATTTTCCTAATACGATTTCACAAATGAGCTTTACTCTAATTCTCTCCTCCTCGCTGACCCCTTTTGCCACCATGCTCTCAATTTCACTTCTATACTCTTTTGCCAACTCTATAAAATCGATAAAACCCATATTAATAGCACTTTGACTCATCACCGTAATAGCCATTTTATTGTACCTATCAAGAGCGAACGCCTCTTTCGCAAGTTTATTTGCCTCTTTGTATTCACCGAAAGTAAAATAGGCTTTTGCCGTTATCGATTTTTGGTACGACTGGCTAAATAGGAGATAAAATACACTCACCGCACCGATGAGCCATATGACGAGCCAAAATAGGATTCTAGGTATCATCTCGCCCCATTTCCTTAGCTACTAGCGCCAAAGCTGCTTCTTTTTCAAGCCCTACAAGACTAAAAGGTTTTTTTGCTCTATACGTGATGGTACAAAATGGCTTTGGAATCACAAACCTATCCCAGCTTTTCATACGCCAAAATTTGCTCGGCGCGGTCTCAAAGACGAGAATCTCCGCCCCGCTTTTTTGTGCTATCATCACGATTCCTTCGGCTATACTTCGAAAAGGACCCCTTGGTCCATCGGGAGTAATGGCGATGTCTTCCCCTTCTCTTAGAACCCTGAGGGCATTTATCACCGATTTTCTCCCCCCTTTACTGCTCGAACCCGCTATCGTCTCTATCCCGAAAAGCGACACGACCGAAGAGATTAGTCTCCCGTCTTTATGCTCACTGATGAGGCAATGCACTCTATTTTTTCTCGCTTTTGCGTACAAAAACGGCTGCATCAGCAAATCGCCGTGCCAAAAAGCGACGATCTTCGGAGCAGGCGTGATAGCATCATCTATCTCGAATCTCGCACGCGTGCTTAGATACAAAAACCACATTATAAGATACGCGGTATATTTTATCAAGCGCTCTTTTATAACATTGCTCCGCTAAGATTTACGCGATTGATTCCGGTCACTTTGACATCGCACATATCGCCGATAGAGAGGTTGTGTGTGTTTTTAAACGCGATTATCTTGTTTTCGCCGCTACGCCCCTCTGCTGTATCTCCGTGAATGGCATCTATCAGCACTCGAAGTGTTTTGTCTTTGTATCTTTTGTTGGTCTCTTCCAAAAGTGCGTTATGTTCGGCTTGCAAGATCGCAAGTCTTTTTTTTGCCACTTCCGCATCGACGATATTTGTCATCCCGTAGGCTTCGGTAAAGGGTCTAGGTGAATAGACGAAGCTATAGAGCTGCTCAAATCCCACTTTTCGCAATACATCTATACTATCGGCGAAATCCTCCTCCTCTTCACCCGGGAATCCGACGATAATGTCGGTCGAAAATGCACAGTCGCATTTGCCCTTTATCCGCTCAACCCTATCCAAGAACCACTCTTTACTATAGCCTCGTCGCATCGCTTTAAGGATTTTCGTGGAGCCTGACTGGAGCGGCATATGAATCGATTTGGCGATTTTAGGATTCTTGGCAAACTCGTCGATAAACGCATCATCCATATGGAGCGGATGCGGCGAAGCAAATCGGATACGCTCCAACCCGTCCACTTCGCTCATCCTTTGCAAAAGGTAGGTAAAATCTATCCCTTTTGTCCCATCACTAAAGCGCCTGCCGTAGTTGTTAACGTTTTGCCCCAAGAGCATAATCTCTTTGGCTCCGCGACTCACAACATTTTTTGCCTCATTTAAAATAATCTCTAAGGGGATGGAGATCTCTTCTCCTCTAGTATAGGGGACAATGCAGTACGCACAACTTTTGTCGCATCCGATAGAGATGTTTATCATGGCTTTGTGCGGGTAGGTGGCGTAGGAAGGGTAGAGGTAGCCGCTATCGTCATAACTCGTATCGACCTCAACTGCCCCCTCTTGGTGTATCACTTCGGTGATTTTTGAGACGTTTCTCGCCCCCAGTACAAAGCTTACCCCTTTGCTTTTTCTGAGGATAGAAGCCCCCATTGCGCTGGCAGTACAGCCGCACACGCCGATTTTTGCACCCTCTTTTTTTATTTTGTTAAATCCGCCGATTTCGCTAAAGAGTTTTCGCTCGGGTTTTTCTCGCACGCTACAAGTATTTATGAGAATCAAATCCGCCTCTTTGGGGGAAGCGGTGAGGGTATATCCCTCTTTTTGGGTGAGCTCGGCTATCATATGCTCGCTGTCGCGAACATTCATAGCACACCCCATCGTCTCTATGAATAGTTTTTTTTCCAAAAAAAGCACCCTTAGAGGATATGCACCTCATAGAGATAGTCATTTTCGTCCAAACCGTATTTTACCTCTCTAAAATAGACGCTATTCCCTGCTTTTTCGAAATGATCAACTAGTTCCATCATATCTTTATGAGAATTCTCTTTGTCAAAATAAAATACTTTTTGTCCGTTCTCTTTCTCTAATTCATCCTCAATTTTTTTCAAATCAACGCTTTTGGCTTTTCCGTTAATATCTTCTCTAGCCAATAAAATATTCATACATCCTCCACGGTTATTTTTTTGTTTATTCTAGCATATACGATATTTATCTAGAGCAGTTGCGCGAAGTTTTTTATGAGTTCTTTATTGGAGGCTACGAGAAGTGTGTCTTTAAAGATGTCATATGTAGCACCTTTACCGTTTAGTGCGACACCTCCGCTCTCTTTGAGTATGATTATTCCCGCACCCACGTCCCACGGTTTGAGTTCGTATTCGTAAAAAAGATCGAATTTCCCGCAAGAGAGATAGCATAAATCAAGTGCAGCGCTTCCGAGTCGGCGGATTCCCCTGACGTTTGCCAGTACTTTATCGAGCAAACTTACGACATCTTTTCTAATATCCTCATCCTCGATGATTTTATACGGGAATCCCGTCGCTACGAGTGACTTGTTGAGTTGTTCCGTTTTTCCTACGCTTATTTTCTCGCCGTTCCACGTAGCACCCTCTCCCTCTATCCCTATGAAAAGCTCTTCGAGTATCGGGTTGTACACGATGCCTACATCCTGCCCCGTCGTATCCAAAAAAGCGACGGAAATCGCTACATGCGGGATATTATGTACAAAGTTGGTCGTGCCGTCTATGGGATCGATGACGATGAGCTTGTGTTTGAGAGCTTCGTTTTTATAGCTCTCTTCTGCGACGATTTGAAATTCCGGAGCGATCTTTGAGAATCTCTCGCATAAAAACTGTTCACACAATACGTCGTATTTGGTTACGAGATCGATCTCGCTTTTATACGTGATTTGTTTGGTTTGTCCGAACCCCTCTTTGAGTATCTCCCCTGCCTCTTTGATGATAGAGACTATTGTTTCAAGCTGCCCTTTTATCACTTCCCTTTTTCCTGTAATATTTTATCGAGTTTTTCAAACACCCCTTTACTTCCCTCTTCCATCTCTTTAAAGGAATCAAAGAGCTTCTCTTCGTCTATTTTTCCTTCGACGCTTACGATCTCAAACACTTTTTTCGTGCCATTATGCACTATTGAGTGCGGATTTTCTAGCGATTGGTAGCTCGGCGTAAATGAGAAATTATTTTTCCCTTCCCCTTCGTAATACCATTTCCCTAGTCTGCAATCATGATGGCTTACGAATTTAAACGCCTCTTTTCTCTCTAGGGCGGATATGTAAGTATTGACCTTCCAAATCACGTGATCGAGCTTTGCCAAACTCATAAAAACTCGATCGGTCGTAAAAATGATATTTGAAAAAGCGGTTCCCATCATTTCGGATTCGTTTTTAAAGCCGTTCTCAAAGGTGTTGATAAGCTGTGCGCTCTCGGAGACGTATGACTTTATCTCTTCTCCCCTTTGGCTCGTCTCCAAAACATCTTGGTGCATCGTCTGAATCACCACCTGAATCTCGCCCACGGCTTTATCGGTCTTTTCGGCAAGCTTTCTCACCTCATCCGCCACGACCGCAAATCCTCTGCCGTGTTCACCGGCACGTGCTGCTTCGATGGCAGCATTTAATGCAAGGAGGTTTGTTTGTTCGGAGATGTCTTTTATGAGTCCTAGTATCGAGCTAATCTCTTGGGCACGTCCTGAAAGGGATTGTATGGAGTGATTGGCATCGTCTGCGGATACGTCTAGTTTCTCTAAGCTCTCTCTGATGCCCGAGGTACTCTCGCTAAGTGACTTGATGTTTTCGAGAAGTTCGCTAGAGTGTTTTATCGTCTCTTTCGCAGAAGTGACCGATTCGGCCATATTACCTTGAATATCCAATAATCCGCTTTTTAGATTTTGGTTTTGAAAATGCATCAATTCATGATAAAACTCACTACATTGCATCTCTTTTAGCGTTTTCAACTCATTTTTTAGATTACCGTTTTGCACCGTAAGATCGGCATTTGCGCTCCGCAACGCATCTAGTTCTTTTTTGAGACGCTCTATTTCCGTCTCTTGCTCTTTACAACCTCCGAAAAACCCCATACATCACCTCCGATTGCTCAATAATTAAGCACTATTTTACATAATATTTTTTAACCTCTTCCTTATAAAGGTTAAAACTACAACATATAATCTTTAATCTGCCGCAATAGCTCCTCTGGGCTCGTTTTAGCAACAAAGCCGCTAGCTCCTAGACTTTTTACTTTTACGTCTACGCCGCTATTAGACATAGAGCTGTTGACTATCACCGGTATCCCTGCGAGTGATTTATTCTCTTTGACGTACTTTATCACTTGATACCCATCAAGTCTAGGCATCTCAAGATCGGTGATAATAAGCCCTATGTCCTCTATACCTTCTGCATCAAGTCCGCTTAAATAGTCTCTCAACTCCATTCCGTCATTGTAAAAATTTACCCTTAGCGAGCTAGATTCTAGTATTTCACGCAAAATCGATCTTGCCACACCGCTATCTTCGGCTACGAGTATGAGCTTCTCTTTTCCCATATTTTCCCCAATATCGCCGAGATCCTCACCGAATGTCTCATCTATCAATCGCTCCACATCCAAAACCATACAAGTCGTATCTTTGCCGCCTATCTTGATGACCGTATTATAAGTAATCACTCCGGTATACGCATCGGGTCTTTGCAAATCACCGATAGCTACGTTATAAATATTATCGACCACACTAATAGGAAAAGCGAGCATCATTTTATTGAACTCACATATGAGATAAATAGCGTACTCATTCCCTTTCACAAAAATATCCATCCACTTTTCAAGATTGAGTACGGGGATAATTTTGTCTTGATACTGAATATATCCCTCCATTATGTTTGAGTTTATAGAGCTACTTTTAATGATTTTATATCTATTGAAGTCCTCAAAAGAGCGAATTTTAGAGACATTGATGCCGTAATGATTCTTATCGTTAAGCAAAAATACCGCGATTTGCATTACGTTATGGAGATGGGATTTGGAAGTAGATTCGGCTTTACTTAGTGTCTGCGACATAAAAATACCCTTTGCGAGATAATTGGGGTATTATAACAGTAAAAAGTGGAAAAAAAGTTTCCCGAGGGTAATCCTCGGGAGATTTGTAGTGTTATATTATCTGTAGTTGTAAAGTCTTGTGTTATCGAATGGAACTTCCACTACGTTGGTAGTATCTACTACATAAGGGATAAGCGCCATATGTCTTGCTCTTTTGATAGCGACTTCAACTCTCTCTTGCCATTTTTTTGAGTTACCCGTAAGCCTTCTAGGCATAATTTTGTATCTCTCGGAAAGTGAATGTTTAATGAGATCCATATCTTTATAGTTGATATAGTTGATCTTCATTTCCGTATATTTGCAATATCTTTTTGTATATCTCTTTTTTTCAGCCATAGTTATTACCTCTTGTAAATTTTCTTAGAAAGGGATGTCGTCTTCGTTGACGTCTATCTCTTTTATCTTATAATCGTTTTGGTTGCCGCTTGACTGCGCTCTGGGTTGTGCAGAGTCACTTCGCGAATAGTCGTCGTATCCGCCGCTATTGCCGCTTTGATAACCGCCGTATCCGCCGCCTTGGGCTTGTCCGCCCTCATATCCGCCCGAGTTTCTCGTGTCTAGCATCTGCATAGATTCGGCTACTACGGTGTGTTTTGAGCGCTTTTGCCCGTTTTGGTCGGTCCATTGGTCAAACTTCAACCGCCCTTCGATTAAAACCTTGCTTCCTCTTTTGAGGTATTGATTTGCTACCTCTGCGGTTCTTCCGAATAACGTCACGTCAATAAAGCAAGTTTCATCCCTCTGCTCGCCGCTCGCGTCTTTATATCTTCTGTTTGTAGCCAGCCCGAGTGTCGCTACCGCGCTACTGTTTTGGAGATACCGGACTTCTACGTCACGAGTGAGATTTCCGACCAAGATTACTTTATTGAACATAGTCCGTCCTTACTTATTCGGCTTTTGCAGCCTCTTCTTTCTTAGGCTTCGCTACGGCTTTATTGACCATATCTTGCCACGCCTCAACCTCTTTTTTCTTCTCATATTTTAGAACAATAAATCTGATAATATCTTCGTTAATTCTGTAGTTTCTCTCTAATTCTAGGATAGAATCGGGTGAAGCTTTGAAGTACATTACATAGTAATAACCTCTTTTGTTGCCTTCGATTTCATACGCTAATTGCTTAGTGCCCCAGTCTTCTACGGCTACGATTTCGCCGCCGTCTTTTGTGATGATCTCTTTGAAGAATCCTATCTTCGCTGCGCTCTCTTCGGGAGTAAGCGTCGGTTTTAGGATAAACATAGTTTCGTAGTGTTTCATAAAACTCCTTTTGGATTTCAAGCCCCTTTTATTGTTTGTTAGGAAAGGGACAAGGATGGAGGCGGATTCTACTAAATGATTTCTTGGAGTTTAATTAAAGTTGAAATGAAGTACGAGTTTTTATCGATCTTCCCTTTGAGCTTCATATCGAGCATCGAATTTGAAAGGATTTCAAAAAAAAACTGATACTGGTATTCATCAAAACGCATAGAGAGATTCGAGAGTTTTTCGAGCATAAATTTGGGCATATTCGATCCCGTTATTTCATAGGCATTCGGATTGCCGTTTGCGCGGATATAGCTGTAAAACATAAAAAGTTTATGGATAAAGTAGGAGATGTTGTTCAGAATCTCAATCTCGTCAATCCCCTCTTCGCTCATCTTGATAAAGCTTTGCAACACCTCTTTTTTTTGCAATAGCGCAATCACCTGCTCTTCGAAGTTTTCCGCTCCGAGACCGAAACATAGCGAGCTTAGCATTTTCGCATCCACTTCGAGATTCTTTCCTTCTTCTTTATAGATGATAAATTTTTCTAGCTCCATCATACAGATTCCTATCTCGCCGTTGTGGACTGTGTAGAGTTGGGAGAGGAGGTACTCGCTCATATCGAGTCCAAGCTCTAATGAACGCGCTTTTAACATCTGCACGGCATCCCTTTGAAAGGGGACGTAAAAACTATAGGCAGAATCAAACTCTTTGGCTTGGTCTTGGGTCATATAGTAATATTCGCTTGATTTCTTGTTTGGATTCTTATAAAACTCTAAAAGCAGATAGTTCGAGCCGCTCTTTTCGGCTTGTAAAATGAGATCGATGAGTTGCGATTGGGCGATTTTCGTATCGCTTTTTATGACCAAAAGCGAAGAATCACCGAAGAGCGAAGACTGCGAAAGGATATTTTTTGCACTCTTAAAATCGTATTCGCCATAGTACATACGATAGATATTTTCGGGTGAGGTGATTTTTTTTATGAGCTTTTCGGAGTGATACGAGATACAGTAATCGCACTCGCTCGCCAAGAAAATAGCGTTTGGAATCTTCGCCCCTTTGAGTAAGGATTCAAACGCTCTATTATCGCCTAACCTTTTTTTGCTCAAAGCACTTCCCCTTCGATTCTCGTGCTCCCGACATCGCTTGAGATGATTCGCACATTAATCTTGTCGAGATTCTCAATGTCATAGGGGTAGCTTCGCAAAAATATCCTCGCCCCTTGTATTTTTTCCATAACCTTTGCGATAGGTGTTTTCTCTTTGTCTATGACGACGGCTTGCACTACTTTGCCGAGATTTTTCGCCGCCCACCGCGCAAATTTCCTATCCATAAAATCCCACTCGACCTTTTGCGCTTCACGCTCTAGATTGCTGATATGCGAGACTAATGTCTCAATATCTTCATAGATAAAATCCCTAAGCTTGGCATCACCCGCTAGATCGGCTTTTAGGATTCTGTGTAAAAGGAGGTCGGAATACCTCCGTATAGGCGAGGTAAAGTGGGTATAACTCTCAAATCCCAAGCCGAAATGTCCGAGATTTTTTGAGGAGTAGTACGCTTGTTTTTGCGCCCTGATGATGGCTCTATCCACTTCACTGCGCAGCCCTTTCTCTTCGGCATCTTTTTGGAGAGAATTGACGATAGCGTGAAAACTATCCCCTTTTTTTGCAAACACGCCGATAGCGGCAAGATCATCAAGGAGGTCTTGGAGTTTCTTGGGATCGGGTTCTTCGTGGACGCGAAAGATACTTTTATTGAGTCGCTTTGCCGCGGCGCAATTTGCGAGGAGCATACACTCTTCTACGAGCGAATGCGAAGGGGTCTCCTCTTCGATTCTTGTTTCTAAAAGAACATTTTGGGAATCGAGCACCAACCTCGTATCGGGATTCCGAAAGTCAAACCCCTCTTCAAGTCGCTTTTTCCGTAATTTCTTTGTCACCTCATACAACGGCATCAAAAAAGAGCGCACCGAAGCATCTTCTATCTCTTTTCCTTCGATAAATTCGTCCACCTCTTCGTAGTTATAGCGTTTCTTAATATTGATGAGGGCTTGAAAAAGCTCTTCTTTGATAGGTTTCAATGTTTTTTTATGGAGGCGTATTCTAAACACGAACGATAGTCTATTTTCTCCCTCTTTGAGTGAGCAGAGATTTTCGGAAAGCTCTCTTGGGAGCATCGGGATGCTTTTATGAGGCAAATAGATACTAAATCCCCGATCTCTTGCTTCTTTATCTATCGGACTAAAGCGGGTGACATATTCGCTCACGTCGGCGATAGCGACATAAAGGGTCATCTCCTCCGTATCAAAATAGATCGCATCGTCATGATCTTTGGCACTTACCGGGTCGATAGTGATGAGCGGCATATCCCGCAAATCGACGCGATCTCTATAGAGCGAGACATCGATGGTGTTGCCGTAGCTTTTTGCTTGATTCTGCGCCGCTTTACTAAAATCCTCATTTTTATTATACAGAGCTAGAGAAATCTTCTCATCCACGAACGGATCGTCCAGCACCCCGAGCACCTCATCGACATCGGCGGTTTTCGTATCGATTTTGAGTACCGTGAAATCGGGGAGATTCCTAAGAGACTTGCTAGAAGTTTTGAGATGGATGGCGACATCGTTTTTTATATCTTTGATAAATATCTTTTTTCCGACGTGCTCTACATAGCAGACCATATGGGCTTTTTTTCTGTCGATGACCACCGCCACGCGAGCGAGTACTCTGCCTCTGCGCCGACCGATGATAAGTGCAGCGACGAAATCACCCCGTTGTGCGCCGTTTAGGAGTTCTTTTGGGATGAGGATGTCTTTCTCTCTCCCCTCTATCTCTAAAAATCCGGTGCCGTCCCTAGAGACATCCACTTTGCCGAGCGAAACGCCCTCTAAGAGTTTATATTTCCCTTTTTTATGGATAAGGAGTTTATTTTTTTTGAGTTCTTCTATGAGGTTTCGGTCTAGCTCTTTGATGCCCTCTTCATCTACACCGTGTGCAAGCTGACCGATATTTTTATACACCTATAAATCTCCTTTTTGCACAAGTCCAAAAAGGCTCTTCGGCAGAGAGCCCGCGCACCTTTGGTGCTTTAATGAAACCCTTTGGATTTTCATGTTTATCGGTGTTTTTAAACATAAGGGTTTCATTAAATTAGTCTATGGACTTGATCGCTTCGACACTCTCTAGGAAAATGTTTTTATCGAGTTTAGCCTCTTCGACTATTTTTAACGCCGCCTCTAATTGCGCATCGGAGAATTTAGAGTAAATATTGATAAGTTTTTTTACCGCTTTGAGAGGATAGATATATTTCTTTGCTTCATCGTAAGCTTCTTCGGAATGATTGAGGAATTTCATCGAATCAACCATCAAAGTCTCAAAATTCCAGTGTTCAAATATCTTTGCCGCTACGTCTTCGCCCGTAGATTCGAAATACTTCACCTCTACCTCGGCTATATCTGCACCATCGGTAGTAATATCTTGTTTAAATTTCTCGGCTTCTCCGCTTTTTTTGACGACATCCGCAAGGATTACCTTGCCTACTTCGAGCAAAAAGGAGGTAGGGGCAAGGACGTTTAACATATTTCTATCGATCTTGCTAATCCATCGTACCGTCAAACCGTTTTGAATCTCTGAAACCCTGATGAAATGTTGCGCACTAATCCCATACGGGGCAAAGTCCATTTTGAAGCTACTTTTTACCGCACTCGCTATCGCAAACCCTTTGACCGTAGCCATTCCAAAAAGCGAAACCGCTTGGGAAATCGAGGTGATCTCGCGGCTAAATCCGTATAACGGAGAGTTTGCCGATTTGAGTAAGTTTGCCGTGAGCGCCGGATCTTTCTCAACAACTCTTATGAGGTCGTTGATGCTCGAATCCGGATTGTTACATATCGCCTGTATCTTTTGAATCGCTTCAGGCATAGGGGGAAGCGATTTTACATTCTTTACTATATCCTCTTTCATATCACTCTTATCCTATTCTCTTTCTCTTCTTTAAAACGCATTATAATGTTTCTTTTATAAAGGCACCTCTATAAAAACCCTTAACTTACCCCGTATTCCTCATGCCCTGCGCTATACCGACAATCGTACTTGATATTTGCTTGAGCAAGCGCTCTTGTTTCTCTTTATATTTTGCACTTTTATATTTTTTTATAAGCTCGATTTGAAAAATATTGAGCGCGGTGAGATATGGTTTTCGCAACAAAATAGAATCACGCAAAGCATTCTCGCTCTCCAAAAGATTCTCCTCGCCTCTGACATAGAGTATCGATTCTATCGTGTCGTAAAATTCGTGTTCAATCGTATTCCATATCGTATTTTTAAGTGTCGTATCCTGCACGAAAGCACCGTAAAGCTTGGAAATATCCATCTCTGTTTTAAGCAACGCTTGTGCGACGTTGTCGATAGTAGTTTTGAAAAATGGGCACGCTTGATAGCACTCTCTAAGCTCCGTTTTTCGCGTCCCGTACAACGATTTTAAACCGCTCCCCAGTCCATACCACGCAGGGATGATGCTCCGATTCTGCGTCCAAGCAAACACCCACGGGATTGCGCGCAAATCCTCGACTCTATTGGTGTCGCGCCGTTTGGAGGGGCGGGAGCCGATGTTTAACTGTTGGATAAAATATATCGGGGTCGCCTCTTTGAAATAGTCGATAAAACCCGGCGTGTGGTAGACCAGTTCGCGATAACTTTGCATCGATTTGTCGCTCACCTCTTGCATCAAGGTCGTGAATTGGTTGTTTTTGCCGCAATCGATTCGGATATTAAATTTATCGTACACCGATTTTTTGAGGAGCATCGCCAACGTCTTTTTGAAGTTTTGTTCGGCATTGTGGGGATTGAGGTATTTCGAGCTTATCACCTCCCCTTGTTCGGTCACTTTCAAATATCCGTCCACGCTTTTCGCGGGGCTTGCCAAAAGTGCGGCCTCTAACGTACCGCCGCCGCGGCTGATACTCCCGCCTCTGCCGTGGAAAAGTTTAAACTTGATTCCAAGCTCACTTTCTAGCTCCATCAAATAGTGTATCGCGCGATTGAGAGAGAAGTTACTCGCAAATATCCCGCCGTCTTTACTCGAATCCGAATACCCTATCATTACCTCTTGGATATTATTTCTGTCCTTCAAATACTTGCCGTAATGGGGATTGTTTTTGAGCTCTTTGAGAATCTCGGGTGCTTTGCGCAAATCTTCTATCGTCTCAAATAGCGGCGTGATCGATATTCGCGTCTCTTCGCCCTCTTTCCAAAGTCCTGAGTGTCTCGCAAACCATAACACGCTAAGTAAATCTGTGCTCTCTTGCGTCATCGAGATGATAAAACTATCGATAATGTCTTTGCTTAGTTTCTCTTTTGCCCACTCGATTTTTATGAAAGCTTCGACGATACTCTCTGATTCCTTGGTGAGTTTGCCGAGCAGACTTTGGAGTTCTATTTTTGGCTTTTCTATGGCGTGATTGAGTATCTCTATCATCTTCTCTTTCGGGAGATTTGGAAAATCGCTATCGGCGACCCCTAAGTAGGAAAATATCTCGGTGATAGCGCTTTTTATAGCGTCTTTGTGTTCTCTAAAATCAAGCTGCATCAAATGGAATCCCGAACCGATGACGAGATTCCGAAGCTCGATAAGCCCTTTTGCGCTCACGGTATCAAGCGAATCGACAAGCATATCGATGTCGGATATAAACTCTTTGGGTGAGCCGTAGGTGAACTCCACCTCGCTTAGACTATTTACCGACAAAAGTCTATTTCGGAGCTTTTGCTCCATCAAAGAGAGTTTCGCGCGAAACGGCTCTTTTTGAAAGAGCTTCTTAGAATCTTCGTCCAAATATTCGCTCTCGACCTCCAAGCTCTCTTTGAGCGCATCGGTGGGTTCGACGACGTTGGTGCTTATGGAGAGTTCTCTGCGGAGTTTTTCGACGAGTTTTATGTAGACGTTGATGATGGTTTTGTGTTGGAGCTTCATCACCTTTGTCATCACTTCGTTGGTGACATACGGGTTGCCGTCTCTATCGCCTCCTATCCAGCTACCGAGTTTGATGGGAGATTTTTTGAGCGGTGCTTGGATGATCTCTTGGAGTCGCTTGTTTGTTTTTAAAATCGCTCCCAAAACCGAGCTCTCCAAGATATAAACAAGGTTGTCAAGCTCAAAAAGGACTTCTATCTTTTGGTCGCGCACGAGGTCGCTTTTAAAAAGGAGCATCAAGCGGTAACTAAAATCTTCATACGCGTCTTTGTTTCCGAAAGGGAAGATCTTGGCAAGCGAGTTTTGAATCTCGTGGTGGGATTCGAGGAACGTACGACGACGTGATTCTGTAGGATGCGCCGTAAATACGGGATAAAAACGGATGCTCTCCAACACTTCTAAAATGTCATCCTTCTCAAAACCTTCGTTTTGGAGTTCATTTATCACCTTCTCTATTTGGCAATCTTCCTCGGGAATCTGCCGCTCTTCGATGATGTTTATGAGCATCAAATAGATGGAGAATATTTTTACCAGCTCCTCAAGGTGTTCAAGATTCTCTTTTTTGATAATGTCGATGGGGAGCTTTGATTCTTTTCGTGTTTTGAGAAAAATCTCCCGCAAACGCAAAAATTCACTTTTTAGCTCTGGCGAGATTCCCTCTAAGAGTCTTAGCGTCTCTTCGAGCGCAAATTTCACTTCATGATAGGTGCTACTATCGGGATTTAGGATAGAGAGCTCCTCGTGATAATCGGACATCGTTTTTCCTCTAAAATTCTATGGATTGAAGCAAGATTATATCACAGAACTCCTAGGACAAAGTTGCAAACTTCACGATATAAAATCCCCCGAATATGAGCCAAAGAAAGAGAATCGCCGCCAAATAGAGCGGTTTTAGTCCGACGTTTTTAAACTTACCAAAACTCGTCTCCATCCCTAGCGCGCTCATTGCCATAGTCAGCGCGAAGGTATCGAGTGCATTGATAGTATCTACCGCGGCTTGCGGGAGGAGATTTAATGAATTAAACCCGACTACGGCGATAAAAAGGACGGCGAACCACGGGATTACGATCTTTGTTTTCTCCCCTTTGATGCCGCTAGCCGCACTCCGCGCTAGCCATAGTGAGAGGAGTACGAGAAAGGGAGCTAGTAGCATCACGCGAATAATCTTTACGATCACGGCATCTTTGCTCACCTCCTCACCAAGTGCATTACCGGCCGCTACGACGTGGGCTACTTCGTGTAGCGTCCCGCCGATGTAGATGCCCATATCCTGCTCACTAAAAGGGATATATCCCGCTTTGTACAAAAACGGATACAAAAACATCGCGATAGTCCCGAATAGCACTACCGTAGAGACGGCGACCGCGCTTTTGTAGGGTTCTGCTTTTACGACGGGTTCCGTCGCGAGTACCGCCGCCGCACCGCATATGGAGCTACCTGCACTCGTAAGTATCGTGGTGTCGCGGTCGAGTTTGAGCACCTTTGTCCCGACGATATAGCCGATGATAAAGGTAGAAAAAACCACCGCGCTACCCGTAACGATGCCACTCACACCGACTGCTTCGATAGCCTGAAAACTCATACGGAATCCGTAAAAGACTATTGCGGTACGCAAGAGTGTTTTGGTAGAAAATACGATTCCTTTGTGCCATTCGCTCGGGAGCTTATTGCGCAAGGTATTTGCGTATACCATCCCAAGGATAATACCGATGATAAGAGGACTGATACCGAGATTCCTAAAGAGGGCAAACTCGGCGATATAGCTAGCAGACGCTGCGAAAAGTGCTACGAATAGGATACCGCTCAACGTATTGCCGCGATTTTCTTTGCTAAATGCCACAATAGATTCCTTGCTTTTTTCCGTAACTATATCAGCACGCTTTTAATTTGTAAAATATATAATTTTTACTAATTTAATTTATTTTTTTAATAAGGATGTCGATGACTTTCAAAGAGCTTGGATTCTTCTACAAACTCTGCGAGAATCCACAAGTCTCCCAAGCCGCCGCAGAGCTTGGCATCAGTCAGTCGGCGGTATCGCTGGCTATAAAGTCGCTAGAAAACAAACTCGGAGAATCGCTCTTTGATAGAATGGGGAAAAAGCTCATCCTCAATGAGCGCGGGAGATTCTTTTACGAAAAAACATATCCCCATTTTCTCGCTCTCAAAGATTCCAAAAATCTCTTCCTAAAAAACAAGATCGCAGGCTCCATAAAAGTAGCCGCCAGCAAGACCATCGCCAACTATCTCATGCCTCAAATCTACTACGATTTTCTCTCGCGTTTTGATCAAGTACGCCTCACCGCACTCTCGCTAAACTCCGCCGAGATCATCAAAAAAGTCCTCGATTCTAAGCTTGATCTAGGCATCATCGAGACCGAATGCAAAGAGCAAAACCTAGAAAAAATCAAACTCGCAGAAGACGAACTCATCCTCATCACAAGCGATAAATCTTACAAAAAAGAGTGCTACATCGACGAGATAGACAAACGCTGGATTATGCGAGAAAGCGGCTCGGGGACGCGGGACGTATTTATGCAAGCTCTAGGAGAGCACGCCAAAAGTATCAAAATTTTTATGGAACTCTACGACTTCGAGGAGATAAAAAAGGTACTCCTCCACAACAAAAACACCCTCACCGTCACCTCAAAAGTGAGCGTCAAAGAGGAGCTAGAATCGGAAAAGCTTTTTGAAGTGCGATTAAAAAATATCCGATTCCAACGGGAGTTTTATTGCATCTATCGCAAGGATAAGGCTTTTACGACGCTTTTGGAAACGTTTGTAGAGTTTATGCGAGAGCGGTTTGCTGCGTTATAAAAATGGATTCTAAAGTAAAAAACAGTTAGAATCCGCGAAACTTCAAACTAAAATCATAGCAAAGGAACACACAATGGCATTGACCGTATATTACGACAAAGACTGCGATTTAAGCATTATTAGAAGCAAAAAAGTAACTATTTGCGGCTTCGGAAGCCAAGGACATGCGCATGCAGAAAACCTACGAGATAGCGGCGTGGACGTGACCATCGGCTTATATAAAGGCGGAAAATCTTGGGCAAAAGCCGAAGCGAAGGGGTTTAAGGTAGCAGAGGTCGCAGAAGCGGTAAAAAGCGCGGATGTGGTGATGATACTCCTCCCTGATGAATTCCAAGCGGATGTTTACAATGAATCTATCAAAGACAACCTCAAAGCGGGAGCGGCGTTGGCGTTTTCACACGGATTTAACATCCACTTCGGACAAATCCAGCCAAGAGCCGACATCGATGTTATTATGATCGCTCCAAAAGCACCGGGACACACCGTACGGAGCGAATTTGTACGAGGCGGCGGGATTCCCGACCTTATCGCTATACACCAAGACGTAAGCGGCAACGCGAAAAATATCGCTCTTAGCTATGCAAGTGGCGTAGGCGGCGGTAGAAGCGGTATCATCGAGACGACATTCAAAGACGAAACCGAAACCGATCTCTTCGGGGAACAAGCCGTGCTTTGCGGCGGTATAAGCGCGCTTATCCAAGCAGGATTTGAGACGCTTGTAGAGGCAGGGTATCCTGAAGAAATGGCGTATTTTGAGTGCTTGCACGAAACAAAACTCATCGTTGACTTGATATTTGAAGGGGGTATCGCGGATATGAGATACTCTATCTCAAATACAGCAGAATACGGCGATATGGTGAGCGGACCAAGGGTCATCAACGATGAATCTAAAAAACAAATGAAAGAGATTCTTAAAGAGATTCAAAACGGCAGATTCGCCAAAGATTTCATCCTAGAGAGAAAAGCGGGTTATGCGAGAATGAACGCAGAGCGAAGAAACCTCGCAAACCACCCTATCGAAAAAACGGGTGCGAGACTACGAGCAATGATGCCTTGGATCAAAGCCAACAAAATCGTCGATCAAGACAAAAACTAATTATTAAGGAAAATATAGAATGGGAACAGTCATCACCGTCACATCGGGCAAAGGTGGTGTAGGCAAATCCACCACGGCGGCTAACGTCGCGGTAGGAATTGCTAGAGAGGGGAAAAAAGTCGTCGTCGTAGATTTTGACATCGGTCTTCGGAATCTCGATATGATTCTAGGACTAGAAAACCGTATCGTCTATGATGTCGTAGACGTGATGGACAAAAAATGCAACCTCTCTCAAGCTCTCATCAATGATAAAAAAATAAAGACGCTCTACTTTCTCCCCGCCAGTCAGTCAAAAGATAAAAACTGCCTAGACAAAGAGAAAGTACGTGACCTCATCGATCGTCTTAAAGGGGAGTTTGAATATATCCTCTTAGATTCTCCCGCAGGTATCGAAGGGGGATTTGAACACTCGATATTCCTTGCCGATCGCACGCTCATCGTCACTACGCCCGAAGTGAGTGCCGTGCGTGATGCCGATAGAGTTATCGGCATCATCGATGCAAAAAGCGAAAAAGCGATCAAGGGCGAAGAGGTGCTAAAACATATTATCATCAACCGCTTGAAACCTGAAATGGTAGAAAAAGGGGATATGCTAAGTATCGATGACGTGTTGAAGATCCTCGCCCTCCCGTTAATCGGCGTCGTCCCCGAAGACCCAAAAGTGGTTAGCTCCACAAATACGGGGGAGCCGGTGATACACGATAGCAAAAGCGATAGCGGCAACGCATACGGCAGAATCTGTAAACGAATCTTAGGCGAGGAGTTGGAGTTTCCCGAGTTTAAAAGTAAAAAGGGGATCTTTAAAAGGCTCTTCTCATGAGCTTTCTCTCCAAAATCTTCAAAAAAGAAGAGACTCCCGCAAATAAAGCTTTCGGCAGACTAAAAACGATCCTAGAGATCGAACGTGCCGAGGGGAATCTCCCATGGCTGGACGATATGCGCGAAGACATCCTTCAAGTCGTCAAGAAATACGCCAAAGTGCACGACGTACAAATCAGAACCGGACAAAATCAAAACATAAGCTCGATCGAAGTCGAGATACAACTCGGAAGATAGGGATTTTTGAAAAAAAAGAGAAGAAAACCGCGAGTTAGAAAACAACGGCAATTTTTCGCGAAATCGTACTTTAATCCGTTGCTGTTTTCTCTTGCGGTTATCTCCCTTTTTGCTTTCACGATTCTCTACTATATATATAAAGAGCGGCAATCTTCCCTCAAAGAACTCGCACAAACTCGGCAAAGTACCGACACGCCTTCTCTCTCAAAAAAAAATGAACACCTTATCCAAGAACTAGAAAAATCGATCCAAGAAGGGCTAGCGCAAAATTCGGTGCTCGATCGCGAAAAGAACGGTACCGATACTGCTGCAAAAAGTACCCTCTCGGAGCTTTCAAAACCGTTGCCGTTGCCGCCGAAAAATATCGATCTTGAAAAAATCACCGATGAAAAAAGCGTAGTAAGCGAAGTCAAAGAGGAGATCAAGCCCGCAAAGCCTCCCGTACGTTTCGACACAACAAAACCAAAGCTCGTCCTCATCATCGATGACGTAAGCTACGACTATCAAATGAAAAGTATTTTAAATATCGATCTTGCCATCACGCCCTCTATTTTACCGCCCACAAAAAGGCATCCAAATAGCGATAAAATCGCAAAAATCGCAAATGAATATATGGTACACCTCCCGTTAGAAGCGATGGATTTCAACTCCCCCGAAGACAAAACGCTTAAGGTGGGAGATTCTGCCGAAACAATCGAGAAACGGATAAGAGAGATTAAAACGATGTTCCCAAGCGTACGCTACATCAACGGTCATACCGGCTCAAAATTTACCTCCGATCTTGGTTCGATGGAAAAACTTTTAACGATCCTCAAAAAATACGGCATCCACTACATCGATTCTCGTACCACGCCGTACACAAAAGCAGATGAAGCCGCAAAAGAGCTTGGCTTGCACATATCAAAAAGAGATGTCTTTATCGACAACAAACGAGATGAAAAATACATCCTCAATCAACTCAAAGAGGCGATATACAAAGCAAAGAAAAACGGCTTTGCGATCGCTATCGGTCATCCGCACAAAGAGACGCTAGAGACGATCAAAAAACATATCGATATTTTTGATGATTTAGAAGTGATGTATGCTACGGATATACCAAAACTTCTAAATATGTAAGATAATTTTTACCTTTAATCATTTTTTAATTTTAGGAATATTTCTTGCTTTTTTTATAAAAAAAATTGAGCGGGAAAATGCTACATACTCTAAAAAAGATAACCTTTCAGCATAGCATCCTTAGTATAGAAAAATGCGGCAAGCTCTTTTATGTCCTAGATTCGGGCTATTGGCTCCATATTATCCAAGAAGAAAATCTCCAGCTTATACGCTCGTTCAACCTCGTCAAAGAGTATCCTCTGATGCACAAATACGCAAACTCCACCTCGGTATCAAAGCAAAACAAATTTTTTATTCCGCTTCTAGGGACAAAAAAAGGTGTTGTTATTGAGCTTGATGGAGGACTCAAGAAAAAAGGGGTCGTTGATTGGCACGAAGGGGATATAGAATCCGCCTCCTTCTCCTCTGACGGAAAATATCTAGCTACGGGCGGAAGTGACGGGCGTACATATATTTTTGATGCTCAAAAGGTTTCACTCATCACTTCTCTCCCTCCGAGACCCGACTATATTTGCGATTTGACGTTTTCAAAAAAATGCGACAAGCTCGCTTGTAGCGGCTTTGACAAATACGTCGTCATCTACGACATCGCCGTCAACAGAATCACAAACGTCATCAAAGCACCCGACGTACCCGAAAAAACGAAGTTTTTCGATAACGATAAATATCTCTATCTCGTACTACGAAACGGTGGATCATTGATTTATGACCTCAACTATAAAAAGATACTCTCTACCGAAAATATCTTCAGCACTTGGCCCTCCTACGCCGACATCTCTCCTGATAATAAATTTGCCGTAGTGGGCAGCAGAAGCGATGCACTCTATGCCGTAAAGCTCGAAGATAATTCAAGAGTGCTCGACATCAAGCTCGAATATAGCGGTGTAGCATCCATCAAGTTTTTTGACAATATTTTAGCGATAGGTACCGTGGATGGGAGTTTGATATTTATCGACTACAAAATAGGGGACGCAGAGTTCGTAAAATTTTTGGAAGAGAAAAACTTCCCGCAAGCACGAGAACGCGTCAATAAGAATCTCTTTTTATCGATACACCCTATGATGAAGGTTTTTGACGACGAATGGCCGGGGATATTGAAAAAAGCGATAGAGATGCTCAATGAAAATAGACTCGATGAGGCGATACTCTTTACCGACCCCTTCACGGTCGATAAATCAAAGAAAAAAGAGTTTGATTTCTATCTCTCGCAAAAAAGTATCGTCGGCTCTTTTGTCGAAGCGGTGTCAAAAAGAGAATTTCAAAAAGCGTTCGAGCTCTCTTTGCAGAATCGCTTCTTGATGAAGACATTGGCATACGAAGCATACGAAAAAGAGTGGTTGCGCTCATTTAACACCGCTAAAAAACTCCTCGAAGAGGATGCGCTCCATAATACGAAAATAGCCCAAAACACCCTCAAGCCTTTTGAGATGACCGATAAAAAAGAGATCATCGCGATGCTGCTCAAAAACACGCAGATTTTCACCCAAGCCGAAGAGTTGATAAAGCAAAGGAAATTTAAAAACTATTTCGATGTCGTCGCGAAGTTCCCATTTCTCGAAGATACCGATTTGTATAAAAAAGTGATCTCGCTTAGCGATAAATTCTTCGATGAATTTAATACGCTAGAGCAAAACGGCGAATACGAACAAGCACTCGAAAAAGCGAAATTCCTCTCCGATTTTCCAAATCACAAAAAAGCGATCAAAGACCGCCTCATCATCATGGCGGCAAAAGAGAAATTTATCGACGCAGTCAATAAACACAACGTCAAACTCGCCTACGAACTCTTGGATAAAAACGAGATATTGCGCGGACTAAGTGCGTTTATGAAACTCAAAGAGGATTTTGAAGAGCGCTACAATAACTCCCTCATCTACGCCGAACAAGGGAATCCGAAAAAAACTATGCTCTCGCTCTCGACCTATATGGAGATACGCTATTGGATAGATAGAATCTCTATTTTGATGAAAAAAGCGTACCTCGCGGAGATGAAGCAAAATATCGGCAGAAGCGATGTAAACTGGAATATTACGCTGAAGCGCTATATCGATAGATTTGGCAAGGATGACGAGATAAAAAAACTCGTCAAATCCGATGCTCCTTTGCAAGAAGAGCTAGAGAAGATTCCCGGCGAAGGGGATAAGGGCGGCTACAAAAGGAAGAACTTCTTAGATTCTATTCTTGTCGAAAACGCAGGAGCAAATGAGTAGACTCTCGCAGATTCCACCCTCATTACAAACACTCTCTCCCGCAATAAAATCGCTGTACTATAAAGGCGATCTAGGATTGCTTCAAAAACGGATAATCAGTATCGTCGGAGCGAGACGCGCAAGCAACTATGCCAAAGATATGACGTATCTCCTCGCAAAAAAATTGGCACAAAAAGGTTTTGTCATAGCTAGCGGAGGAGCTATGGGGATAGATGCGAAAGCACACGAAGGGGCATTTCCGCACACCATCGGAATCTTTGCCAACTCACTCGATGCGATATATCCAAGCTCCAATAAAAACCTCATCGAAAGAATCTACGCCTCGGCTTTGGCGCTTAGTGAACAAGAGAGCGGATATTTACCCCAAAGATACGATTTTGTACTACGCAATAGAATCACCGTCGCACTCGGGGAAATCCTCATCATTAGCGAAGCCGACATCAATAGCGGCTCGATGCGAAGTGCCGAATTTGCCCTAAAAAGCGGCAAAAAAATCTATGTATTGCCGCATAGGCTAGGTGAAAGCAGCGGTACAAACGCCCTTGTACGCGAAGGGAAAGCCGAGGCGATTTACGACATTGAGACATTCGTAGATTCTCTCGGAGGATGCGATGTATCGAGCGGAAACGACGACGCGCTTTTGCGCTTTTGCGAATCTTCCCCGTTTCTTGATAGCGTCGTAGCGACTTTCGGTGAAAAGGTTTTTGAATACGAAATAGAAGGGCTTGTCGCTATCATCGATGGGAGGGTAAAAGTCGTATGAATAAGATTCTCGCCCTAGACGTCGGACTCAAGCGCATCGGCGTAGCACTCGGGGTGGAGGGCATCACGCTACCGCTGCCGCCTATTTTTAGAAAAAATAGAGATCAAGCAAGCAACGAAGTACGGAATCTGCTCCAAGAGCACACTATCGACACCCTCGTCGTAGGAATCCCAAAAGAGGGTGAGAGCAGTGAGGAGATGACGCGGCGTATCAAGCACTTCGTCAATCTGCTTAGCTTTGAGGGAGAGATAGTTTTCATCGACGAAAGCTTCAGTTCATTCGAAGCCAAAGAGGAGAGCAAAGGAATCTTCCGTCATAAAAGCGACGGTAGAATCGATTCCCTTGCGGCAAAAGTCATTTTAGAACGCTATTATTCCTCGTTACATAAATAATACAAACATAGAGTAAAATAACAAAAATCCCAATCACAAAGAGGTACGTATGTTTAAAGTAGTAGTTATCGGGGGCGGATACGGCGGCATTTCGGCATTGAGAGAGCTTAGCAAGCGGAGCGATATAGAGATCACCCTCATCGACAAACACAGCTACCACAATCTCCAACCCGAGGTCTATGACTACATCGCCAACAAAATCGATGCGGCAGATATGACAATTGATCTCATCACCTTTTGCAAAGGACTAGGGGCAAATGTCAACTTTTACAACAACCGCGTCACCGACATCGACTTTGAAAAAAATATCGTACATACCGAGGAGGGGAATAACTTCCCTTACGATCAAGTCATCATCGCCATCGGTGCTAGGACTTTTTTCCCGAGACAGCTCGAAGGGCTAGATAGGACAAACGACCTCAAAAAACTCCACAAAGCACTCAGCTTCAAACAAAAATTCGAATTTGAGATATTTAAAAAAATAGACAACGAAGGGCGTGCGTGCGAGCAGTTCGACATCGTCGTCGTCGGTGCTGGTCTTAGCGGTGTGGAGATCGCCGCGGAGATGGCATATTATGCGAGCTATATTTTCAAAAAAGGGCTTTTTGCGTGTGATTATATGAGTATCCACCTCATTAGCGCGACCGATACGGTATTACCGGGGATGGATCCCTATCTCATAGAAAAAAGTACCGAACGCCTCAAAGAACTCAACGTCAACCTTATCACCGGAAAACATATGAGTCGCGCGGATGAAAACTTCGTCTATCTCAATGACGGCACAAAAATCAGACACTCCTTTATCATCTTTGCGGGGGGTATCGAAGCGGCGAATCTTACTAGCAAGTTTAATCTAGAGAAGAATCAAAGGGGGCAAATACTCACTGACGAATACGGTCGCGCAAAAGGGAAAAACAATGTTTTTGTTTGTGGGGATGTAATGAGCGGTGTGGATACGGACGGCAATCCCGCTCCCGCCACGGTACAAATCGCATTGCAAACAGGGAAATACGCCGCGAAGAATGCGATAAATACCATCGACAGAAAAGAGTTGGTAAAATACCGATGCAAAAATCCCGGCGTGATGATAGCGTTGGGCGGCAGATACGCTTGCGGAATGGTGGGTAAAAGTATTAAAATCAGCGGTTTATTCGCATTTATCGCCAAACATCTCATATTTTTCAAATACAGAAAACCTTTGCAGATGATCTCCAAAAGAGGGTATTGCCGACTAAATATAAAGGGAAATACCGCAAAAGATGAATGCTCTAATCAGTGTCAGTGATAAAACAGGGGTAATAGATTTTGCCCAAGGCTTAGTAAGGCTAGGATACTCCATACTCTCTACGGGAGGGACGCTCAAAGTTTTAAAAGAAGCAGGGCTAGAGCCTCGGGATGTGAGTGAATACACGGAAAGTCCGGAGATGTTTGATGGACGGGTAAAAACCCTCCACCCAAAAATACACGGAGGAATCCTCCACAGGCGTGACAACGCGCTGGATGTCGAGATGGCGAGATACCACGGGATAGAGCGCATCGACATCGTCTGCGTGAATCTCTATCCGTTTAAAGCGACTATCGAGCGCACCGATGACTTTGAAGAGATCATCGAAAATATCGACATCGGCGGTCCTTCAATGGTACGTGCCGCGGCGAAAAATTTCAAAGACGTTTTGATAGTCACCGACGCTAACGACTACGGCAAAGTACTCGAAGTACTCGATAGCAACCAAAACGACGAAGCATTCCGACGGAATCTCATGATAAAGGCTTTTGAACATACGGCAGCGTATGATTCTATGATCGCCAACTATATGAATAAACGCTTTAACGACGGATTTGGTGCGCACCAATTTATCGTCGGCAAAAAGGCGTTTGACACTAGATACGGTGAAAATCCCCACCAAAAAGGGGCGCTATACGAGTTCGGCGATTTCTTTAGCTCACGATTCCGACAATTAAAAGGGGAGGCAAGCTTCAATAACCTCACCGACATCAACGGTGCGGTAAAAATCGCATCAAGCTTCGGAGATGCAAAAGCGGTCTGCATCGTAAAGCACGGGAATCCGTGCGGCTTTGCGATCAAAGATTCACTCCTAGATTCCTATACCGAAGCGCTCAAATGCGACCCTATCTCGGCATTCGGCGGTGTAGTAGCGGTGAATGGTGAAGTGGATGGGGAACTGGCAAAAAAGATGAACGAACTCTTTTTGGAAGTGGTAGTCGCTCCGAGTTTTAGCGACGAAGCGCTTAGAGAATTTGAATCCAAAAAAAGGCTCAAACTTTTTGCTTGCGGCGGAAGTGCACTTGACTTCCCGAAAGATGCGAACGATTTCAAACATCTCGAAGGCGGTTTCGTCTACCAAGAGAGTGATAGGGTCGATGACAATGAAGTCAAAAATGCCAAACTTATGAGCAAAAACAGCGCAACCCCGCAACAGCTAAAAGATATGGAAATCGCCTACAAAGTCGCAAGTCTCGTCAAAAGTAATTGCGTCGTCTACGTCAAAAACAGCGCGATGGTCGCCGTGGGCATGGGGATGACTAGCCGTGTGGACGCTAGCGTATGCGCGCTGAAAAAAGCTGCAGAGATGGGGCTAGACGTCAGCGGTGCGGC
>CAZCQG010000015.1:0-48708 GCA_964500775.1 uncultured Campylobacterales bacterium
AATTTTTAAATTATCTCTTTAGTAGCGATCAAAAAAACGGCTCGTATGTCTTTAGTGACAAGGCAATCGTGTACGAAATATTGGAACAAAAGTTGCTCCCGTTAACGAAATTATCAAAAAATGTCGAGTTCTTGGAAAACAACAGCCTCCAAATAAAACAAAAGCTCATAGAGCAAGCGTTTTTGGCTGATTTGCAGAAGGATAGCGACATAGAAGTGTATATTAAGTAATCGCGGCACACAGGGAAGGGGTTTGATTTGAATAAGACGATACTTGGGATAGACATCGGTACGACCAAGATTTGCGCGATTATTGCGGAGGTAAAAGAGGGGGAGCCGCATATAATCGGGACGGGGATTACCAAATCCCAAGGGTTAAAAAAAGGTGCGGTTACCAATATCGAACAAGCTAGCAGGGCTATAAAAGCTGCACTCAATGACGCTAAAAGGGTCGCGGGGACAAATATCAGCAAAGCGATCGTCTCCATCTCGGGCGCATACACCCGGAGTCTCAATAGCAATGGAATCGTCAATATTCCAAACAACGAGATAGGAATCAAAGAGATAAACCGCGCGATGCAAACGGCTATTTACAATGCCAACATCTTGAACGAATACGAAGTGTTGCACGTCCTCCCGTACAATTTCAAAGTCGACGACCAAGACTTCATAGAAGACCCGCTAGGGATGAACGGCTCACGGCTAGAGGTCTCCGCACATATCGTCACGGCGCAGAAATCGAGCCTCAATAATCTCAAAAAAGCGATAAAAGCCGCGGGGGTAGAGATAGAAAATATCATCCTCTCCTCTTACGCCTCTGCCATCGCCGTCCTCAATAACGATGAAAAAGAACTCGGCGTAGTCTGCATCGATATGGGCGGTAGCACGTGCGAGCTGATGGTGCATACGGGCAACTCTATGCGCTACAACGACTTTTTGGGTGTGGGGTCAAATCATATCACCAATGACCTCTCTATGGCACTCCATACGCCGCTAAGTGCCGCCGAAAAAGTAAAAACCGAATACGGTTCGCTTGTACGTAGTGACGATAACGGCGGCGATATGATAGAGCTACCGGTGATAGGGGATGATTCTTCGACGCACCAAGTGGCACTCGACATCGTCCAAAATGTCATCTACGCTAGAGCCGAAGAGACGTTGATGATACTTGCCAAGTCGCTTGAAAAAAGCGAACTCAAAGACCTCATCGGTGCAGGAATCGTCCTCACCGGCGGGATGACCAAGCTAGAGGGCTTGCGCGAACTTGCAAGTGCGATATTTGACAATATTCCCGCACGTATCGCCAAGCCAAAGGATATGGACGGGTTGTTTGAGAATCTCAAAGATCCTTCCTATGCTACGGCGATAGGGCTTATCTTGTACGGTGCGGGGTATTTTACCAATTACGAGATAGACAGTGAAAAAAAGGTCAGATTTAACGCAGAAAAAAATGACAACTTACAGAATCTAAGCACGGAACACAAAGATACGCATACCGAAGCGGAAGAGGACAGAGTCAAAATAAGACACGACCTCTCCAAAATCGCAGAAGTGAGAACCAAGGAAGGGGCAGGGGAAAAAGTATCTAAGTTTTGGACTTGGGTAAGGCATATGTTTTAAAGCAAAACAAGGGGAAGATGATGGAAATTACAATAGAAGAGAGCCGCTCTCACAACTTTGGCGCAAAAATCAAAGTCGTAGGTGTCGGCGGCGGCGGCGGCAATATGATAAGCCATATAATTAATAGCGGCGGTACTCACCCCGATATAGAGCTGATACTTGCCAACACGGATGCCCAAGCACTCCACGCAAGCAAAGCTACCCACAAGATCCAACTCGGCACAAAGCTCACGAAAGGGCTAGGTGCGGGTATGCGTCCCGATACGGGCAAAGAGGCGGCATTGGAGAGCTATGAGGATATAAAACATCTACTCGAAGGAGCAGACCTTGTTTTCATCGCCGCGGGACTAGGCGGAGGGACGGGTACGGGAGCAGCCCCCGTCATCGCTCAAGCGGCAAAAGACATCGGCGCGCTCACCGTTTCGGTTGTGACAAAACCTTTTAGATTCGAAGGGGGAAGGCGCTCCAAGCTTGCCGACCAAGGATTGGGAGAGCTGAAAAAAGAGAGTGATAGCATCGTCGTCATACCAAACGACAAGCTCCTCTCCGTCATCGAAAAAGGGCTAGGAATCAAAGACAGCTTCCGAATCGTAGATGACGTACTCGGACGTGCAGTCAACGGTATGAGCGGCATCATATTGATGCACGGCGAAAACGACATCAACGTCGACTTTGCCGATGTCAAGACCGTGATGAGCCACAGAGGTCTCGCACTTATGGGTATCGGTGAAAGCAGCGGCTCAAATGCTGCATACGATGCGATAAAAAGTGCCGTAGAATCACCGCTATTTGACAATATGTCCATAAGCGGCGCGATGGGCGTACTCGTACACTTCCAAATGCACCCCAAATACCCGCTTTATGAGATAAGCGATGCGATGGAGATCGTAGAAGAGGCCGCGGATGCACAAGCGGATGTCATATTCGGAACGACTACGAATGAGAATATGCCCGAAGATTCCATACTTGTCACTATCGTCGCTACGGGCTTTGAAAAAGAGCTGATAAAACCCGATAGCGTCAATAACGGAAGCGGTTTATTGCGACTTTCCTCACAAGACAATCTTTTCTCTAGCGAAGAGAAACGCGAAAAAAAGGTCAGAATGGTAAGCGGCGGCGATTATAGCGGCAATGAGGACATCCTAGACGTGCCGACTTTTATCCGAAGGCAGATGGATTAATCCTCTCCTTCATCCCCTTCCCCATCATACTCTCTTGATACCCATTCGCAATGTTTGAAATACTCATCTTAGCCGTCGGTCTCTCTATGGACGCCTTTGCCGTCTCCATCGCATTAGGTGCAAAAGGAGCGGAAGATACGAAAAAAATTGCGCTCAAAGCAGGGGTTCTCTTTGGATTTTTTCAAGCGTTTATGCCATTGGTGGGCTATCTCGCAGGTAAAGGACTTGATGAATATATCGCAAGTTTCGATCACTGGATAGCATTCTTTTTATTATTGGCGATAGGTGCAAAAATGATCTACGAATCTTTTGAAGAAGAGCTAGAAGAGTCTCTATCAAAAATCTCCGATAAACTCTTGCTAACCCTAGCTATCGCAACAAGCATCGATGCTATGGCGGCAGGATTCTCTCTCACGCTTTTTCAAATACCCGTTCTTGTCTCTTTGCTTATGATAGGGCTCACGACATTTATCTTTAGCTACGCGGGAGTTTTTATAGGAAAAAAAGGCGGGGGCTTTCTAGAAAACAAAGCCGAATTCCTCGGAGGAATCATCCTTATAGTAATAGGAGCCAAGATACTCGTAGAGCATCTTGCAAACGGCTAGTCTTCCGTCTTTTCTTTTACGTACGTCGCCCCTTCATTTACTTTCTCTTTGCTCCACTCGTACGCATCGGAGCTATCTTTTTTCACTCCGTTCCAAGTTGCACAACCGCCGAACAATACCGCCAGCAACACTATCAAACCAAATCGCATTCAAACTCCTTTAAATAAATCGTGCAGCGACCATACCGCAAAAACTTCCGTTATTATAAAACTCGATTCTATAAATTTTCTCATCGTTATCAATTGAAAATCGCTCTAAAATATCCCCTTTTTTTACGACAATACCGTCTTGGGAATCTTTATTTTTCGTCACCAAACCGATGATATTGACCCGAAATTTATCATCTTTTTTCACTTGAAAACTTTTTGTCACATCGATAATTTCCCCAAATGAGACGAATCGCTCCTTGCCATCAACAGTAAAAAGCGCACCCGTATCATCGCAATTACTTTTAAAATATTGCGGATAGAGTTTTGCAAGAGAGATATTTCCCACCATGATCTCATAATATTTCCCTCTATCTTTCACTCCGCCGAGCGGATGGGTAAAACTAAAATTATTATCCTCTTTTGCCATCGGAACATATCGCAAAACGGAGCGAATGTCACTTAAAGGAAGTGTGATATTTCCGTTTATACACACTTCGCCGAAATCTTTGAGCCGCTCTTGAACATTCTCCAAAGTCAACTCAAAACTCCGCTCATATTTTATCCCCATCACCCCCATAAGCTCCTCGATGGATTTGAGTTGATAGTAGACTTTTTGATCGAGTTCTTGTATGTTTTTGCTCGTCTCAATCGCAAGAGCGGGTTTGAGATTGGTGATCGCAAAATAGGTCAAAGACATCTGCATCTCTTCGTCTTTGAATTTCGTGTTGGTATTTTTGACACCGAAGCTATGGTGCTCTTTGGAGAGGTCGCTATTGAGATTCCCGCTGATTTTTGAAGCGATCTCATCAAGATTGCCGAATTTTACGTCATCAATACTTTTTTGATCAATAATGTATGCTTGTCCCCAAGCCTTGGGATTAAAAATCGCACTTTCCCACGAAGCACGATAAAATCCGTGTCCGTCGTGAAGGTTGATGACGAAATCCACCCCTTTATCTAATATGAGTTTTTTTATGTCTGAAACTATCTCAAAATCGGGGTCATTTTGTTTGATCTCGGAAAATTTTCTGTTCATATCGCCGTAGATTCCGCGCTTATCTTCGAGCAAACTGTCAAAATTGAGATTGGGTACGACCCAAATCCCCCCTTCTTTTATCTTGTAGTACTTTATCAAAAATGCCGGAGCAAAATAGCCGCCGGGTTCATTCCCGTGAATACCGCCTATTACAAGTAAGCGGTTTGTGCTTTGATTGGAATCCATCTTATAGAGATCAAAATGTCTATTTGCGGAGAAGAGTGAAACGATACACAGCAGAATCAATAGCAAAATTCTCAAAGACTTCCTCCACGTTTGATAAAAGAATTATTATACAAAAACAACGTAAAAGAAATGGAACAATTAATGCTTTTTATCCTTGAAATCCCCGTATATAGGGAGAAAGGACGCTAATGGTAAAACTCAATACGTCAAATACCTATGCCGCTTTTATGCAAAATAGACTCGGTATCCAAAACGACGTGATCAAGGATGAAGGAAAAAGAGAGGGTGCTCTATCGACGCAAGCAGAGGAGGTTGTCTCGCTCTCAAGCAAAAACAAAGTCGATATAAGTAGTTACGGCACGGGTATGAAAAATGCCAACGAAACCATCGGTGCTATCCAAAGCGCCGAAGTGGCACTCAATAAAATCGGTAAGCACGTACAAAAGCTCACCGAACTCTCCAATGCTTATAACAACGCATACAACGATCCCGATGGGAGAGAAGCGTTGGCAAAAGAGGGAAAAGCGGTGAAAGAAGAAATTAATGCACTCATCGAGAATTCGAAATTTATGCAAAAAAATCTCTTCAATAACAACATCGGGACAAATATCAACGGTCAAAACTTTAGAGTGGTGGTCGAAATGGAAGGCGTATCAAATATCAAAGTCGGAAACTTGGGGGAGATTCACGATCTAGATACAAAGATACAAAACAGCAAAAGTGACCTGAAATCGGTTTTGCAAGAGATAAGCAATGCGGTGTCAAATACCGCGACGGTAGCAAATAATACGGAAGGAGCGTACGATTTCGATAATTTCGATTCGGATCTTTTCAAATCAATGATGTAAAACAGACTTTCATCAAAACAACAGGGGGAATTGATGACTTTGATAGAATCGTTTGTGTTACTTAGCATTTCATCGCTAGTGACACTGATATACAGCTATATGTTTTTCAAAAGTAGCGAAGAAGCCTAATTTTCTTCGCGCTTTTTGAATCTCTTTAAAATCGGATGCAATAGTAAGCGGATAAGCAAAAATAAGATGTAGCCGCCTACAGCCCCGAGTAAATGCCAAAAATGGAAAAACACGCTTGGATCTGAAAGGATAATACCGAGCCGTGCAAAAAACTCTTCTTTATGCATTAATACGCCAAAAAACACAAATATCACCACAAAATACAACAACTCTTTTGCTATTTTATTCACACCAAGACCTCTAAAAAAGTTTTTGAAGATGAAGAAGAATTGACAAAGGGAGAAAACCCTTTGTCAAATTGAAGAAATTACGCTCTACCTGCCAACATTCCGTACATTGTCATAGGTTTCAACATATAAACTTTCATCACCCAGTATATCCATCTTGCTTTTGTAGGATCAAGCGGGAATGAAGGTGTAGGCTCTTTTGACCAGTCAAACTCTAGCAATGCAACCTTGCCGTAATCTACGATCAAAGGACAAACGGTATAACCGCCGTATTTAGCATCGAGTGATTTTCCTTCCATAGCTGCCACGAGGTTTTCACACATTACTTTATATTGTTTTCTAATCGAACCTCCGGTTTTACCCATCGGGATACCTGCAACGTCGCCTAGACCGAATACATTCGCATATCTTGCGTGTTGCAAAGTCTCTTTATTGAGTTCTACCCAACCGCCTGCAGCAGCTGATCCTTTTTGCCAAGCGAGCGGTGAGTTTTTTACCACATCAGGAGCACTCATAGGAGGGGTAACGTGAATAAAATCGTAATCCATTACCACTTCATCCACTTTATCAATCATAGTGTATTCTTTAAGAATCTCGTCGTACTCGCCTTTTACTTGGTATTTAGAAGTAAATGTCGCTTTTTTTGCATCCGTATCGATAGCGGTGAGATTGTGTTTGAACTTCCAGTTCATCCCTCTCTCTTTATACCATCCCTCGATCGCTTCAGCATATTGTTTTACACCGAACATCGCACCGCCGTTAGGGCAGAATGTCGTGTTGATTTTGTCTCTGTTGCCTGTTTTTCTTGCATATCCGTCTGTTAGGAATTGGATTTTTTTAGGAGCACCGCCGCATTTGATCGGAGTAGCAGGGTCTGTAAATAGCGCTTCACCGCCTTTGTTTACAAATTCTTGCATTTGTCCCCATGTTTTTCTCGCACCCTCAAGGAAGTAGATGGAAGCAACACCGTTTTGACCTATTTTGTCTTGTGAAAGACCGTTTACCGCACCGTAATTCAATTGCAATCCCGTAGCAACTACCAAGAAATCGTAGCTGATTTTTTGACCGCTTGTAGTGACTACGTAGTTTTCATCGGGATTAAACTCGGTTACATACTCTTTTACCCAGTTTACGCCGCTTGGGATAAAGTCAGCTCTTTTAAAAGAGACATCATCAGGTCCATACACGCCGCTGGCTATAAGAGTGTATCCCGGTTGATAATCTACGACATCGCCGCCATCAATTATCGTAATATCTGGGTTGCTTAACATACCTGAGAGTTTAGCGGCTACGGAGATACCCGCAAGTCCGGCACCTACGATTACGATTTTCCCTTTCGCACCGCTAGCGGCATACGCTTCGGTAGCGGCAGAAGCTTGTGTAGCTGCACCCATCATTGCTGCTGCACCGCCTACAGACATAAACTTCAACATATCTCTTCTGCTGATACCTTGCTCTTTTGCCATTTCGATGACTTGTTCGATCTCTTTTTCTAGTTTCAAAGGTTGCTCCTTGCTAATTTTAGTGTTATCGCAAAAAGCATAACATACAAAAAATAACTGAAAGCTTAATCATTAAGTATTTGTTTTATTAATGTTACTAAAGGGAAGAATTTTTACCTTAGCTTATACCTTAATGACCTTTTCAATCAGAACCTTAGGGCTAATCTTGTTGTTGTAGATATTTTTTGAGACCGTGAATAAGATGCTTATATTCTCATTAATCTTGATTTTGTCGTCATTTCTAAATGCGAGTGCCCAAAAGGTTTTTTGATTCTTTGGGTCTCCGATGAGAAGCGACTTGTGTTCATTCTCTTTACCGATATTACGACACTCTACTACTTGCAGATTCTCGGCATAAAAAACCGGTCTAGGATTATGTTCGCCATAAGGTTCGAAGGAGGCAAGAATATCTAAAAGCTCAAGATCGATGTCTTGCGCTTTTACCTCTCCGATAATATCTCGTCCAAACGCACCCTCTTGCACTAGATTTGTATCGGCTGTTTTTAAAGAATCTATTAGTAAATGGAGGTTTTCAAGCGCTAGACTAAAACCTATCGCTCCCGTATGCCCGCCGAATTTCAAGAGCAGATCGGAGCGTTTCTGAAAATGGGCGTGCAAATCAAACCCCTTGACGCTTCTTCCGCTCCCCTTGGCGACTCCGTCTTTTGTCGTGATTGCGACGCAAGGTTTATTAAAACGCTGCATAAGCCTTGAAGCGACGATTCCCACGACCCCTTCGTGCCACGCTTCGCCGTATACGAATAAAATATCGTCATTTGGATTCAACCGTTCTAGCGATTCTTGGAGGATAAAATCCTCGGTCTCTTTTCTCGCTTTGTTGGTCGCTTCGAGTTTTTCAAATAGCTCCTGCGCTTCGCTTGCGTCTTTTGCACACAAAAATTTCAACGCGGTATCGGCACTCTCCATCCGCCCTGCGCTATTTATCCTCGGGGCGATAAAAAAAGAGATGTCTTCACTATTTAGTTCATTTTTGCCGAGATTTTTTAAAAGGACTTTTATCGCAGGTCTGTTGTGTCGTTCAAACTCTTTCAACCCGTAGCGCACAAACACGCGGTTTAACTCGATTAGCGGCATAACGTCGGCGACTATGGCGATGGAAAGCATATCAAGATAATTTCGCAAATCGACTTGCGATCCCGTCTTTATCTTCAACGCCGCAGCCAAATACCAAGCGATATTCGCACCGCAAATCTCTTTAAAAGGGAAAGTGCAACCCTCTTGTTTCGGGTTGATGAGAGCGTATGCTTCGGGGAGTGTGTCCGCAGGGATATGATGATCGGTGATGATGAGATCGATCCCTTTTTGTTTGCAGAGCAAAGCCGCTTCATACGCGACGATACCGTTATCCACGGTGATGATGAGATTTGCATCGAGACGCTCGATGATCTCGGGGGTGATACCGTATCCGTCGTCAAATCTATTTGGAATCACACACTCTAGATCGTAATGAAACGATTCGAAAAAGAGTTTGAGTATCGCGCACGAGACTACCCCGTCCACGTCATAATCGCCTATAACGACAATTTTTTCTCTATTTTTGAGCGCACGTACGATTCTCTCGCTCGCTCGCTCCATCCCTTTGAAAACAAAAGGGTCGGGAATCTGCGAGAGCTTACTAAAACGCTCCCCTTCGAATCTGCTCTCTAAAATCGAAAATATATCTCTTTTGCTCAGCCTTCTAAGAGGAGTGGACATTTTTGCCGTATTCGAACGATTTTTTGACAAATTCCAATATCACGGCATTTGGATTTTGGAGCCGCGAGGTAAATTCAGGGTGGAATTGCACCCCGACGAACCAAAAGTGGTCTTTAAGCTCTACCGCTTCGATAAGTCCGTTGGATTCACCGCTCACGATCAGTCCTGCTTTTTCGAGTTTGCTTCTGTATTCGGGGTTGGCTTCGTATCTGTGTCTATGGCGCTCTTTAATCGTTTTTGCGTTTTTATACGCCTCTTTGAGCTTGCTTCCCTCTTTGAGATTGCAGCCGTATTCACCTAGTCGCATCGTGCCGCCCATCGGAGAGGTAAAGGTACGAATCTGCTTTTTCCCTTCTCTGTCGATAAACTCATCGATAAGATATATGACGGGGTCTTTCGTCTCTTTGTTAAATTCGATAGAGTTCGCATCACTTAAACCTAAAACATTTCGTGCAAACTCTACGATAGCAAGCTGCATACCGAGGCAGATTCCTAAGAATGGGATGTTATGCGTACGGGCATAGTTTATCGCTTTGATCTTCCCTTCGACGCCACGCTCACCGAAACCGCCGGGAACAAGAATCCCATCGAGATACTCCATCTGCTCATCGATGTTATTTTCGTTGAGCTCTTCGCTGTCTATCCATTTGATGTCGACCTTCACATCAAGATTCGCCCCTGCGTGGACGAGTGATTCGATGAGTGATTTGTACGATTCTTTGAGGTCGAGGTATTTTCCTACAAAACCGATCGCTACTTCATCTTTAGGTGCAATGATTCTTTTGACGAGGATGTTCCACTCATCCATATTTGGTTTGAGCTCACCGAGTTTAAAGCGTCTTGTTATAGGGGTGAGAATCTCTTCGCGCAAAAAGTTGAGCGGCACTTGATAGATAGTCGGCGCATCTTCGGCTACGATGACGCTATCCATATCGACGTCACAGCTCAATGAAAGTTTCTTTTTTAGCTCTTTAGGGATAGAGCGCTCGGCTCTAGCGATGATCATATGCGGCGTGATACCGATACGTCTTAGCTCCTGCACGGAGTGTTGTGTAGGCTTGGTTTTAAGCTCGCCCGCGGCTTTGATGAGAGGGACTAGCGTCACATGGATATTGATGACGCGCTCATCTTTGAGCTCGTGTTTGAGCTCTCGTATCGCCTCCAAAAACGGCAATCCTTCTATATCGCCGACCGTACCGCCTAGCTCGACTACGAGGATGTCTTTGCCTGTACCTGCTTTGAGGATTCGCTCTTTTATCTCATCGACGATATGGGGGATGACTTGGATGGTTTTCCCTAGATAGAATCCTTTGCGCTCTTTTTCGATGACTGAAAGGTAGACTTGCCCCGTGGTAAAGTTGTTTTTGGCTTCGAACGAGGTATCTAGGAATCGCTCGTAATGTCCGATGTCAAGGTCGGTCTCCGCACCGTCATAGGTCACGAACACTTCGCCGTGCTCAAAAGGGCTCATCGTACCCGGGTCTACGTTGAGATAGGGATCGATTTTTAAAATCGCTACGTCGAATCCCGAATGTTTCAAAAGGGTTGCCAAGGAAGCGGATGTGATTCCTTTTCCTAGCGAGCTTAACACCCCGCCTGTTACGAATATGAACTTTGTCTCTTTTTTGTTTGTGGATGGCATAGTGAATCTCTCTTGTGTGTTTCTAAAAACGGATTTTAGCAAATTTGGATAAAATAGAGACTTTTAATAATAAGGTCATTGAATGGAAGTACTTGTATATTTTTTCACTTTTTACACACTCGTAAAAATCTACGTCTCGGTGATGCAGATAGGATTCATCGACAAAGAGATGCAAAAAGCCCCCATTTTGATGGAACAAAAAGAGTATTTAAAGGCAGGGAGGTACGCTATCAAAAAAGAGCGCCTCGGTATCGCCGAAGGATTTTTGGAGTTTTTTCTGTTTATTTTTTGGCTCGGCTACGGGATGGGATTTTTAAATAGTTTTTTTTCAAACGGTCACGATCCGCTCAATACCGTTTTTATCGTGATTAGTTTTCTTCTTGTTACGAGTTTCGTCTCGTTGCCTTTTGACATATATAAGAGTTTTTTTCTCGATAAAGAGTTTGGGTTTTCCACCATTACCCCAAAACTTTTCGTGCTTGATTTACTCAAATCGCTTTTGATGCTCCTTGTTTTAGGCGGCGCGGTGCTCTATATCCTCGCGCTCATCATCGAAAGTACGCAAGCGTGGTGGTTTTACGCATTTTTATTCGTATTTGCACTCATTATTTTTATCAATATGCTCTACCCTACCCTCATCGCTCCGATATTCAATAAATTTAAACCTCTCGAAAACAGTGAATTAGAGACTGAGATAGACGCTCTGATGGCACGCTCCGGCTTTCAGAGCAGCGGAGTTTTCGTCATAGATTCGAGTAAAAGAGATACACGGCTCAATGCCTATTTCGGCGGACTTGGGAAAAACAAAAGAGTAGTGCTTTTTGATAGTCTCCTCGAAAAGCTGACAAGCAAAGAGCTACTCGCCGTACTCGGTCACGAACTCGGTCACTTTAAACACGGCGACATTTATAAAGGTATCGCCCTCCAAGGAATTATGATATTCATCGTCTTTGCACTTTTCGGAAATATTCCGCTTGAAGTATTCGAATCACTCGGGATACGAAATGATTCGGCTATGAATCTCCTTTTTATACTTCTACTAGCTTCCCCTTTGGCGATGTTTTTTATGCCGATAGTGGGTTATTTCAGCCGCAAAAACGAATACGCCGCCGATAACTACGGAAGCAAGAGCGTCGATAATGCAAGCCTCATAAGTGCACTGTTAAAACTCATCAAAGAGAACAGCGCCTTCCCGAAATCACATCCGTTTTATATCTTTTTCCACTATACCCATCCGCCGATTTTAGAGCGTCTCAAAGCGCTCGGCTATGAAGATTAGCGAGGCTTTGGCGCACTCTTGCGCTAGACTTGCAAACATAGTCGAACGCCCGAGATTAGAATCTGAGATCCTCCTCGCCCACTACCTCCAAAAAGAGCGCATCTACTTGCACGCCCACGGCGAAACAGAGATAGAAGAGGCAGGATTTTTTGCACTAGTAGCAGAGCGCGAAAAACACGTCCCTATCGAATATATCACGAAAAAAGCGAGTTTTTACGGCGAAGAGTTTTTCATCGACTACGGCGCGCTCATCCCCCGCCCAGAGACCGAGCTACTCATAGATTTAGCAAGCGAGATAATAGAACAAAACAACATTCAAAGCGTTTTAGAGATAGGGGTGGGGAGCGGAATCATCAGCGCGACGCTAAAGGGTAAATTTCCAAATCTCTCTATCACCGCCTGCGATATTAGCGACGAAGCGCTCGCGATCGCACAAAAAAACTTTGCACTCAAAGGAATCGAGATACCCCTCATCCGCTCCGATTTATTTCAAAACATCGACGATTATTTTGAGCTGGTAGTGAGTAACCCGCCGTATATAAAAAGCGATTATCCCTTGCCGAAAAATCTCGAATACGAACCGCAAAACGCCCTTTTCGGCGGAGAAAGCGGTGATGAGATATTGCTAAGAATCATAGATGAATCGCTACTTCGAGGGGTGCGATTTTTAGCGTGTGAAATGGGCTACGACCAACGAGAAAAAATCGCAAAATATCTTGACCAAAAAGGAATAGCCAACTATAATTTCTATAAAGACTTATCTGCCCTCGATCGGGGTTTTTGGGTGAGATTTCATTAATGGAGAGGATATGCTAGAGGAGCGACTGATTTTCGGTGAATTTGACGATGAGGATTTGGACGGGGAGGATCTCTACGACGACGAAGACTTTGAAGAAGATGATTCGTCGTCCAAATACAATGGGTATGATGATGACGATTACGGAGCCGATGAGGACTACGAGGATGAGGAGTATTACGAGGACGACTATTAAGTCGTCTATCCCCTCTCAAGATTAAATTGCACCGGATATTTTAAAGATTTCTATTTAGTTCAAGATAAGTTGTTTTTTCTTCTTTTTCTTTTTATTCCCCTTGGCAAACGTCAACAACTCTTCGGTATGCGTGATTCCTACTGGGAGATTCCCGAGTGCTATCTCTAATATCTTTGCGGCAGTGAGTGCGTCGGCGTAGGCTCTGTGGGCGATGTCGGTGTTTATATCCAAATGGGTATTGAGAAACGACAATCCGTAGCGCTCCGCTTGTATCGTCTTTTTTGCTAGATCGATAGTGCAAAGCTTGCGATTCCCGAGTGGACCTAGAAAGTAGCGATTCATCATCTCCGAGATAAAACTATAATCAAAATCGACGTTATGCGCCACAAATACCGCATCCCCCAAAAAGAGGCGAAAATCCTTGAGTACCTCGAACATATTGGGTGCATCCTTGAGGTCTTGAACGCTTAGCGAGGTGATTTTAGTGATGTAGTCGGGGACAAACGTGCAATGGATGAGCGACTCAAATTTATCTATAACTTCGCCCCCTTGGAACATAAGCGCTCCAAGCTCTATTATCTGTGCGTTTTTAGGATTGCTGCCGTTGGTCTCGATATCCACCACGCAGAATCGCTGTTCTCTAATATGAATATCGATAGTTTTCAAGCGAACATATTTTCCATCGCTTTCAATAGGAAAACCTATGGATTTGAGAAACTCTATCTGTTGGTCGACGTCTTGGAGAAAAAGTCCAAATCCATCGACCCTATTTAAAAACTCCTCGTTTTTTATCGGTCCTTTGAGCAATTCCTCTGCAAGCTCTTCAAACCCTCGCATACTAGAGCGTTTTCGCTTTCTTCATAAATGCCTCTATCTTGCCGCAGTCTTTGATTCCTTTTGCGCTCTCCACGCCGCTGCTGATGTCGATCCCGTAAAATCCGAATCCTCGCAGTTCATAGATGTTCTCCGCGTCGATTCCCCCTGCGATTACGAGTTTAGAGCAGTCGATTCCTTTGTACCATTCAAGCGCGGTACGCGCTCCTTCGCCGCCGTATTGCTCGACAAAGGTATCTACGAGGAAATATTTATCCTCGGGCAGATTCTTTAAATCCTCTTTGCATTTTACGCGAATCACCCCCAAATAAGGTGTTTGCGGCATTTCGCTTTTATAAGTATCTAGGTAGATTTGCGCGCTACTTAGCCCGCAGTATCGGCATATCGCATCGATCTCCTCGCCGCTCTCCTCGACAAAAACCCCGACCTTATCGATGTAAGGCGGCAGCGCATCAACTATCGCTTTGACCTTTTGCGGCTCGATATAGCGCTGCGATTTTTTATAGAAAATAAACCCGATAGCATCCGCGCCGTGCCTTATCGCGCACAACGCATCTTCTAGACGTGTGATTCCACAAATCTTAATTCGCAAGTTACCCTTTCAATGAATCTATCGCATCTTTATACGATTCGTGTCCGAAGACGTAGCTTCCAGCTACCACGATGTCTACGCCGGCATTTTTGAGTGCGCCGATGTTTTTGTTATTCACCCCGCCGTCTACTTGGATGAGTGCTTGCGAATTTTTCCTTAGAATCATCTCTTTTATCTTCGCTATCTTCCCGAGGCTCGATTCTATGAAGCTCTGCCCGCCAAATCCAGGATTGACGCTCATTACGAGCACCATATCGACCTCCTCGATCATATATTCGATAGCGCTTTCGTGCGTATGCGGGTTGAGGGTAATAGCAGGTGAGATTCCTTTGCTCCGAATGTAGTTTGCCAATCTATGGGGATGCTTTTCCTCTTCGATGTGAAAAGAGATATATTTTGGTTTGAGCGGCGCAAACAAGTCTACGAAAAAGGTGTTATTCTGCACCATAAGATGTACATCCAAAGGTGCGGTGGCAGCCTTTGCTACGCCTTGGACTACTACGGGTCCGAGGGTGAGATTGGGGACGAAATGCCCGTCCATCACATCCACGTGTATGAGATCCGCACCCGCTTTGCAGACATCGACGATCTCCTCTTCCAAACGACCGAAATTCGCAGATAAAATACTCGGAGCTACAAGCATAAAAATAAATCCTCTTTTAAAAATGCGTGATTATAACGCTTTGTAAATATAATATCGTTTATACGATATTTAGCGAGGTCACACTAAAATATAGCTATCACTTAATACAAGGAATCTTCAATGCTAGAAGAGATTTTTGAGAAGATCAAAGAGGTCGCCATCTATATCGAAGGGGTCATCGGCGAGAGCGAAGGGGAGTACTTCGAGAGCCAAAACGCCACGGGCGATACACAGCTCAAAGCCGACGTAAAGGCCGACCTTATCATCGAAAAAGAGTTTAGCAAGATAAAAAGCGTCAAAGCGCTTTGCTCCGAAGAGAAAGAGGAGTGCGTCATCGCCAATCCCGACGGACACTATCATATAGGATACGATCCTATCGACGGGAGCTCCTTGGTAGAGGTCAATATGAGCGTGGGGACGATATACGGTATCTATGACGGCGAGTTTACCGGAAAGAATCTCGTAGCCGCGGCATATGTAGTCTATGGACCCGGTATCGAGCTCGTCATCGCACATGAAAAAGTTGAGTTTTTCACCTATCAATACGGTAGATTCGAAAAAAGAAAAGAGCTAGTGCTCGGTGAAAAAGGGAAAATAAACGCTCCGGGTGCCACACAACAATATTGGCCAAAGCACCATAAAGAGCTTATCGATTCCCTTTTTGCAGAGGGATACAGGCTTCGTTACTCAGGCGGGATGGTGCCTGACATCCATCAAATCCTCATTAAAGGCGGCGGGATGTTTAGTTATCCAGGAACGACGGACAAGCCAAAAGGGAAACTACGGACGATATTTGAGGTACTCCCTTTTGCATTCATCATCGAAAAAGCAGGAGGTGCGGCGGTCGATGGACATAGAAGACTTCTAGAGCTAGAGCCCAAAGGGTACCATGACACCACGCCGTGTTTTTTCGGAAGCAAATACGAGATCGGACGAGTACTAGAAGCATATAAGAACAATGGCTGAAGCACAACCTAGTATCTACGAAGAGAACTTTCAAAAAGCTTTAGAAGCTTTGCAAGTATGTCAAAAAGAGAAAGGTTTTAGCTCGTGCTTCGCTTGCGAAAAAGTGCTTGAGTGTGATGTGCGCGATGACTACGTAAAAAAGACGTATGAGCGAATGAACAAAGGCGCTACGGGCGGCTTTGAGTTTTAATCAGGCTCTCTCAAATAAGTTTGTACTCCTCGCGGTTGCCACACGACGGGAGCCCCGAAATCGTAGATTTCGACCCGACGGGACAAAGCGTATCGTACAAGCTTATTTGAGAGAGTGTTTTAATTTCTAATTTTCAAGAAGGTTGCAAATGGATTCGACGGAAAAGTGCAAAAAAATTTATATCACCACCCCGATATACTACGTCAACGACGTACCGCATATAGGACACGCCTACACGACGATGATAGCCGATACGTTGGCGAGATACTCAAGACTCACGGGGCTTGATACGTTTTTTCTCACGGGTACCGATGAACACGGTCAAAAAATCGAAGAATCGGCTCTAGCGCGAAATAAAACACCAAAACAATATGCCGACGAGATAAGCGGCAAGTTTCGTGCCATGTGGGATGAGTTTGAAATAAGCTACGATCATTTCATCCGCACCACCGACGAAGCCCACAAAAACGGGGTGCAGGTCGCATTTAAAAAGATGTTTGACAATGGGGATATTTACAAGGGCGAATATGAAGGATTCTACTGCGTAAGCTGTGAGACATTTTTCAGCAAGCGTCAGCTCATAGATGACGAGATGTGCCCCGAATGCGGCAAAAGCACTCGTCTCATAAAAGAAGAATCGTACTTTTTTGCCCTCTCGAAATACCAAGACAAACTTTTAGAACTTTATGAGAGTAAACCCAATTTCATCCTCCCGAAATTCCGAAAAAACGAGGTGATAAATTTCGTTAAAGGAGGATTATCCGACCTCTCTATCACACGAACGAGTTTTGATTGGGGGGTAAAATTACCCAAAGAGATGGGAGACGAAAAGCACGTGATGTATGTTTGGCTCGATGCTCTCTTAAACTATGTGACCGCACTCGGCTACGGCGGGGATGAAAAAAATATGGAATATTGGCCCGCAAAGGTACACCTCGTAGGGAAAGACATCTTAAGATTCCACGCTATTTACTGGCCGGCGTTTTTGATGAGCCTCGGACTGCCGCTCCCTTCACACGTCGGCGCGCACGGTTGGTGGACGCGAAACGGCGAAAAAATGAGTAAAAGCAAAGGGAACGTCATCAACCCAAAAGAGGTCGCCGATGCATACGGCGTGGAAAACTTCCGCTACTTTATGATGCGTGAAGTCCCCTTCGGACAGGACGGTGACTTTAGTCAAAAAGCACTCATCGATAGGATAAACTCCGACCTTAGCAACGATTTGGGCAACCTCTTAAACCGCGTCATCGGGATGGCAGGAAAATATTTCGACAACAGAATCGACAGCGCAAACGTCGAAAAATACTATGCCGCAGAGCTACACGAGTGTAAAAAATGTTTAGATGCGATTCCCGAACTTATTTACGAGCTACAGACCCATAAATACCTCGAAGAGCTTTGGAAGCCCCTAAGCATAGCAAATCAAAGCATCACCAAATATGAGCCGTGGAATCTTATGAAAGCTAGCCGTGAAGAAGAGGCGATGGCGCTTGTCGCACTTGTGGCAAATATCCTCGCCAAGGTCGCCATCCTCCTTCACCCCGTGATGCCAAACACCACGAACAAGATAGCGCAATCGCTCTGCTTTAACATAGATACGGCAAGCTATGAAAAACTTATCAGAGATTCTAAGCTCCTTGATTCTTTTACCATCCAAAGCGTCCCGCCCCTTTTTCCAAAAGTGGAAGCACCCCTTTTGGCAAGCGACACCGCACTCAAAGTCGAAGAGAAGAAAGAGGAAAAAGAGGAGGATTTAACTCCAAAAATCTCTATTGAGGACTTCTTTAAATGCGATATAAGGGTGGGTAAAATCTTAAGTGCCGAAGAGCTTAAAGGCTCCAAAAAACTCCTGAAACTCATGGTAGACATCGGCGAGTCGCGCCCAAGACAGATCATCGCAGGGATTAAAGAGTTCTACTCTGCCGAGACATTGGTCGGACAAGAGGTATGCGTGTTGGCAAATTTGAAGCCGGCAAAACTAATGGGAGAGCTTAGCGAAGGGATGGTATTGGCGGCAAAAGATGCAGCGGATCTAGCGCTCCTCGCTCCCAAAACGGCTAAAGCCGCCGGTACAAAAATAAGCTAGGGATAGCTTTGAAGCTAGAAAATATCTTACGGCTTTGCGAAGGGGAATTGCTCAACAAACCGAAGGTATTTTCGTTTCTTGATTTCACCTCCAATCTTAAAAAAATTAAACGGGGGTCTTTGTATTTCTGCAAAGATGCTCGCCATATCTGCGATGCCCTTACTCTAGGTGCATACGGGGTTATCTTTGAGACGACGGTAGATATAGACGAGCACGAATGCGCCCTCATTAAAGTCCCAAGCGTGGAGAGAGCCGCTCTCAAACTCCTCCGCTACCTCCACATAAAAAAGCGAGTCAAAGCACTTACGTGTGACAAAATAGAGTTTGAAATTATCAAGAAACTCTCCCTTGGACACAAAGAGCTTCTCTTTGTGGAAAATCCCTTGCTTAGCCTCAAGGAGCTAAGCGAACTAGACGAAAACACGATTATCGTCACCCAAAACGATGAACTCGCTGAAATCCTAGACGCGCAGAAAATAGAGAAGGCCAGAAGCTTGGAATCGTTTCACGTAATCTCGCAAAACATCCTCTCTATCACTATTTTTTATAAAGGTTTTATCCACAAATCAATCCCTTTTCAGTCGATTTTCATCAAAGAACTCCAAAGCTCCCTCCTGTATTTAAAGGCGCTAGAGATCGAATTAGACATCACGAAACTCGGATTCTTAAAATATTTAGAACCCCTTTTTTACGATAACAGCGGACATATCGCCAAGGACCAAAACGGCACGTGTGTCTTATTTGAAGAGGATATTGAGCTTTTTGAAAAAATGTACCTCTATCTCAAACTCCACGCCAAATGGGCAAAAACCCTCATCGTAGCCAATGAAAAGTACGGCGAACAGCTAAGCTTTGATGGCGAAGTGTGGCTACTCAAAAAATTTGACGAGCATATTTTAGAGAACGGTAAATACGACTTCGTCCTCGCCAACTTCGGCAAGCCTCACAAAAAAGAGAAAAAAGAGCAAACACTCGGTCTTTTTGATGAATTTTGATACAATTTCAAATACAAATTTGCACACTTTATAGGAGTTATTTATGAGAATCGGAGTTCCGGTAAAAGACAAGAATCTAATACTTTTTAAAAATGCGGGGCACGCTCCCTATTTCGCGATATTTGAGCTTAGCGGAAACGGGATGTTTAAGACATTTAAATTCGTAGAGTTTCGTGATAATCCAAGGGTAAACTTGGATGCCGAAGAGGGGTGTATGGAGCATAATCACGATTTTGCTTGCGAGGAAGAAGAGCGTGCCCATGCCGAAGAACATAACGTCCTAGGCGAGATACTTCACGATTGTGAAAAAGTAATGGTACTTAGAGCGTGCAAGAATATGGCAAAGTCGCTCAAAGATCGCGGGATAGTTATCGAGAAGGTGGAGAATAATTTTTTAAGCGGGGTCAGAATCTAAAACCTTCTCCCTCCCCTCTTTTTTCTTTTTCTCCTCTTTTTTCTTCACTTTTTTACAAAATCCGCCATCCTTGCTTCTTTGCCTGATGTCGAGATTTTCGATAAGTTCGACGTAGTCCATCCCTTTTTCCTGCATAGCGGCGAAACACTCGATTATCACGGCGATTGGGTTTGGAATCTCATCTTTTTTCTTATAGCTTTGGAGATTTTTTTCGCTCACTTTTATGAGCTTTGCAAACTTAGGAAGGGTCAAATCGGCATCAATAAGCCGTTTTTTAAATTCTGTAAACGTCATCTTGCTCCTTTTAAGCGTAATTTATTTTACCACAAAAAAATGGATACGGAACGGAAAATGTTTCATAAATCCTTGACATTGTCGATATTATATGTATAATAGTAATAAAATATTACTATTCACAATAAAAGGAGTTTTTTATGTTGGTCAAAATGCTTAAAGACAAAAAACTTTTCAGGATGGGAATCAAACGCCTCTACAAGGTAGAATCCAACTCGATGATTTCGCTAGAAGCGTACGACAACCACAACTTATATCGCTCTTTCGGCTCAAATGCCAAAGAGGCGCTAAAAAATCTCTATAAAGCGATTAAAAGCAGAGGGCAAGGCTTAGCTTAGGGTCATCACTCCCGTTTTGAGAGCGATGTCCATATCTATTGCGATTTTTTTATCGACAAATTCTAGGATAAGGTTATCACCGGAAAAAGAGTATTTCGGAGGGGTGCTAAATAATTTTTTGATCTCCTCCGTGCTTATCCGCTCGCTTGATTCCATCGCAGAAGTTCTTATGGTCTCGATGAGCGGAACCACGTTTTCTTCGAAGGCTTTTATATCAAAGGGTTTAGGTATAAATATTTTGATATTAAAACCTCCTAGCTCCTCTTTTAATGCGTCCGATAATTCCGCAGAGATGACGACCACATCAAGTGCTGCGAGACGTTTTTTTTCTTTGAGTGCGACGAGTAATTCCTTGCCGTTCATTTCGGGCATATCGATGTCTAGAAAAAGTAGATTTATCAATGAATCATGCAATAGCGCCGAAAGCGCTTCCCTGCCGTCTTTCGCCTCTTTGCAATTTTTTACGTTTGCTTTTAGTAAATTGGTCTTGATAATTTTTCTCATTATATTACTATCATCGGCTATCAGCGCTTTAACCATTCTCTTCTCCTCTCTCTATCAACTCTAGTTTATACTCGTTTATTGCCTCTATAAGCGTACTAAAAAGGGTGTCGCAGACATCACACATACCCTCTCTCGCCTTCTCCTCGATCTCTTTTGCTATACAACCGACGGACGAGAGGCGGAGATTGAGCGAAGCCCCTTTGATAGAATGGGCAATCGACGCAATTCTCTCGCTCTCTCTAGCAAGTATCGCCTCTTCTAGCTCTCGTAGCTCTTTATCGATGTCGGTAAAAAACTCTCCCAAAAGCTCTTTTGACATACTCGCGTCCAAACCTAGCTCTTCATTGAGCACGCTTAGCAACGCCTCTAGCGAGTTCTCTACCCGCTCTCTCGAAAGCTCTTTAGCGATAGTTTTTTTCTCACCGAGAAATTCATCTAGGATTCTTACCAACATATCTTTGTCGATAGGCTTGGGTAAATATCCATCCATCCCCTCGTTTAAGAATTTTTCCCTGTCTCCCGATAATGCGTTTGCCGTCAATGCGATGATTGGGACGCTGCGTCTTGCATGCTCTTTTTCATATGATTTTATCATTTTGGTTGCACTTATACCATCGAGCACGGGCATATTCACATCCATCAAAATCAAATCAAACGCCTCTTTGCAGAGCGCCTCAAAAGCCTCTTTGCCGTCTTCCGCCAATACGCACTTTACTCCGAGGTGCTCAAGCATTATCTTGATGAGTTTTTGATTTATTTTATTATCCTCTGCGACCAAGATCTTTGCATCAAAGCGAACGTCTTGACTCACCCCTCTCTCTTCTCTTCCCGTTTGATGAGATACCCCGTCCCCTTTTTTAAATGTCAATTCAAAACTAAACTTGCTCCCTTTGCCCATCTCGCTCTCTGCCGATAATTCTCCACCCATCATCTCTACGAGGCGTTTACAAATAGCAAGTCCCAGTCCCGTGCCGCCGTATTTTCTAGTCACGCTTGCGTCCGCCTGCTCAAACGGAGAAAAAATCACGTGCAATTTATCTTTGGGAATCCCTATCCCGCTATCCTCTACCCTAAAAAGAATCGTCTCGCTTGCGGCATCCGAAGCGATTTTACGGACACTAATGGAGACATCGCCGCTTTCGGTGAACTTCACGGCATTACTTATGAGATTCGAGAAAACCTGTCGCAATCGTACGGCATCCGCGAGCAATATTTTGGTGATATTTTCGTCAATATCGTAACGAAGGGTTATGTTTTTCTCGTTTGCTCTCCCTTGATATAAAATCGCGCTGCCCTTTATCTCGGAGCAAATATCAACGGGGAGTAATTCTAGAGCAAGCTTCCCGCTCTCGATTTTAGAGATGTCAAGGATGTCGTTGATGATCTCTAAAAGATGATTTGAGCTTGTCTTTACGATGTCGATGTATTCGAGCTGTTTTTCGCTTGGGTTAGTCCCGCGCAAAATATCCAAAAATCCTATGATTCCATTCATAGGTGTCCGTATCTCATGACTCATATTGGCTAAAAACTCGGACTTCGCTTTATCTGCGGCTTGCGCTTTTTTTACCGCCTCTTGGAGCGCCATCTCTTTTTCTATAAGATCGGTAACATCGTATCTGATGCCTAAAAATTGGGTAATATTTTCACTCGCATCAAGCACGGGAACGATTGTAGAATCTACATAATAGGGTATTCCGCTCTTCCTCTTATTTTTGATGATTCCTTTCCAAATCTTCTTTGCGAGTATCGTCTCCCACAAATCTTGAAATACCGCACCGCTCATATCGGGATGGCGAAAAATACTATGAGGTTGTCCCAATAACTCCTCTTTGGCATACCCCGATATTTCACACACTTTGTCGTTGGCGTAGGTGATATTTCCTTCCAAATCCGATATAGTCAGAATCGCACTCGCATCGACCGCTTTTTTATATTCATTGAGGAGTTTGTTTGTTTTTTCTACTTGGTTTTTTGCCTCAAGCTGTGTTTGGATTTTTTCGAGTATCTTTTTGAGTTTGTCCAGCGAAACCGGTTTTGTGAGAAAAAAATCTATCCCTACGTTTATGGCATCTATAAGATGGTCGGTGTCGCTGTATGCGGTGGTGATGATTATGGGGGTTGAAGGACTTTTTTCTTTTACTTTTTGTGCAAGCTCCAATCCATCCATATAGGGCATATTGACATCGGTTATTATCGCATCAAAAGGTGCTTCGGCAAAGGCTTCCCACGCCTCCTCACCGTTGCTTTTTATCGTGACGTGCCCAATGGATCTTTTGAGCACCCCCTCCATAGTATCTCTAACGAACTCCTCATCCTCGACGTAAAGTACGCGCAACTCTTCAAAAGGTTTTTTTTTCGTTACTTCGCTCAAAATTGTCCTTGGTAGAGATAAGTCAAGGAATAATTATACTATAGGGCACTTCTAAAAACCTTATTTTTATTAAGAAGTAGTAATAAAAAGTTGCGGGTCAATCCATTTTCCGGAGATGTTCAAGCCAAAATGGAGGTGTGCACCCGTTGCCCTCCCCGTCGCTCCGACCTTCCCGATAACCTCACCTTTTTTAAGGGTTTGTCCTACTGTGACTGCTATCTCGCTCATATGGCAATACATCGTGATTATCCCTTGTCCATGGTCGATAAAGACGCTTTTACCGTTAAAAAAATAATCTCCGATTCCTATCACCTTTCCCGCCATCGCGCTCTTTATCGCGCTTCCTTCTTTTGCGGCAATGTCTATGCCGCTGTGGGGCGATCTTGGTTGTTCGTTAAAAAAGCGTTTCAGTCCAAATTCGCTCGAATATCTCCCCGATGTAGGTTTTAAGAGGTTTAACGCAAGAGGTTTTGCGCGCGTATATGTATTCAAAAATCCTTGTATCTCCACCTTCTCTCTCTCATACCGCGCCAAATCTTCCGCGCTCAACTCCACTCTTTTGTTATCTTTTAAAGTGATGTGCTGCTCTCTGTATTGTTTGTCTTCGATAGAGAAGCTCTGTTGTACGTCATCGATAAAATAGGCTGATTCTCCGAGGGGTGCATCCAAAGAGATAGGAAGGAGTGCGTAAAGTTGTTTAGATTCCGTGATTACCGGAGCAATCTTTCCTTCATAAACGACCCTTTGCTCCGCTCTTTCAAGGGGGACTTTATAGATTCCGCCGGGATATGCGGCAAACGCCTCGATAACAAGGAAGATAAATACGGCTATCTGTTTGATAAGACTAGCCCCTTGCTCTCTTTTCTCTGCTCATATATCGGGAGACTAAGACCGCGCTCTAAAGATTGCTCGATTCGCATATCGACGATATATTGTTTTATCTCACGTACCTTTTGTGCGACGTTTTCGTAGTATTCCGTAGCACTCGCATCTGCCCTTTTGCTCGTCTGCCAGCTGTATCCTCGATTGTAGGATTTGACGATATTTTTCCAGTTCCCCTCATGTACTTTGTTCCAAAAAAGTAACTCTTCTATCGCTATTTGCACCGCAAAATCATCATCGGTCACAAGTCTGTGTCCTACCATATTATGGGTAAAACCGTTCTCTTTGAGTTCGGGATGGCGTTTGAAAACAGAGGGAATGTAGGCGTGAAAAAGCCCCGCGCTCGGATCTTGGAAATTGACCCGATACTCGCCCGCGCACGATTCTTGCCAAGCGATCGCCGCTAGGGTAAATCCAAATCCGTATCTAAGCCCCGCAAGATAGGCTTGCAATATCACGTTTTTTTGTGATTCGCTAAAATCCTCAAATGCCACGCATCTGTTTTGCAATTCAATTTTTTCATAGCCCAATAATGTACTCGCAAGAAACACAATTAAAAATAAAAACCTCTTCACACTACCTCCGAAAGGATCTCAAAACAATTAAAAAACATTATGAGCGAAAACACGAAAAACAAGGCGCTCACTCCGATGTCTAGGTATTTTACCATCTTTTTACCGCTACTTTCAAAACGGCTTTTAAAATACACTATCGCATAAATCACCAGTAAAAAAGCCAAAAGCATTCCCACGAATAAAACGATTATCTGTAGAAGTAATTTTTCACCCTCTAAAAAAGGGGTAAGCACTACCATAAAAAAGAGAATCGCTTTGGGGTTGGAGAGATTGACGATAAGACCGTCGAAGAATCCCACTTTTTTTATCTTGTGTCCTATCGCCACCTCCGCATCTTTTGCTCGAAATAGGAGGATACTTAGGTACAAAAGATAGATACCGCCGCCAAGATTGAGGAGAAATCGCACGCTTGCAATCTCAAAAAACATCGCCAACCCGAAATAGACCACCGCTAGATAAATAATATGACCGCTACTTATCCCTGCCTGCACCAAAAGCGCCCTTTTCGCACCGTAATAAAGCGCGCTTCGCGAGATGAGCAATACATCGGGTCCGGGGGTAAGGACGGCTAAGAATCCGACTATGAAGATACTTACAAACTCAAACATTCTTCTCCTTGGATTCGCTTATTATCATATACGTCGCACTCGCATAGGCGACTAAAATGTCTTTTGAAAATATCTCAATCACGCTAAACGCGGTCTTTTTTGTCCGATTTATCACTTTTGCCTGCGCGAGTAGATTCTCCCCGCTTGCGGGTTTGAGATAGTTTACTTTCATCTCTATCGTGACGCACGTCTGCATCTCGCCCAAAAGCGACATCACCGCATACCACCCCGCATTATCCGCTAAAGTAGCTATCGCCCCGCCGTGTACGATTCCAAGGTGCTGTTTGTGCATCTCCTGCACATCAAACCCTAGCTCGCAATATCCTTCGTTCATATCGATGATGACACCGCCTATGTGTTTTAAAAAACTTATATCTTCTTCTAATATCATCGCTCTTCTCGCTTTATCGTAGATTCTAAAACCGTTGAAATGAATCGGAAAAAATATTTTACCAAACCGTAACAATAATGTAATTTGAATTTAATTCACCCAAAAGTATAATCGTTTTTGACCAATCAAGAAGGGTGTAAATGGAAAAGATTCTAATGGGCAACGAAGCTATAGCTTGGGGATTGTACGATGCGGGGGTAGATGTAGTCTCGGGGTATCCCGGTACACCCTCCAGCGAGATACTCAAAAGCTTCCAAGGGATAAATAAAAGTAAAAATACCGATGCGTATGCCGAGTGGGCGGTGAATGAGAAGGTGGGGTTTGAGGTAGCGTATGCCGCGGCGATTTCGCGCAAAAGAGCGGCGGCGACTATGAAGCAAGTGGGGCTAAACGTCGCAAGTGATGCCCTCTTTAGTGCGGCGTATATAGGAAACAAAGGGGGATTTTTACTCATCGTCGCCGATGATCCCGGATTCTACTCCTCGCAAACGGAGCAAGATTCTAGGATGTATGCCAAACTCGCGCGCATCCCCGTCCTTGACCCTAGCTCGCCTAATGAAGCGTATACGTTTACTAAGTTAGGAGTCGCATTAAGCGAAGAGCTAGAAACTCCGGTGATGCTACGAAGCGTGATGCGGGTGAGCCATAGTAGAGAGATTTGTGAGATAGAGGACGACGGATTTGTGCAAAATCGCAAAAACGGGGAATTTGTCCGCGACATCAAACGATGGGCGGCAGTCCCTAGAGACGGCAGATACGCCCAAGCACAAGAGCAATTAACGCGAATAGAAGCAATAAAAGAGCTCAACTGGGAGCGCTTCATCGCCCCCAAAGCCAAACAACTCAAAAACGCTCATACGCTTATCATCGCCGGTGGGATGGGATATGTCTATGCGATGGAGGCTATCGGAGAACTAGGGCTTGATGCCGAAGTCTTGAAAATAGATATGCCCTACCCGCTCCCGAGTGAAAAGATAAAGCAACTCTGTAAAAACTATGCAAAAGTCCTCGTCCTTGAAGAAACTATGCCTTGCATCGAAGAGCAGATACATTTTGACGGGCTGCACGGCAAGCTAGACGGGAGTGTGCACGAAATAGACGAAATGACAAAAGAGCGCGTCCTTCAAGCCTGTACAAAGATAGGAATCTACACGGGAGAGAATATCTATTCGGGTAAAAAATACGAAGGCACTCTCGCCAAACGTCCTCCGAATCTCTGCCCCGGTTGTCCGCATAGAGACATTTATTACGCCATCACCAAAACCTTTCGCAAAAAAAACAGCGTCTACCCGAGCGACATCGGCTGCTATACGCTAGGGATCAATCAAGGGGCGATAGACACCGTACTTTGTATGGGCGGGAGTGTGAGCGTAGCTAGCGGCGTGTCATTAAGCGATACCGAAAAAACCGTCGTCGCGACCATCGGCGATAGTACGTTTATCCACGGCGGGATTCCTCCGCTCATCAATGCCGTGTATCAGAATCACCGCTTCATCCTCGTCATCTTGGATAACTCCGTCACCGCAATGACCGGACGCCAAATCACCCCCGAATCCAATCCGAAAGTAGACATCAAGCGCATCGTAGAGGGGTGCGGCGCGGAGTGTATGGAGTACATCTACGAACCCGACATCAAAAAAACCCTCGGATTCTTCAAAGAGGTCAAAAAACGTTTTGAGAACTGCACATCACCGCTAGTAGTCGTCGCACGAGAGTTTTGCGTGCTTGATAAAGACGTCTCCAAAGAACGCTTGCCAAATCTCTTTGCAACAACCGAACCCGATAAATGTGTCGCTTGCGATATTTGTACAACCGATTACAAATGCCCGCCGATGCACTACGGCGAGGACGGACGAGTACATATTGATCCGTTTTTATGCGCGGGGTGCGGTGCGTGTATCAGTGGACTATGCCCTACTGATGCTTTTGTGCTTGATACAAAAAGGGGGCAGTAATGGGCAAAAATACACGATTTCAATTAGTAGTAAGCGGTTTTGGCGGGCAAGGAGCGGTTTTTGTAGTGAAGCTCCTAAGCATCTGTGCGGGATTGAAAAAGCTAAAATATCTCGGTACGGAAAATCACGGTATGAGCCAGCGGGGCGGGAGTGTCAGTTGTTTTATCAAGATCGGCGACTTCTACTCCCCCGTGATCGACGAGAACCAAGCCGATATGATTCTCGCATTAGAGCAAAACGAAGGATTGCGGACACTGCAATACCTCAAAGAGGGGGGCACATTAGTCGTAAACTGCGACGAAGCCCTGCCGCAGCTTACCTGTAAGAGCATACGGGTCGATGCCTTTGCGCTCGCACAAAAAGGGCTTTTCTCCGTCCAAGCGCTGAATGTCTTTATGGTAGGTCTTGCTAGCACCTGTGAGGGATTCCCGTTTGATGAGGAGACCCTCAAGGAGGGGCTACGTATGATAAATAAAAAAGTCGCCGATGCAAACATCGAGGTCTTTATGCTAGGAAAAAACTATGGAGGTACACGCTAGATGATATTCAACACCGACGAATCGCTCCGCAGGGACGAACTGCAAAAACTCCAATACGCAAGACTCCAAGAGACATTGCGGCGGGTCTACTCCCTTGTGCCCTTTTACAAAGAGAAGTTTGACGCACTAGGGATACTCCCTTCGCAGATAAAGAGCTTGGATGATATGAAAAATCTCCCCTTCACCAAGAAACAAGATCTGCGGGACAACTACCCCTTTGGGCTTTTCACCGTCGATATGGATCAAATAGTGCGTATCCATAGCTCCAGCGGCACTACGGGCAAACCCACCGTCGTGGGCTATACGCAACACGACCTCGACGTGTGGAACGAAGTGATGGCGCGTGCCTACACCAAAGCGGGCGTCACCGCAAAAGACGTGGTGCATAATGCGTATGGATACGGTCTTTTTACCGGCGGACTTGGATTCCATGATGCGGTCTTGAATGTCGGCGCGGCGATAGTCCCATCAGGCGGGGGATTTACCTCGCGGCAGATTATGCTGATGCGTGATTTCGGAGCGACAGTGCTAGCCTCTACCCCCTCTTTCGCCCTCCATCTAAGCGAAGTCGCCAAAGCCGAAGGGCTTGACCCGAGAAAAGATTTCAAACTCAAATGCGGAATCTTCGGAGCGGAGCCGACAAGCCAAGGGATGCAGCAAGCAGTCGCGGATGCGTGGAATATCAAATACTTTGAAGTCTACGGACTAAGTGAGATTATCGGTCCGGGAGTATCGTGCAGCTGCGAATACGGCTGTGGACTCCATATCAACGAAGATCACTTCTACCCCGAGATCATCGACCCAAAAACCCTCGAAGTCCTCCCGTACGGCGAATCGGGCGAACTCGTCCTCACTAGCCTCACCAAGCAGGCTCTCCCTATCATCCGCTATCGCACGGGCGACATCACTCGCCTCCACATCGAGCCGTGCCGCTGTGGACGGACGACGGTGCGGATGGAGACGGTGAGCGGGAGGAGTGATGATATGCTCATTGTAAACGGTGTCAACGTATTCCCAAGCCAAGTCGAACACGTCATCAGCAAGATCGAAGGAATCACCCTAAACTACGTCATCATCGCCGACAAAAAAGGGCACCTCGACAAACTAGAGATAATGATAGAAGCGGATGAGAATCTCTTAAGCGATAGCGTCGGAGAGATGGAAAGCCTCAAATCAAAAATCGAAAAAGAGCTTTTAAACAATCTCTACATCAATGCCAACGTCAAACTCGTCGAACCCCGCACCATAGAGCGAAGTATGGGCAAAGCGGTGCGAGTAGTAGACAAAAGAAACATCTAAAGGAATCTATGATGCAAAAATATTTCATACCGCAGCTCTCCGTTTTTATCGAAAACCAAAAGGGGGAACTCTCCGTCGTCACGGGCATCCTCAAAGAGAACGGCATCTCTATCAAGTCTATAATACTGAACGATTCCAAGGATTTCGGGATTCTCCGTCTTATAGTCGACGACCCGCAAAAAGCCAAAGAATCGCTCTCCCATGAAGGAATCAGCTCTAAACTAAGCACTGTTTTCGGCGTGCGAATCGAGGATAAAATCGGAAGTTTTGATGCCGTAGTAAAAGCGCTTAATGCCGCTAGTATCGATATACGCTACACCTATATTTTTCATGAGGGGAGTGAGGGGGTGTTTATCTTCAAGGTGGATGATGCCGAGATAGAAAAGGCGCTTTTGATTCTCTCGGAAAATAATTTGGAATTGGTAAACACCGAATCTATTTAAGTTTTAAGTTTTTGTTTTCCTCTGCTACAATCAATGCGACTGAACAATTACAAAAACGTAAAGGTTTGCTATGGAAAATTTCGATTTCGGCGTAGGGCTTGCTTTTTGGCTCATGATACTAAGCACGGTACTCTGCGTAGTATACGGCTATCTCAAATGGAACAAAGACGGCGAGACGATGAGCAACTCGCAAAGACATTGGGCGCATGACGAAGATGCGATCAACAACGATTTATAAGGGGACGGAATGGGCGCGTTAGAAAATATTATCATCATACTCTATTTGGCTGTTATCGGCTACTTAGGTTATTACGGCTACAAAAAAACCCACAACACCACCGACTACCTTTTGGCAGGGCGTGACACCCATCCGTTCGTGATGGCGCTTAGCTACGGAGCGACGTTTATATCTACGAGTGCGATAGTGGGTTTTGGCGGCGTGGCGGCATGGCTGGGCAATTCACTCCTTTGGCTGACGTTTTTCAATATCTTTGTGGGAATCTTTATCGCATTCGTCTTTTTGGGGAATCCGACTCGAAAAATGGGATACCGACTCAATGCCCATACATTCCCCGAACTTCTCGGGAAGCGTTTTGATTCTAAAAGCATCCAAATCATCGGCGGTCTTATCATCATCTGTTTTATGCCGCTGTATGCCGCGGCGGTACTTATCGGCGGGACACATTTTATCGCAGAATATTTTGCCCTCGACTACCACATCGCCCTTTTTGCGTTTTCCCTCATCATCACCGCATACGTCCTAGCAGGCGGTCTCAAGGGGGTAATGTACACAGATGCACTCCAAGGCTCGATAATGTTTGTCGCGATGGCGATACTCCTTTTTTATACGCTAAACTCTCTAGGCGGTATGGGCGAAGCGTTTAGCAAACTCGATGCGACATGGACCGCGACTGCGGCACCTTTGGCTGAAGCTAGCATCAAAGAACTCACTCCCAATTCTCCCGACTTTTTGATGAAGGTCTCTATGCTTTGGGGATTCCACGGGTGGAATGCGATGCCTGATTTTCTCTCCAAAGGGTGGCTATTCCTCATCACCACCATCACCCTAGGTGTGGGTATCGGGGTTTTGGCACAGCCGCAACTCGTCGTCCGATTTATGACGGTAAAAAGCAAACAAGAACTCAATCGCGCGGTACTCATCGGCGGGATTTTCATCATAGCGATGACGGGGATCATTTTTCTCGTAGGAGCACTAAGCAATGCGTGGTTTTACACCAACGAAGGGAAAAATGCTCTCCAATCCGCGGGAGGAATCGAAAAAGTTATCCCTCACTACATCAACTCCGCACTACCGAAATGGTTTAGCTTCGTCTTTTTATTTGCCCTCATCTCTGCGGCGATGAGCACCCTCTCTAGCCAATTTCACACGATGGGAACGGCGATAGGGAGAGACATCGCGGAGCGCTTTTTCAAAAAAGGGGCGTACAACTCCGTTTTAGTGACGAGAATCGGGGTCATCGTAATGATCTCGCTTGCAGTATGGCTCTCCTATGCATTTGACAAAGAACCCGCCATCATCGCCCGAAGCACGGCGATATTTTTCGCCCTCTGTGCCTCTATATTTTTGCCGACCTATTTCGGAGCGCTCTTTTGGAGAGGGATGACGAAAGCAGGAGCGCTAAGCTCTATGGTAGTGGGCTTTTTCGTTTCGATGTTTTGGCTACTATTCGTCCATTTCAAAGAGGCGAAAAGTTTGGGAATAGCGAAAATGCTTTTTGGTAAAGATTCGCTCCTAAGCGGCGACATCATCTTTGTCGACGCCCTTATTATTGCTCTCCCTATCTCGCTTCTTACGGCTTTTATCGTCTCTAGCTTCACGAAAAAACTCGACGACAAGCACCTTGATGCTTGCTTCGGAAAATAATAGACGGGTTCTTCCGTCTATTATATGACCCTTTTCTATTTTTCATTCGTATTTTTACCGTTAATATGATATTATTTAATAAATTAGATGTGGATTTTTACTAATATTATATTAAGGAAAGAGAATGTTACCCAAGTGGGAAGATAGATTTAGCATACACAATAACAAAATAGACCTCCAGCACAAAAAGCTCTTCCAACTCGCGCAAAAAGCCTATATGCTCGGTCTCAAAGGCAAGGGAATCAACCCCGTCGAAATTAAAGTAATCCTTGCTGAATTTTTTAATTATATAAAAGTCCATTTTGCCGATGAGGAATCGTATATGCAAGAGATCGGCTATCCCGGACTAGAAAAACACAAAGTACTCCATAAAACTATCGTAGAAGAGCTAGCGCAAGCCATCAAGACCATCAAAAACGTACACGATATGCAAGAAAAGCTCAAAATCGTCGCTCACGACTGGCTGCTAGGACACATCCTCCACGATGATATGCTTATCGAAGAGTACAGAGTAAAAGCCGCAGTAAAACTTAGCGCCGAGGTCGAAGAGGAGTTTGCAAAACCAAAGAGCGAAGAGTACCTCTATGAATGCGGTTGCTCGGGCAAGATACATAAGATCTCCCCCGAAGTACACGAAACCATCCAATCCGGAAAAAAATCGTTTCGATGCTCCAAATGCAAGGAGGCTATCCGACTTATTGCGATTTGACCATTTTTAGCCCCGTTTTGGTAGAATCGCAAAAAAAATTTAGGGATTGCAATGGTTACGACGTTTTTACTTGAAATAGGGATTGAGGAGCTTCCTGCGATTCCGTTTTTAAAAGAGCTACCAAACATCAAAGAAAAATTCAGCGCTTGCGCAAAAGAGCTTCATATCGCGATAGGTGATTTTGCCCTCTACTACACGCCGCGCCGTTTGGTCATCTCTTCTAGTTCTTTTGCTATCAACCAAGACGACGTAATCACCGAACTTTTCGGACCGCCCTTAGAATCGGCGTTCAAAGATTCCCTCCCCACTCCCGCCGCGCTAGGATTTGCTAAAAAATGCGGCGTAGACGTAGCACAACTCGGAAAAAGCGAGAAAAACGGCAAAGAGGTGCTCTATTTTCAAAACACCGCCCAAGGGAAAGCTACAAAAGAGCTCGTCCCAGAGCTAGTCAAAAACTTCCTCGCTTCGCTCAACTTCGGAAAAACAATGCGTTGGGGCGCGCTCAAAGAGGAGTTTATCCGACCCGTGCGATGGTGTATCGCGAATTTAAACAATGAATTTTTATCTTTTGAGCTTTACGGTATTCGCTCTAGTGATTTCACTTACGCGAATAGAAGCCATAGCGATGACGCGATAAAGGTAGATTCCGTCGCACACTATTTTGAAACGCTCAAAAACGGCTTTGTCCTAATCGACCCGAAAGAACGGGAGGCAAGGATATTAGAGCACTTTAAAGATTTAGAATCTAAAAACGGTATCAAGATCGAACTCGATTCCGAACTCTTAGACGAAGTAGTCGCCATCACCGAGTATCCCACTCCGCTTTTAGGAAGTTTTGAAGCGCGATTCTTAAGCGTGCCGCCGGAGATGATCATCACCTCGATGAAAGAGCACCAAAGATATTTCGGCGTATGGAGAGGAGAAACCCTCGCAAACAACTTCGTCGTCGTCTCAAACGCACTCGCCCAAGACTTCACCCAAGTGATAAAAGGGAATGAAAAAGTGCTCCGCGCACGCCTCTCCGATGCTCTCTTTTTCTATGAGAACGACATCAAAAACGGCTTCCGCCTCGAAGCGCTTGAAAACGTCACTTTTGCCGAAGGACTAGGAAGTCTCGCGCAAAAAGCGAAGCGTGAAGAATCGATAGCGTTGGAGCTGTTTGCGCGGTATAAAAAGAATCTCCTCGAAGAATCCAAGCTTGACGAAGGGACGCTCAAAAGTCTTTTAAGCAGAGCGTGCGAACTTGCCAAGGGCGATTTGATGAGTGAGAGCGTTTATGAGTTTACGGAGCTGCAAGGGATTATGGGATACTACTTTGCACAAGCGTTCAACGAGCACCCATCCATCGCCATCGCACTCAAAGAACAATACCTCCCGAAAGGGGAAGAGAGCGAGCTTCCGAGTAACCTCTTTAGCGCCGTTTTGGCTTTAGCGCTGCGACTCGATAATATCTTCGCCCTCTTTAGTATCGATAAGATTCCAAGCGGCTCAAAAGATCCGTTTGCCCTGCGACGCTCTGCACTCGGCATCATCAGGATAGTCCTCGCGTATGATTTGCCTTTTGACATCGCAAGCCTCACGGAAGCATTCGCATCACATTATGCGAAAGTCGATAAAAGCACAATCGCGCAGTTTTTCTACGAGCGTCTCTACTCGCTCATCGAATGCAACCCCTCCATCATCAAAGCAGTCATCAATAGCGGTGAAACCGACATCACGAAATGCTACAAAAAAATCCACGCACTCAAAAATACACTCGCAAACATCGATAATGCGCCGTTATTCGCGACCTTTAAAAGGGTGGCGAATATCACCAAAGATGTCGATATTTCAAAAGCGCTGCCGGTAGATTCGACCTTTTTTGAGAGCGGTTTTGAAGAGGCACTCTATACTTCCTTTAGTAAAATAGCGCTAGAAAACGAGCAATACGAAACGACGCTCAAAGAGCTTTTCGCCCTCAAAAACGAACTCGACAAGTTTTTCGACAACGTCTTGGTCAACTGCGAAAATGAGGCGGTACGAGAAAATCGGAAGAATCTCATCGCCGCTATCTACAAAGCATTTCTCCGTATCGCCGAGCTCAAAGAGATAACGGCGTAGATTCCTATTTGAAGACGTACGATTATCTCATCATCGGTGCGGGAGTCAGCGGGTGTGCGAGCGGCTACTTTTTAGCCCGCGAGGGAAAAAGCGTCGCGATCATCGATGCCAAAGAGAATCTCTTTGACGGAGCGAGCGGCGCGGCGGGAGCGTTTCTCTCACCGATGCTAGGGAGTGCAAATCCTGTACGCACCACCGTCAACACCGCTTTACTTTTTGCCCTCGATTTTTACGAAAAAAACGTTCCGAATGCCCTTAATAAACAAGGGGTGCTTAGAATCTTAGAAGATTCCGAAGAATTTGCGAGTGCAAAAAAATATGATTCTACCCTAGAGTTTCCCTTTACGTTTTTAGAGCATCCGAGCCAAAAATATCCTTCTGTAAAGGATGATGGATTCGGAGGATATTTTTTTGAAAACGGAGCGATTCTTGACACGAAAAAAACATTAGAGTTTTTTACTCGCTCGTGTAACCTTTATCTCGGAATCAAAGTCCAAACAATCGAAAAAAACGGAGAAGACTTTGTGGTTTCGGGGATACGAGCAAAGAATCTCATCTTTGCCCAAGGCTACGAATCTACACTGATTCCGACTCCCTACTTTCGGGCGCGTCCTATTTGGGGACAGCGTATCGAAATACGCGCGGAGAATCCGCCCCCTTGCAATATCCACAAAGGTATCGGAATCTCATGCGTAAGAAATGACGTAAAGAGCTTTGCCATAGGGGCGACAAAGGTAAGAAACAGACTTGATCCCTCCACCGACGAGAGCGACACGAGAATCTTACTTGAAAAAGCGCTCTCCCTCTATGACCTCAAAAATCCGCAAGTTCTTGAGGTATATAGCGGCATACGCTCTAGTGCGGTAGACTACCTCCCCGTTTGCGGCAAACTTATCGACTTTGAAGTGACCACACGCGCTTTTCCTACCTCTATCCACGGGTTTTTTCCGCGTAGTTTTGCTTTATGCGAGATAGAAAACTGCTATATCATTAACGCTTTAGGGGCGAGAGGATTTGTCTATGCTCCCCTTGTAGCTAAAACGCTTAGCGATTATATTTTATATCAAAGGGAGATTCCCGATTCTCTCGCGTTGCGCCGTCTGTATACCCGCTGGTGTAAAAAAGAGGCTATCAAATACTTCTCAAAAAATCGATAAAGGTGAATTTTATTATTGGTATAAAATTCTCATAAAATGTAAATTTTTCTCTATTCTTCTTAAAAACTTCTTTTATAATAATTTAAAAATGTGTATACTTACTCTAGTTTTATCAAGTTTTCATAAGGTTTTAGGATGACAAAGAACTACAAACTGATAGAAGAGTACCTCATCAATTTTTTAAGAAACGAAGTTTTAAAGACGGGACTTAAAAAATGTGTCTTAGGTTTGAGCGGAGGTATCGATTCCGCAGTTGTGGCAGTACTTTGTAAAAAAGCTTTCGGTAGCGATATGCTAGCACTTATGCTCCCCTCGCAGTTTTCTTCGAGTGCGAGCGTAGAAGATGCAAAAGCGCTGTGTGAAAAATTTGACATCCCAAATGCAACGGTGAGTATCGCACCGCTCATCTCGGGATATTTTGAGAATCACGACCAAAAGCTTCGGGTCGGGAACTTTTCGGCGCGGATGCGTATGGCGGTGTTGTACGACTATTCGGCGAGTATGGGAGCGCTAGTCATCGGGACGAGCAACAAAAGCGAATTGATGCTCGGATACGGCACGATCCACGGCGATCTTGCCAGCGCGATTAACCCGATAGGCGATCTCTACAAAAGCGAGATATTTGAATTTGCCGCCTATTTGGGAATCAACGAATCGATTATCAAAAAGCCCCCGAGTGCGGATTTGTATGAAGGGCAAAGCGACGAAGCGGAGCTTGGATATAGCTACAAAGAGCTGGATGAAGTGTTGCGCTTGCTTATCGAGGAGCGTTATAGCAAAGAGGAGTTGTTGGCGAGGGGATTTAAAGAAGAGCTTGTAAAATTCGTCTATACAAAAGTATTTGCCAATCAATTTAAAAGAGTGGGGACGGTCATCGCAAAACTCACATCAAGAAGCATCGGTCACGATTTTTTGTATCCGAGGGACATTATGCTTCAAAACGTAGAATAAATCTAAGGAGTTATCATGAGGGATATTCAACTTTTTCAACCCGACATCAAAGAAGAGGATTTCAAAGAGGGTCTCAACTATTGGAATGATGGCGTAAGCAGAATAGAGAAACTTGAAAATTTTTTCAAAAAAGAGCTTAACGTAAAAAACGTCATTTCTACCACAAACGGCACATCCGCGCTCCATCTCTGCCTCTGTGCTTTAGAGATAAAACGGGGCGATAAGATTCTTTGCTCGGTAAACGCTCACCCCATGATACCCGAAGTCATCAGACATTTTGATGCCGAACCTATCTTCGTAGACATCGACGAAGAGAGCTACAATATGGATATGAACGCTTGCGAAAAGGTGTTGCAGGCACGCTATACGAAAAAACTTCGCGGGATGATTCTCACCCATCTAGGAGGACAGGCTGCCGACTTAGAAAAAGCACACGAGCTCAAAAAGAAATACGGCTTATTTTTGATAGAAGATGTCACCTCGGGCTGCGGCGGCACCTACAAAAACAAACCTCTAGGCTCGGCATACGGCGACGTGGCGATTTTTAGCCTCTTTCCCGAGATAGAAAATATGCCCGCAAACGGGGGGATACTCGCCACAAACGACGACGAACTGGCGAAAAAAGCATCGCTGCTTCGATTCCATGCTCAAGTGCAAGATACTAGCGGTATCTTGGATTATATTTATGACATCGTGGATATTGGATGCAGATACGATATTAGCGAGATCGATGCCGCGTTTTATTTCTCCAACCTCAAAAGAAGAGATGCCAATATCGCTCGGAGAAAAGAGATCGCCGCGATGTACAACAAAGGACTTGACGCTACGCCGCACGTGAAGATTCCTTCGGTCAAAAACGACCACATCTACACGATGTACATCATAAAAATCGATAAAAATAGAGACAGTTTCGCAAAAGAACTTGCAGAACTTGGAATCGGTACGGGGCTTAACTACATCCCGCTCCACCTCCTTAGCTACTACAAAACAAAATATCAGCTCAAGGTAAATAACTTTCCGGCTGCCCTTAGAAACTATCAACAAATCCTCTCTCTTCCGATTCACTCAAAAGTGACCAACGAAGAGGTGCACTACATCATCGATACGATCAAAAAAATTGCTCAAAAAAGGGTTTAATCTCACCGAGCTGATAGAAGGGTATCTTTTTTCCCCTTCGCCGCTTGGTATACTCCTTGCCTTTTTATTGCTCCCTTTCTCGCTAATTTACTGCTCCGTATCTGCCATAAGCGTGTTACTGCAAAAAAAAATCGCGTTTCCCGTCCCTATAATAAGCGTCGGAAATCTCACGATAGGAGGGAGCGGAAAATCCCCTTTCATAGCCGAACTTTCAAAAAGATACGACGATTGCGCGATCATCCTTCGAGGGTATGGCAGAAAATCCAAAGGGCTTGCGATCGTAAATATTGACGGGAATCTGCAATGCGGCGTAGAACAAAGCGGCGATGAAGCGATGATGCTAGCAAGTCTTGCCCCCAAGTCCCTTATCATCGTATCTGAAGATAGAATTCTAGGGATACAAAAAGCGATAGAACTCGGCGCAAAAATAGTCTTTTTAGATGACGGATACAGACACGGGATAGAAAAATACGATATTCTCCTTAGGGCACAAGATGAGCCCAAACTCCCCTTTTGCCTCCCTTCGGGCGCATATCGACTACCGCGCTTTTTTTATAAAAAATCTCACTTGACCCTCCGCGAAGGGGTCGATTTTAAACGCATTGTAATGCCTCCCGAAGAGCCAAGGAAATACCTTTTCGTAAGTGCAATCTCTAGAGCTCAAAGAGTACTGCGATACCTAGAAAAACTTGATATTCGGGGCACTTATATCCTCAAAGATCATAGCTTTTTCGATGAAGATTCGATAAAAAATCGTATGCGCGTTTACGGTGCGGAAAGAGCGTTGACGACCCTAAAAGACAAGGTCAAAATGGAGAATTTCTCTTTTGATGTCGACGTCATTGCCCTAAAGATTGAAATAAACGAAAAAGTGTTTGAAGGTATCGAGCAATACATTGCGCAATTTCATGGCATAAATATTGTATAAAGTTTCTTATAAGATAACTATTTGTACAATTTGTAATCTTTTTGTTTACTTTTAAACAAATATCATTCTCTGAACTTGAAACGCATATATCTACTTTGATACAATAAGCTATCCATCGATAGGCAATGTGAATCGGTTGAAATTCGAGGTGCTTTATGAATTCTCTTTCTGCGGACATTTCTCTAAATGACATAGGAATCTTACTCGTTGAAGATAGCAAAGTTGCTTTAATGCAGCTCAACGATTTTATAAAAAATCGTGCAAAAAAGGTTTTTACCGCAGAAAACGGAAAAATAGGATTGGAAACCTATATAGCCAATAAAGATGCTATCGACATCGTCATCTCCGATATAAATATGCCCGAAATGGACGGACTGGAGATGACAAAGCGGATCAAAGAGCTAGACTACTCCACCCCTATCATTTTAGTCACCGCATACAACGACGAAGAGAATCTCTTTGAGGCGATAAACTCGGGCGTAGATCAATACCTCACCAAACCGGTAGACCCCACCGCGCTTCTCAAAGGAATCAATAAATGCATCACCCTCATTAATAATAAAAAGCTTTTAGAAAAAGAGCGCTTGCTCACTCTGCAAAATAGTATCCTCAATGCAAAAAGCGATATTATGAAAGATATAGCACACCATTGGAGAAACCCGCTCCACGCTATGTGCTTAGCTGCTGAAGGGATCAATGACGCAGTAGACGCGGCATTCGAAGAGAGCAAAATCGAGAAAAAACTAAGCGACAGAATCCAAAAATCGTGCGACCTCATCCTTGCCCACTCTTTAAAATTGTCCGAGACTATAAATACGTTCGGCTCGATGTTAAGCAACAAAGGGGCAAAAGAGCGATTCGACATAATAGCGGCAATAAAAATCTCTTCGCAACTCTGCCTCAACTCCTTGGATATGCACAATATTCAAATACTCTATCCCGATGCCGAGCACCATATTATCGGTAGTAAAAGCGAATTTAAAATGTGTGTCTATAATATCATCAAAAACGCCGCGGAATCGATTGCCAAAAAGGGGAATGCGTTTTCGGGATTACTTGAAATAGAAGCAGAAAAAAGCGAAGAGGGTATCGATCTTTTTTTTAAAGATAACGGTATCGGTATAGAAAATAATATTTTTGATAGAATATGTGATCCTTACGTTACCTCAAAAGGGGTAAGTTCAGGTTTTGGAAACGGGCTGTTCATAGCAAAAAATATCATCGAAAGCCAATTCGGCGGTACGATTACGTGGCAAAATAACGCAACGGAAGGGAGCACGTTTCGCATTAAACTCAAAACGGAGTGAATATGACGATAGCCAAAAAGCTCACACTCGGATTGCTTTTTACGATTGTTTCTCTGATTGCGATCGGATATATAGGATTTGACGGCAGTCAAAAAGGTATCTCTTCTCTAAAAAATATCTACGAATCCAACGTCTTGCCGCAAAAAGAGATACTCAAAAACTCGGCACTCTTTGCCTCTATCGTCGGTGATATTTCAAAAGTGCTCGCCAAAACCATCCCGCCCAATGAAGCGCGTATGAATCTGCTCGAATACCAAAAAAATCTCAACCCTTTCTTTGAAAAATCAAACTCGGAAACTTTTTTATCGGATGAGAATCTCCGCACGCTCTTTTCGGAGAGTGCGAAAAAATATGAAGAGAGCAAAAAAATCCAATCAAACCTTATTGAAATATACAAAGCCGAAGATTATGACGAGCTATTTTTTGCCCTGATGGATTGGACCGATTATCACAACTTTATCAACGAACGACTAAAAAAGATTGAAGAATCCAACCAAAAATCTATTACGGCGATTTACAACAATACCGTCGAAGAGTTGCACGCAAAGGTCTATTCTCTCATCGCTTTAGGGGCGGTAGCGACTATCGTGACGATCATTATTACGAGTTGGATTTCGGCATTTATCATCAAATCACTCAAGCTCATAAGCTCAAAATCAAGCGAAATATCCCAAACCCTCGATTTTAGAAATGAGATTCGTTGGGAACGCAAGGACGAGCTTTCTTTGGTGGCAAATAGTTTCAATCAAATCATCAAATCGGTCAAAAACGCGATGTCGCACTCGCAAAACGCGGTAGTAGCATCAAAGACAATCGCCGATGGAGCAAACGTCATTTCAACATCAATCGAAGATAACTCCATCAAACAAACGGCGATGATCGAAGAATCAAAAAACCTCACTATGCTCGCAAACAAGAATCTCCAAGAGACGAAAAACTTTTCGGAGCAAACGGTAGAAAATATCAAAGGTGATTTGGAATCACTCACGAAAATGACCTCTTCGCTCAAAAATATGGTAGAAAAAATCCTTGATACGAGTGAAGAAGAGAGCGCCTTATCCGAAAAAGTAATCGAACTTGTTTCACAAGCCGCACAAATAAAAGAGGTGCTCAATATTATCAAAGAAATATCCGAGCAAACAAATCTTCTAGCCCTCAATGCCGCAATAGAAGCAGCGCGCGCGGGTGAACACGGGAGAGGTTTTGCGGTAGTGGCGGATGAGGTACGAAAACTCGCGGAACGGACGCAAAAAGGGCTCTCTGAAATAGACGCTACCGTCGGCACGGTCATCCAATCGGTACAAGACATCAGTCAAGATCTCAAAGACAACTCCGAGATTATCAAAGAACTTAGTGCGGATGCGACGACGGTTATGGGTATGGCGGAAGATTCTAAAGAGTGTGTACGCCAAAGCGTAGACATCTCCGTGCAATCACAAGAAAAAATACTCGATACTTCCGATATTATCTCGCGCTTGAGCGAAAAAATGGGTGAAGCTTCCCAAATAGCATCGCTCCATAAAAAAAGTGCATCCGAGCTTATGGGAATCATCTCAACACTCAACAAGTCGATGCACGACCTATCGGACAACATCGCGACATTCAAAATATAGGAGACAGTATGCTACGTATCGGAGACAAAGCCCCGGAATTCAATCTTCCCAACCAAGACGAAGCCGAAATCGCCCTCAAAGACCTCAAAGGAAAATGGACGGTGCTTTACTTCTACCCCAAAGACAACACCTCCGGCTGTACGACCGAAGCGTGCGAATTCACAGAAAGACTACCCGAGTTTGAAGATATGGATGCGATCATCCTAGGCGTTAGCCCCGATAGTCCAAAAAAACATAGAGATTTTATAGAAAAACAAAATCTTGAAATCACCCTACTAAGCGATGCCTCCAAAGAGACGATGCAAAACTACGGCGCATTCGGCAAAAAAATGATGTACGGCAAAGAAGTGCAAGGGGTGATTCGAAGTACATTTATCATCGACCCTAAAGGCAACATCGCCGCACTGTGGACAAAAGTAAAAGCCAAAGGACACGCAGAAATAGTCAAAGAGAAGCTCAAAGAATTACAATGAAAAATCCTCCCGATTACCAAAATCGGTTATTTGACATCATCAACAATAAGGTGTTTACTGCGGAATTTATCTCCGGTATCGCCGGCGATAAATTACAAAGTTTGGAAGATAAAGATCTTTATAGTAAATTACTCGAAGAATCTGAAGGCGATTTTTACGTCAAACTACTCTTTTTTATCACCCACGAAATATTTGAGAAAGAGCGTGCCACAAAACTGTGGCTAGAGATACTCGAGCACAAAAATCAACTTTCCAAAATTCTCAACAGGAATGTCGAGATAACCGTTGCGGCATTGGATTACCTCACAAATATCAAAAATGAAATCGCGAATCCCAAAATAATCGGAGAGGCGTTTATCGGCAAAATAGCCGAAATCTCTTCGATCGACCCTTTGACCGGAATGTACAATCGACAACATCTTCGCCAGCTTCTCAATAACGAGTTTGCAAGATATAAACGTTACAAAATCCCTTTTTCGCTAATAATGATAGATATAGATCATTTCAAGAAAGTAAACGATACTTTTGGGCATCAAGCAGGAGATGGGGTTCTTATCGCTATTAGCAAGATAATCAACGAAAACTTAAGAGAACTAGATATTTGTACTAGATACGGCGGGGACGAATTTTTGATAGTTCTTCCCCATACGGATGAAGGGAAAGCGTTTGAAATCGGAGAACGAATACGCATAAAAGTCATAGAATCGGCATCCGCATTACATGCCGTAACATTGAGTGTCGGCATTGCCACTTGTCCGTACCACGCAGATACAATCAAATCTTTGATAAAAATTGCCGATGAAGCGCTTTACTCTTCAAAAAGTAACGGGAAAAACAAAACGACCATACCACAATCCACTTACCGCACAACATAAATTCAAGCTAAATTTAAGTCTATTTTCAGTATCATTGCGCTCCCATTTTTATGGGATACCCTAAATTCTCACGCACTAATTCTTGCAGGGTTGCGCTATTGCGGCGTTAATGAGTGCGGAGGCAAAACCTAATCTTATTCAAGGAGTTTACCGATGGTAACAATGAAAGACTTATTGGAGTGCGGTGTACATTTCGGACACCAAACAAGACGATGGAATCCAAAGATGAAAAAATACATCTTCGGCGTAAGAAAAAATATCCACATTATCGACCTTCAAAAGACGCTTCGATATTTTAGATATACCTATAATATCGTAAGAGACGCAGCGGCAGAAGGAAAAACGGTACTTTTCGTAGGGACAAAAAAACAAGCAAGCGACTGTGTGAAAGAGTACGCAGAATCAGTCGGAATGCCGTATGTAAACTACAGATGGCTCGGCGGTATGCTTACAAACTTTTCAACTATCAAAAAATCAGTTAGAAAATTAGAAATCATAGAAGAGATGCAAAAAAGCGGGCAAACGGAACTCTTGACAAAAAAAGAGGCGTTGATGCTCAATAGAAAAAAAGAAAAACTTGAAAAATACCTCGGCGGTATCAGAAACATCAAAAAATCACCCGATATGCTTTTCGTCGTAGATGCGGCAAAAGAGAAGATCGCCGTACAGGAAGCTAGAAAACTACACATCCCCGTCGTAGCTCCACTCGATACAAACTGCGATCCTGACGTAGTAGATTATCCGATTCCCGGGAATGATGATGCGATTCGTTCAATCCAACTTTTCTGCAAAGAGATGGCAGAAGCTATCAGAGAAGGGAAAGAGATAGCGGCTAAAGATGCAGCACCTGAAGAAGAGGTAACATTTAGCGAAGCGGAAAAACAAGAGGTTATTGCCGAAGCGATGGCGGAGAGCGATGATATTTCCGAAGAAGAGTTCAGTGAAGAAGAAGCTGACGAAGAAGATAAATAGTTAGGAGTAAATATGGCAGAAATAACCGCACAACTAGTAAAACAACTAAGAGAGATCACCGATGCCGGTATGATGGACTGCAAAAAAGCGCTTGTCGAAACAGACGGCGATCTTGATGCGGCAATCGAGCATTTGAGACAAAAGGGACTTAGCAAAGCTGCGAAAAAAGCAGAAAATGCCGCTACCGAAGGAAGCGTAAGCGTCCAAGTAGCACAAGACCTCAAAAGCGCAACCATCATCGAGGTAAACTCGCAAACCGACTTCGTCGCACAAAACGATATGTTTAAAGCACTCCTTCAAAAAACAGGCTCGCTTGCACTAAGCAACGCGGTAAGCACTACCGAAGAGCTACACAAATGCACCATCGACGGTACTACGTTTGAAGAGTACCTCCAAGGGCAAATAGCGAAAATCGGCGAAAACATCGTCGTGCGAAGATTAGCTACTTTGAAAGCCGACAATAACGGCGTAGTAAACGGCTACGTTCACTCAAACGGACGTGTCGGGGTACTTATCGCCGCAAACTGCGGAAATGCCGAAACGGCGCAAAAAGCGGGCGAATTTATCAGAAGCCTTTGCATGCACGCCGCGGCTATGAAACCGGTATACCTTAGCTACACCGAGCTTGACCCTGCATTCATCGAAAAAGAGGTTACGGCAATCCAAGCCGACATCGAAAAAGAGAACGAAGAGAACAAGCGTCTAGGCAAACCGCTCAAACGAATGCCGCAATTCGTCTCTAGAGCGCAACTCACCGATGAAGTTTTGGCAAACGCAAGAAAAGAGATGGAAGCCGAACTCAAAGCACAAGGGAAACCTGAGCAAATTTGGGAGCGAATCATCCCCGGACAAATCGAGAGATTTATCGCGGACAACACGCAGCTTGACCAACAATTTACGTTGCTTAGCCAATTTTACGTAATGGACGATAAAAAAACTATCGCTCAAGTAATCGAAGAAAAATCAAAAGAACTCGGCGGGAAAATAGAACTCGTAAGTTACGTCAGATTTGAACTCGGTGAAGGGCTAGAGAAAAAAGCGTGCAATTTTGCCGATGAAGTAGCGGCACAACTTCAGTAGTTGTTACAAGCAAACCTACTTTCGCACTCCTTTGAAGAGGCACTTTTTGAAGGTGTCTCTTTGGAAGTGCAACCAAGAGAATCTATCTCCATAATGGGTGTGAGCGGAAGCGGCAAATCAACCCTCTTATACATCCTCTCCACACTTCTCGCACCAAACTCCGGCGAAGTCATTTTTGAAGGCAACGACATTTATGCGCAAGGTGCGGATGAATTGCTCCGTATACGCAGAGAAGAGTTTGGAATCATATTTCAATCGCACTATCTTTTTCGAGGTTTCAGCGCTAAAGAAAACCTAGAAGTAGCATCCATACTAGGGAATCAAGCCATAGACGTAGCGCTTTTAAAACGCTTTGGGATAGAATCATTGCTGCACCAACAAGTCGGCTCACTCTCAGGCGGGCAGCAACAACGCTTTTCCATAGCAAGAGTGCTTACGAAAAAGCCGAAAATCATTTTTGCCGATGAACCTACGGGGAATCTCGACAAAGAGAGTGCAAAAAAAGTGATGGATGAGCTTATGAACTATGTCAACGAAAACGACGCCGCACTTATCGTCACCACACACGATAAAACGATAGCGGATATATGCAATAGGAGATTCCAACTAAAAGACAAAGGATTATGGAGCTACTAAACCACCTCACCGCAGGCGGCGTAATGAGTTTTTTACTCCTATTTGCCCGTTTTGTATCGGTGTTTGCCTTTTTCCCTTTTTTTGAAAACAGGATGCTCCTCACGGGTGCTAAAGCCGCTTTAGCGTTTTATCTCACCCTCCTTTTTCTCCCCGCAGTACCCACGGTCGATCCAAACATCAGCGTCGGAGCTTTTTTCGTCGCAATACTTTGTGAGACCCTTACGGGATTGCTCGCATCTATTTTCTTGCAAATCGCATTTTATACTTTGCACTATGCAAGCGAGATAATCTCTTTTACGATGGGTTTTACGATGGCAAGCGCTTATGATCCGAGTACGGGCGGACAGCAGCCCGTCATAGGACAGCTTATAGCGATGCTTGCGATGATGGTGCTCTTGGCTTCGGATTTGCACCATTTAGTCATACAGTACGTTTATATTTCGCTTAGCGAGGTCCCTTTGGGCGGTTATATCTTTACCGATAACGTCCTCACCTACGTCCTTAAAGCGACGGCAAACCTCTTTTTGATGGGATTCACCATCGCATTTCCCGTGACCGCACTCATCCTCTTTTCCGACATTATTTTTGGGATGATTATGAAAACAAACCCGCAATTTAACATTCTAGCAGTCGGTTTTCCCGTAAAAATAGCGATCGCTTTCGTCGTGCTCGCCGTAATCCTCCCCTCGATCATCTTTGTCTTCAAAGATCAATTCAAAAACGCCTACAACGCCCTTACGATAATATTATTTCAATAGCTCTTTTTCGCAGATTCCAAGTATTTCCCGAAGGCTTCCGCCCCTTTTTGCACAAGCGATTCTTCGTCACTCACAAATAGGGTCTCGTAGTTGCTATCAAATGCGCTCAAGCTCCAATTTGCCGAACCAAATAGTATATAGCACCCATCGATAAGCGCCATTTTTGTATGCATTTTTCCGTTATACTTACCACTCGATGCACGCACTCCCTCTAAGGTGTAGAGCGTAATGTTTTTATACTTTGCCAAATATCCCCCCATAGAATATTCATTGGCATTTGTTTTTTCATCCAATACGATTCGCACCTCCACGCCTCTATCCGAAGCGTCTCGCAAAGCATCCGCAAACTCTTTGTTGGTAAAAGAATACATCGCTATATCGATCCGTTTTTTTGCACCTTTTATCAATGTCACGACTTTTTTACTCGCCTCTTTTTTCTCAAACGGAAGCATATACAGTTGTTCAAAACTCCACGCAAAAGTGCAAAATGAGAAAAATATCCAAATATAGCGGGTAAAATAAAATTTTCTTATCATCGATTCTCGTATAAAGGAATATTAAATAGATATAATTATACAATAATACATAATAGCCTAAATGCGGAGATATTGAATGAAACTACTACTCATCAACAACAATCCCATAGTAAAAAAACTGGTAGCTTTGAGTGCCCAGAAATCAGATGTCATCATCACCGAAGTACAAGGGTACGCAGACGTACTCGAAGATGAATATGATTTGATTTTTGTTGATGATCAGGCGTATGACGAGACGTTGCAACAAACGCTTCGTGAAAAACTCGGCGAAAAACAGTATGCTATTTTCGTGGCAAAAGACGGTGAGATTCCGAGCGGATTTGAGATACACATTCAAAAGCCGTTTCTCCCTACCGAACTTGTAGAAATCTTTTCAAAAATACGAGCAGGAGATACCGGAGAGGATGAAACGAACCTCTCGGATCTCTCTTTTGACGAAGAGCAAAAAGAGGATGAGCTACAAATCCCCGAAGATGATCTTGATCTAGAGAGCGATCTCTCTGCTGATTTGGGTATAGACGACCTTGACGAAGATCTCGGCTTGTCGGAAGAGACAAAAAAAGACGCCGGTGAAGATGCAACGGATGATTTTGATTTAGACCTAGAAGGTGATTTGGGTTTGGAAGAAGAGGCACCGAAAAACCTAGAAGAAGAAAACGATACCCAAGAAGATGATTTAAACCTCGACGAGGATTTTAATATGGACGAAGATTTGGGCTTGGAAGAGGGTGCGGAAAAAGAAGATAGCGTGGCATCCGATGAGGAAGACGATACGAATCTTGCTATGTCCAAAGAGTTAGACCTAGAAGACGAAGCTTTGGATTTGGGAGATTTAGACCTTGAAAATCCTCAAGAAGAGACCGAGGACGAACCGTTGGAAGTAGAGAGTGAAGAGATAGAAACTCCGGACATAGCAAGCGAGGCGGCTAACGAAAGCGATGAAAACGAAACAAGTGAGGACGAAATGGCAGAGACTGAAAAGAACTTGGAACTAGACGAGGATTTGGGAGCATTAGAAGGTGAAGATCTTTTGGGGGACTTGGGAGACCTAGGAGATTTGGGGGACTTGGATGATGATGCCCTTGGAGAATCGCTAGATGAAACCTCTAGTATCGAAGAAGAGGATGATGAACTCTCTCTTTCCGACATCGGTGACCTTGGAGATGATTTATTGGATGCGAATATGGGCGCGCTCGAAGAAGAGGAAGAGGTTGCCCAAGATGATGAACTAGGGGGAGTTTTGGACGAAGGCGACATCACGGAAGTCAAAGGTCTTTTGAGTGAGGATGAAGATGCCGATGAGGTTGAAAATATTGTTCTTGATGGCGATGATGAAGAAGAGATGATTGATGACGATGATGAAGTAAAAATCGAAAACAGCGAACTTGCTTCTTTGAGCGAAGAGGCGCTAAGTGAAGCGCTCGGCGAAGATATTGACGAAAACATCGATGAAGATACCGACGACGCACTTCAAGAAATCGCCGAAAAAGAAGCCGATATGCCGCAAACTCAAGGTGGAGGGATCGATGCAGGAGCACTCGCCGCTTTAGCACAAAATAT
>CAZCQG010000016.1:0-33024 GCA_964500775.1 uncultured Campylobacterales bacterium
TGAAAAATATCCATCACCAAGTGCATGAGAGCGTGCAAAGATTTATCAACGAATATACAAGCGGCGCGGGTGCAAAACCACTGATGAAGATTGCCGAAGAGACGGAAAAGCAGACATTGGAAATATTTACCAAGTTGGATAATACAAAAAAAGAGATATGTGCCAAACTTCAAAGGCTTGATTGATTAGAGGTTGTACCGTCATTATGGAAGAAATTGAGTATGGATGATTGGAGGCGACACCCGGATTCGAACCGGGGATCAAGGCTTTGCAGGCCCATGCCTTACCGCTTGGCTATGTCGCCGAAAATAGGTGGTGCCCGAAGCCGGACTTGAACCGGCACGGACTAACGTCCGAGGGATTTTAAGTCCCTTGTGTCTACCATTCCACCACCCGGGCTTGAGACTTAGAAAAAAATCTTATCAAAAAACTCGTCAAAAAGCACTTTTGCTAAATCTCTTGATTGATTTCAAAAAAAAGAAGAAATGGAGCGGGAGACGGGGGTCGAACCCGCGGCCCCGACCTTGGCAAGGTCGTGCTCTACCACTGAGCTACTCCCGCGCACCATAATTTTTAGAGTTGGAAGTATAGCGAAAAGTTTTTTGAAATTCAAGTAAACTTTGCATAAAATGTTAAAAAATATCAAACTATACGGGAAACAAAGGATTCACAATGAGAAGCAACACCATAAAGTTAGGGTATCAACGGACACCGCATAGAAGCTTACTAAGAGCTACGGGGCTAAAGGATGAGGATTTCGGCAAGCCTTTTATCGGTGTGGCAAATAGCTACATAGACATTATTCCCGGTCACTTTTTCCTCCACGAGTATGCGAGAATCGTCAAAGAGGAGATACGAAAAGCAGGCGGCGTGCCGTTTGAGTTTAATACCATCGGCGTGGACGACGGTATCGCGATGGGGCATAGCGGGATGCTCTATAGCCTCCCTAGTCGCGAGCTCATCGCCGATTCTATCGAGACGATGATGAACGCTCACTGTTTGGATGCCCTTATCTGTATCCCAAACTGCGACAAGATAGTCCCCGGGATGGTGATGGGTGCGCTTCGCGTAAACGTCCCGACGGTATTTGTGAGCGGCGGACCTATGAAAGCGGGACATCTATCCGACGGTACTCCTATTGACCTTACCACTGCATTTGAAGCGGTCGGCAAAAAAGCCCAAGGGAAAATCAGCGACGAAGAGTTGTATGCTATAGAATGTAATGCTTGCCCAAGCGGCGGGTCGTGTTCGGGGATGTTTACGGCAAACTCTATGAATACCCTCTGTGAAGCGATGGGAATCGCACTCGAAGGGAACGGTACGATTCTCGCCCTCACTCCCGAGCGCGAAGAGCTGCTGCGAAAAGCCGCCCGAAGGGTCGTAGAGATAGCACTCGATGAGCAATATAAGATTCGCAATATTATCAACCAAAAAGCGGTGCATAACGCATTTGTCGTCGATATGGCGATGGGCGGCAGCTCCAACACCGTCCTCCATATGCTTGCCATCGCAAAAGAGGCGGGGGTCGATTTCCCGCTCGCCCACATCAACGACATCGCCGTAAAAGTGGCGCATATCGCCAAAATAAGCCCATCGCTTAGCACGGTGCATATGGAAGACATCGGCAGAGCAGGCGGGGTAAAGGCGGTTATGAAAGAGGTCTCAAAGCGGGGCGACATACTCTATACCGATGCACTATGCGTGAGCGGTGAGAGCATGGGTGAACGCATCGCAGATGCCGAGATAAAAGATACAAATATCATCCACACCAACGAAAATGCTTATTCACCCGTCGGCGGTCTCGCGATACTTTTCGGCAATCTCGCCGAGCAAGGATGCGTCGTTAAAACAGCGGGCATTCAGCCTTCTATGCGAAAATTTACAGGGAAAGCGATATGTTTTAATTCGCAAGATGAGGCGATAGAAGGCATCATAAGCGGAAAAGTCAAACCCGGACACGTCGTCGTCATCCGATACGAAGGTCCAAAGGGAGGTCCGGGTATGCAAGAGATGCTGACCCCTACAAGCCTCATTGCCGGTATGGGACTAGGTGAATCCGTCGCCCTTATCACCGATGGAAGATTTAGCGGTGCGACGAGGGGAGCGTGTATCGGACACATCAGTCCCGAGGCCGCAGAGGGTGGACTTATAGGATTACTCGAAGATGGCGATGAGGTGAGTTTGGATGTAGATAGCCATATGCTCCACGCCAACATCTCCGAAGAGGAGATAGAGTATAGACGTGAGAAGTTTGTAGCGCACAAAAAAACAATCCATTCAAAATGGCTCAAAAGGTATCAGATATTAGTCAGCAACGCATCTAATGGCGCGGTGCTCAAGACGGAGCTATAATATTTGAGCTACGAGATAAATTGCAGGAATCAAAAGAACGGCTTGGAGCTACTCTCCGAGCTATCGGACGCTACGGTGTCTGCGGCTTTTTTTGACCCGCAATATAGGGGTGTTTTAGACAAATTGCATTATGGAAACGAGGGGGTGCGCCAAAGACAAAGGGTAGCACTCTCGCAGATGGATGATGCTACGATAGTCACCTTTTTGAGTGAGATCTCGCGAGTACTCACTCCATCGGGGCATCTCTTTTTATGGATAGATAAATTCCATCTTTGCGAGGGGGTGCAGGAGTGGTTTGCCCAAACGGAGCTCGCGAGTGTCGATCTTATCACTTGGAACAAACAAACATTCGGTATGGGGTATCGGACAAGGAGAGCTGCGGAGTATCTTTTGGTATTGCAAAAAAAACCGAAAAAAGCCAAAGGAATCTGGAAAATAAAAAACATCAAAGACGTTTGGGAGGAGAAAGCGCAAAAAAACGGACACTCCCACTCAAAGCCGATTTTATTGCAAAAAGAGCTCATCCTAGCAGTCACAAAACCTAACGATACGATTCTTGACCCCGCCGCAGGGAGTTATAGTGTATTGGAATCTACAAGGCTTGCGGGCGAAGGAAGACGATTTATCGGCTGTGATCTAGCCGATATAGAGGGGTGGCGCTAGGAAAAGAGACCTTATCCGAGTATCTCTTTTACGCATGCGCTGATTCTTTTTCCATCGGCGACGCTACCCAGTTTTTTGGTCGCTACGCCCATTATTTTGCCCATATCTTTGGGGCTACTCGCACCGACCTCCTCTTTTATTTTTAAAAGTTCGCTTTTTAATTCCTCGTCGCTAAGTTGTTTGGGGAGGTAGCTCATTATTATCTCTAGCTCTTTACTTTCGTTCTCCGCGAGATCTTCGCGCCCGCCCGCTTTGTATTGGGTGATCGCTTCTTCTCTTTGTTTGGCGGCTTTTTTGAGGATAGCCTGGACATCTTCGTCGCTTAGCTCTTTACGCTCGTCTACTTCGATTTGTTTGATAGCGCTGTTTACTAGTCTAATGGTATCGCGTCGGAAGTTTTCTTTGTTTTTCATCGCCTCTTTGAGGTCGTTTTGTAGTTGCTCTTTTAGCTTGCTCATTTTACATCCTTCAGGGAATAAATTTTGCATAGTGTAGCGAAATAGTACACAAGGAATTCTATGAGGATAAAAGGATTTATCGCCGTAATACCGTTATTTATGATGATTTTTTTGAGCGGGTGCGTCAGCACGACCGATCCGAAAATCTCTTTCGCCCCGCCAAAATACGTCGAAGAGATGCCCTCCCAAGAGGAAAAACAAATTTTCGGGAATCTCGGTAGTCTGTATGGACAAGGAGATAACCCCTTGTTTGCTGATAGACGCGCTATGAAAGTAAACGACCTCGTGACGGTAGTGATACAAGAATCTGCGACCGCATCCTCAAGTGCGGAAGTGTCGCGCTCAAAATCGACCGAAATGGGTCTCAACGGTCCTGCGCTGATAGACAATAACGCACAAAATTCAAAGTTTATGAATAACCTAGTCAGCGGAGTAAACAGAGCGACAAATCTCGGCGTAGGGATGTCTAGCTCTAACACGTTTGATGGGTCAGGAAGTAATGACAGGTCTGATACTTTTACGACAACTATCTCCGCGCGTATCATTAAAGTGCTCCAAAACGGAAACTACTTTATCGAAGGCTCAAGAGAGCTACTCATAAATAATGAGAAACAAACAATTCGCGTCAGCGGCATCATCCGTCCCTATGACATCGACAAGACAAACACGATTGACAGTAAATATATAGCAGATGCAAAGATACTCTACGAGACCCAAGGAAATATCGCAAGACAGACGGAGCAGGGTTGGGCGACCAAGGTTATCGAGAGTGTGTGGCCGTTTTAGATTCTTTAAGGAATTAATCACTTTTTGGTAAAATCACGGAAAAACTTCGGAGATTTTCGTGATAGATTTTATTCAGACTAGAGGCTTGCAAGAAGGCTTTAAACCTAGCGTCCCTTTTAGTGAGGCGATTCTAAGCCCCAGTGCGAGCTTCGGCGGTCTCTACACTCCTAGCAAAGTGCCTGATTTTGGGAAAGATTTTGCAGAGAAGCATAAAAATAGCGACTACAAAACACTCACTCTCTCAGTATTGGAATTATTCGGTATAGATATTGATTCTAATGTATTAGAAAGAGCGGTTGCGCTCTACGATTTGTTTGATGATAATACAAATCCCGTCCCGCTTGTACAAGTAGAAGAAAATCTCTACATCTCCGAACTCTATCACGGTCCTACGAGAGCTTTCAAAGATATGGCATTGCAACCTTTTGGAACGGTTTTGTCGTCACTAGCGCAAAAGCGAAACGAAAACTACCTTATCCTCGCCGCTACTAGCGGAGATACGGGTCCTGCGACGTTAGAGACGTTTGCAAATAAGCCAAACGTCCAAGTAGTCTGCCTCTATCCCGACGGTGGTACGAGCGATGTACAACGTCTCCAGATGGTGAGCGAATCTGCGCCTAATCTCAAAGTGATAGGAATCAAAGGAAATTTCGACGATGCGCAAAGCGCCCTTAAAAGCTTGTTGGCAAATAGTGAATTCAAAGCGAGTCTCAAGGAGAAGAATCTTCACCTCTCTGCTGCGAACTCGGTGAACTTCGGGAGAATCATATTTCAAATAATTTATCATATTTGGAGCTATTTACATCTATTAAGAATAGGGAAGATTGCTTATGGAGAGACGATAAATCTTATCGTCCCTAGCGGAAATTTCGGTAATGCTTTGGGGGCGATGTATGCGAAACTCGGCGGGATTCCTATCGAAAAGATTTATATCGCATCAAATAGTAATAATATTCTCACTGAATTTATAAATAAGGGCGAATACGATTTGCGCGATAAGTCGCTTATAAAGACCGCATCACCAGCGATGGATATTTTGATAAGCTCAAATGTAGAGCGGATTTTATTTATCCTCTTCGGTGCGGCACGTACGAAAGAACTGATGGAGCAGCTTGCTTCTCAAAAATTTTATAAACTCACCGATGAAGAGTTGAATGCAATACAAAGCCATTTCGGTGCGGAGTATAGCGATGATACGTATGCAGAATCGACGATAAAAGCGTATGCAAAAAAAGGGTATCTGATGGATCCGCATACCGCCACGGCACTCAAGGTGTATGAAAGGCACAATGACACAAAAAAGCACTTTGTCGCATACTCGACTGCGGAGTGGACGAAGTTTTCGCCGACTGTTTATGAGGCGCTGTTTGATGAAAAATGTACAGAGGATAAGGTTGCGTTAGAAAAAATCGCCCAAGAGATTCATATCCCGATTCACAAAAGCATAAGCGCTCTTTTTGATAAAGAGGTCGTCCAAAAAACAGTAATCGAGAAAGAAGATATTGTAAAGACGATTATCTCGCTTTTATAGATTTTTGATAGAGATAAAAATAGAGCGCGAGCGATAACGTCGCCATAAAGAGCGAAAGCAACTGCCCCATACTCAAATGGCAGCAAAGGTATCCGAGCTGCGAATCCGGCTCCCTAAAAAACTCCGCGACAAATCTCGCGATACCGTACAAAATCCCATATAGTGCGGCGAGTTCTCCTTGGAATCTTTTTTTATGACGGTAGAGATAGAGAATGAGAAATACTAGCACCCCTTCGAGTAGCGCTTCGTAGAGTTGAGAAGGGTGGCGCTTGATGCCTGCGACATAGATTCCTATACTTAGATCCGTCGCCCTTCCGACAAGCTCCTGATTTAAGAAATTGCCGATCCTCCCAAAAATATACCCGAGCGGTACCGATATGGCGACCAAATCCATCAAAAACCAAAATTGTTGTTTCTTGTGTTTGAGTGTATAGAGGTATGAAGAGAGCAAGAATCCAATAAGCGCACCGTGATAGCTCATCCCGCGAATCCCCACAAACTCCCCGTTTCTAAAGGGGTTGAATGCTTCCCATGGATGGGTAAGATAAAAAATTTTGTTTGGGTCATAAAAGATGATATAGCCAAATCTCGCCCCCAAAATCACCCCGATCTCAATCCATATAAAGTAAGAATCTAACTCCTCTTTCGTGATGGGTAGTTTATCTTTTTTGACGATGTAGCTTCCAAACCAAAGTGCGGAGAGGAGCGCTAAAAGGTACATAATCCCGTACCAATGGACGCTAAAGAAACCCAGTGAAAACGCTACAGGATCAAATTGGTTGTAAATATAGTTCCATTGCTCCATATTATTCCTGTTTTTTGATGTTGAATGTATCGAGCAGGGCGAGGTTTTTTAAGAGTGTGGTGAGGTCTTCGGACTTAGATTTTATGGTGATTTTAACACCGTCTTTGTCTATTATTTTGAGGAAATAGCCGAGGATTCTAGAGTTGAGGTCAAAGCAATGTCGCATTTGAAATTCAAACTCTTTAGCCCCCTTTTCTATCTTTTCTTCTAGTAAATTTTTGAGTTCCTCGTAGTTTTTTTCACTTTTTACGCTTCCGAAAATAGAAAAATTATTTTCGGAGTTTACGACGATTTCCATGGCGGACTAACTAAGATTTAAACTTAGCAAGTTCCTCATTCAAGCTTTCGGCGGCTTTTTCCATATTGGAAGATATACTTTCTATATCCTTGCCCGCCTCTTTTGTTTTATCCGAGAGCGAAACTATCTCTTGCATCATTTTAATAAGGTCTTTAGTTTTTGTAGCGATAAGGGTGCTCTTTTGAACCACGCTCGAAGAGTTTGCCGTCGTCGTCTCTAGTTTGTATCTTGTGTCGTTTGCGTTGTCTATGAGATTTTTGGCTTTATCGCTTATCTCTAGGATTCCCTCGCTAGCACTTTTTATCTCGTCGCTTACGTCGTTGATGCTTTGGGTGATGACATTCGTCGTTGCGTTTATTTCGGAGAGTGATTTTTGTGTCCGTTCGGCAAGTTTTCTCACTTCGTCTGCCACTACGGCAAATCCTCTTCCGTGTTCACCTGCACGTGCCGCTTCTATTGCGGCATTGAGAGCAAGGAGATTTGTTTGGTCGGCGATGTCGGCGATGATGTTGAGCACCTCTTTGATTTGGTTGGCTTGATGCGTGAGCGAACTCATTTTTTCGACGAGCTCCCCTTGTTTTTCACTATCTTCTATGATCGTATCGACGACACTTTGGAGATTTTGTACGAAAACCTCTAGTGCTTTTCGCGTCGCGTCCAAATCCTCCGTCGTGGAAACTGCCGCTTCTTCGGTTATATCCAAGTTGCTTCCTATCTCTTTGGTGAGATGGTTTACCTCATCGATGAGATTTACTTGTGTCGTTGCATTTTTTGAGAGTACTTTGGAGTTATCGTTGAGTTTTTGTCCGATAGCAAGGTTGGAGCTTGCTCCGTCTTTAGTCATATTGACCGTCTTTTGAATTTTTTCGATAAATTCATTGATATAGCGAGAAGCGATACCCACTTCGTCTTCGGTGCGAATCTCTAGTCTTTTTGTAAGATCCCCTTCTCCCATAGCAAGGTCTTTTGCCATCATCGTGAGTTTGTTGAGCGGAGCCAAAAGCTCTCTATTGAAAAATATTCCAAGCCCTACAAGTCCGGCTATCACGGCGATAATGATGGTAAATAAGATATTTCTTTTTGAAGTCGTTATTTGCGCATCACTCTCATCAAGAGAAAGCATTAGCTCCATTACTCCCAAAACATCCCCTTGTTGCGCGTTACCGTGGCACATTAGGCAACTTTCATCCGCAATCAAAGGTTTAAGCAGTTGGACTAAATGGGTGTCCCCTTCGAATATTTCGGTGGTCTCTTCTTTTTTTGATTTAAAAACGTTTTTTACGTCTTCTCTTTTTGTTATCTCTTCGTCAAGTCCAAAAGCCTCTATGACGCTTTGCGATTTAAACACTTCGGCATCTTTTACGCCTTCGATAGTTTTTGAATTTTTAACGACATCTGCAACGACGGCGGGATCACCGAAATTCATAGAGAGGCGCAAGGTTTGAAATATCGAAGAGCTTAGCATATTGAGTGATTTATAGGTGTTGTCTTTGCTCATTTTTTCGTAGTCGTAAGAGAGGAAGAGATAGATACCTACCGTGCCGATGGCAAAGAAGACAAACAATGTAAATAATGCTTTAGCCTTAAAAGATTTCACGATATTCCTCCTGCTCTTTGCGTACTATATTTATTATACAAAAAAAACAAAAAATTCAGTATAGAGAATGTTAAAATTTTGTAAAAAGTCATATTTTTATGAACCATTTCGGAACTTTTGAAATAAAATAATACCTTGAATAAGGTCATGCAAAGGTCATATATTTGTAAATTCTTTCGGTATCTCAGAGGTAAAAGAGTACCCGAGCAGTTTAATTTTATATGAGTGGAGCATCAATCTTCTATATGCCACTCCGCCGTATTTTACATCTCCGATTATCGGTGCGTCGATACTTTTGAGGTGGACTCGTATTTGGTGCGTGCGACCGGTCGTAATCACGGCTTTGAGTTTTGTTTTTTTCCCGTGAATCTCCAAAGGGGTGATAATCGTCGTCGCCCCTTTTCCCTCGTTGTCTATTTTGCTATACGCACTATTTCCTTTTTGAGTGGAGATTTTTTTATCAACAACAATCTCTTCGGGAATGAGTTTGTTGACTACGGCAATATATTCTTTATGTACACGCTCTTTTCTAAACTCTTCAATCGCTTTTTTTCGAAAATCTTCATTTTTCGTGAGGAGCATAATGCCGCTAGTATCCATATCGAGACGATGCAAAAGCGTCGCACCATTGAAATATTCCAAAAGATCTTCCGAACTTATCCCTGCGGGTTTGTCGATGGCAATGATATTTTCATCTTCAAACAACACTTTGGGTTTGGATATTTGGGTGACTTTAAATGTCGTGCCGACGGGAAGTTCGGCTCTTGCTATAGCCACTCTTTTATCTTTTACGAAAACCAGCCCCCTATCTATGAGCGATTTTGCTTTTGCATTAGATATTCCCTCTTGGAGGGCGAGTAATTTGTACGCTTTTTCGTTCATAGTATCTCTTTAGTTATTTCGTTGATGTCAAGACTTCCCTTTATAAATGAAGGAGGGGAATCTGCTGCTCTTTTTATAGTGTTTTTTAACTCATTTGCATCGCACAGTATATAATTTTCTACCTTTTCAAATAATGCAAATTGATTAAAAATATTCAAACCACTTATAATTCTGCATCCAAAATACGCAGGTTCTATCGGATTATGCCCGCCGACCTTTGCAAATGCGCCGCCTAGCACTACGATGTCGCTTATGGCATAGATGTTTATCAACTCTCCCATCGCGTCTACTAAAGTAATATCGGAATTAAAGTGCCCGACATTAGAAAATAATCCAAAACTAAGTGTCGTATCGGCGATTTTTTCTTCTATTATTTTGCGCACTTCTAAAAATCGCTCCGGATGTCTCGGGACGATGATGAGTTTCCCTTCCCCAAGCCCCAAAAAAGCATCCAAAATGAGCATCTCCTCTCCTTCGTGTGTACTAGCGGCGGTGAGCACCAAGCTCTCGGGCTTTTCAAGGTGTTTTGTGATTTTTGGCGTATGGAGGAGTTTGATATTTCCGCTTACTCGGATGTTTTTCGCCCCCAAAGATTCTAGACGCTCTTTGTCTTTTTCTTGCTGTGCAAATATCACGTCGGTGAGGGCAAATATCCTTTTGTAGAGCCATCGAAAGCGCCTATAGCCTTTGTATGACCTATCCGAGATTCGTGAATTTATGAGGACGATTTTTGTCCCTCTATTTTTGAGTGTGTAAAAAAGACCGAACCATAGCTCTGCTTCGGTAACTACGAGCGTTTTGTAGCGCGGTGCCCACCAAGGGAGAAATATCTCAAAAGGGAGGTATCGTGCTTCATATCCTAGTGCTAGTGCCTCTTTGTATCCGGTTTGGGTTATGGCGGTAATAAGGATTTTCTTATTCTCCAACTCTTTGAGAAGAGGTTTGAGTGATTTTACTTCGCCGTAGCTACAAGCGTGAATCCACACATCGCCGCTATCTGGCTTCGGGTTATTTTTGAGAAAAAATCTTTTCGGGATCGATTCTTTGTATTTTTGTTTAAATGCAAGGAGGAGAAGAATCGGCGCAGCAAAAACATAGAGTACGCCGAGACTTAAAAAGTAGAGGAGCGCAAAAACCCTCACGAGCCACTTCTTATTTGTTTTCCTCAACTTTTATGTAGAGAATCCTACCGCAATGAGGGCAAGAGATAATGTCGTCGCTTCTGATAACTTCGGAGTAAACTTTATCGTTAAGTTTGATAAAACAGCCTCCGCACGCTTGTTTTCTCACTTCTACGACGGTAGTATTTCCTGCCCATCGTCGTATCTTTTCGTAAAAAGAGATGATCTTTTGATCCATTTGCGAGATGAGGGCATTTTTGCTCTCGTACACTTTTTGTTTCTCTTGTTCTATCGCTTCAAGTTTGCTCGCAACACTCTCTTGAATTGATTTTGCCTCTGCTTCAAGCTCGGCAATTTGGTTTTTTAGCTCTTGCTCTTCATCAAGTTTAGCGGCTATGATTTTATTGTGTCGCTCTATCTCTTCATTGGCGAATGTTATCTGCTCTTTTGCGATCTCTTCTTCAAGGTTGAGCGCTTTCATCTCTTTTTCTGTTTTAATTTGTGAGCTCTTTTTGCCGAGATCCTCAATCTTGTCGCTTAATTCTTTGAGGTGCAATTCATTTTTTTGTACTTTGAGTTTTGCATCTTTTACGTCATCTTCGATTTCGAATGTTTTTTGTTCTAGTGAAGATTTTTTATCTAAAACTATGTTGAGTTCTTTGTTTATCTCATTGACTCTAGGCTCAAAGCTATCGATACCTTTATCGATGCTAGCTATTTCAATAAGATGGGAAAGGTGTTTGTTCATATCGGTTTACTCCTAGGTTAATTGCCGTACGGGGATTTAAAATCCGTGATTATAGCTTGTAATGGCAAATTTTTCAAATTTTGGGCTAAAAGGGGTGCGAAATGTTTTTCGCTATGGTAGTGGGTGATGTCTATTATTGAGATTCCGAGGCTTTTTGCCGCGACGTAATCGTGGTATTTTATGTCGCCGCTCAAAAAGAGATCGCACCCGCAACCCTCCACCATAGAGGCGCCGCTGCCGCAGATAATCGCCCCGTTTTTAATATGTTCTTTGCATTTGAGATAGGTTGGATTTGGGATGCCGAGTTTCTCTTTTATTGTTTGCAAGAGTGTTTCAAAGCTTTTTTCTACGGGGAACTTAATCAAAAATCCATCCTCGTATACGGGGCTAAATTCAAGGATGTTTTCGCAGAGATGGCGATTGAGGTGGGTCTTGTCGAAATTGGTGTGCATACCGATGAGCGAGATTCCTTTTTTTATCATAGAAAAAAGGAGATTGGAAGGGTAGGAATCGCTCCGCAAGCTTTTCAGTGATTTAAATATCAGCGGATGGTGAGTGATGAGGAGGGAGTTTGGCTCTATGTTTTCGAGCGTCTCGAAATCGACGTCTAGCGAGATGTATATACGCTCAATGTCGGCATCCATATCGCCGACGTTGATTCCTGAATTGTCCCAACTCTCTTGGAGTTCAAAGGGGCTTATTGCATTTAAAAAATCATAAATCTCACTGAGCAGCAAGTTTTTGTAGCCTCTCTTCTCTTTGCCCCTCTTGCTCTTTGTAGAGGAGCGCACACCCTTTGCTTAATTCGCGTATCTGGAGGATGTAGTTTTGGCGTTGTGTTACCGAGATCGCCTTTCTTGCATCCAAGAGGTTAAAGACGTGGCTAGCAAGAATTGTATAGTCATACGCCGGAAGCGGCAGGAGTGCATCGAGGCAGCTTTTTGCTTCACCTCTCGCATCGTCAAACCATCTAAAAAGCATCTCGGTATTTGCCACTTCAAAGTTGTATTTACTGAACTCGTATTCGCTCTCTAGGTGGACATCGGCATAGGTAGAGCGCTCGCTCCATTTGATGTCAAATACGCTATCCACCCCTTGGAGATACATCGCTAGCCGCTCAGTACCGTAGGTGATCTCCACGGCTACGGGGTCGCACACCACGCCGCCGACTTGTTGGAAATAGGTGAACTGCGTCACTTCCATTCCATCTAACCATACCTCCCAGCCTAGACCCCATGCACCGAGTGTCGGCGATTCCCAGTTGTCTTCGACGAATCGTATGTCGTGATTCTTCCTATCTAGCCCGAGGAACTCTAGGCTTTTGAGGTAGAGTTCTTGGATATTTTCGGGACTTGGTTTGATGATGACTTGGAATTGGTAATAGCTTCCGAGGCGGTTTGGATTCTCTCCGTATCTCCCATCCGTAGGTCTTCTAGAGGGGGCGACGTAGGCGACGTTCCACGGTTTGCTATCTAGACTTCTTAGAAGCGTCGCGGGATGGAAAGTCCCCGCACCTGCGGGAAGATCGTAGGGTTGGATGACGTTGCACCCTTGCGCTTTCCAAAATTCTTGGAGTTTTAATAGTAGGTCTGAAAAATAGAGCATTTATTTGATTCCTAGTTCTTTGTTTATCTTCTCTTTGTCAAATCCGCATATCCATCTGCTCCCGATGAGCACCACCGGTACGCCGCGGCAGCCGTGCTTTTCACAGTCTCTGGCCGCATCTGCGTCTTTGCTGATGTCTATGGTTTTAAAAGTGATCTTATTTTGTTGTAAATGATTCTTTGCCGTAGTGCACCAACTGCATCCGGGTGAAGTAAAAAGTACAACTCTTTTATTTACCATTTTTTATTTCCTGCTCCTCTATGAATCTTTTTGTTTGTTGTTAAAATCACTCACCTTGCCCCACATCAATCTATATTTTTTCCTCATAAACTCTAGCTCTTCTTGCGCCATTTGGAGTTGCTTGGTGAGGGTGCTTATCATCTCTTTCTCCTCGTCGTGCACCTCTTGAGTCGAAAAAAGGGCATCTTTGAGGAATTGATTCTCGTTTTGGAGGGTGGAGATGGTTTGCTCTTTAGATTCTAAAACTTTTTCATGGAGGCTTAATATGGTGCCGATGGTTTTTTCGACGAAACTTTTGTCGCTGTCGATATTTTCAGCTACCAACGCTCCCGAAACATCGCTTTTAGGGATAATCGCTTGTGCACCGGAGTGTGCCTCCACATAAGTGTTTCCGTCTTTTTCTTGCGACTTGAGATCTCCGCTGGCAATAAGCGATAAAACCTTTTCTTTCTCTAGCCTCACGGCTTTGCAAAAATCATCTATTTGTAACCACGCATCCATACAAGCTCCTATTTGTTCCTACAATAACACCTCTATTTCGGCGGAATCGCTTTCTACGTTTTTAGATTTCAAGGCTCTATCTTCTTTGAGTTTTTCAGAAAGGTTCGCGTTGTTTAATGCGAGAATCTGCATTGCCAAATAAGCACTATTTGTCGCTCCTGCTTTTCCGATAGCTACCGTCCCTACGGGCATACCGCTAGGCATTTGTACGGTCGAGAGAAGTGCATCTATTCCCCCGAGTGAGCCGCTCTCCATCGGGACACCGATGACGGGTTTGGTCGTAGATGCCGCTACCGCACCCGCCAAATGGGCTGCCATACCCGCTGCGGCGATAAACACTTTCGCCCCTTTGGCTTCGGCTTTTTTAATGTACTCTTTAGTGCGCTCCGGGCTTCTGTGTGCGGAGCTGATAATAAACTCATACGGTACATCGAATTTTTTTAGGAGCTTACAGCACTCTTCCATTATGGGAGTGTCGCTTTTACTGCCTACGATGATTGATACGAATTCCATTATTTTGTTCTCCTTCTAAAAAATGTAAATTCGGGTAGTTTTCCCGGTAGTTTTATCGGATTAGTATTGCCGCTATGGACGCTTTCAAGCTCTTTGTCGTTTGCGGTGAGTATTTTATAGAAAGTTATATAATAGCGCCCTTCTTTTGCATATATCTCACCGAGATCGTCTTTGTAGGGCGCAAGGGGCTTTGGAGCGATAAGCTCATACTCGGTGTTTGGAATCGTCGTGTGTTTGCATAGAAAACTCACTCCGTCTTCTCGCACTTCGCCGCATACGTCAAAGTCTCCTTCGCTTTGGGCAAAGCTTAATTCTTGAGTATCGTTTTTTTCATACGGTCTCTTGACGAGGTAGCCGTCGTTGTAGCCTCTGTTTTTGAGCGTATTGAGTTCAGATTCGTATTTTTGCGGGTCGTATTTGCCCCTGTAGTAGTCATCTATCGCTTCTCGGTAGGTTCTCGCCGTTACGGCGGCATAGTAGTCGGATTTGGTGCGTCCTTCGATTTTAAGCGAATCGATGATGCCGCTTTTTAGTATCTCGTCTATGTGGGCGGACATATTGAGGTCTTTAGCATTAAAGATGTAACTCCCCTCCTCCCCCTCTTCGACTATTTTTAAAAGTTGGGCGGAGTCGCTGTTTTTTACGTAGACCTCATAAGGAAATCGGCAGTCGTTTGCGCAGCTTCCCCTGTTTGGAATCCTCCCTGTTTGAAGCGTACTGATAAGGCATCTACCGCTATATGCAAAGCACATTGAACCGTGAATAAAAACCTCTATTTCCATATGGGGGAGGTGTTTTTTTATCTCCTCTAAATCTTTGAGACTTACTTCTCTGGCGGCAATGATTCTCGTTACGCCCATATCCGAATACACTTCGGCATCGATTCTATTCATTACGTTGGCTTGGGTGGAGAGATGGAGCGGGATGCGGGGTGCTACTTTTTTAGCGAGACGTACCACTCCGGGGGTGGCTACGATAAGGGCATCTACCCCAAAATCAGCCATTTTGGCTATATGTTTTTCGTAGAGTCCGATTTGGGAGTTAAAGGGAAATCCGTTGACGGTGGCGTACACTTTTTTTCCGAGTGTATGCGCGTACCGTATCCCTTGCATAAAAGTATCGTCGTCAAATTCCCTTCCGGAGCGATTTCTAAGCGAAAAATGGGAAATCCCGCCGTATACCGCATCGGCACCGAAGTTGAGCGCTATCTTGAGTTTGTGGAGATTCCCTGCGGGGGAGAGGAGTTCGACTTTTTCTTGCAACGACTAGTTTGCCCCTAGTTTGGCGATAAGCTCTTCTATTTCATCCGTACTTACGACATTTTCCGTAGTGGTATCGCCGTGGATGTGGATAGCCGAACCCACCCTTTTGCTATCGTCGATCTTCCCTTCAAATAAGCTGTTCATATAGTGGGAGAGGGCACGCATCACGTTGATGACACGCTCAATTTTTTGTCTATGGATGTCTTGGTATTGCATGATGTCCATAGCCATAAGCGAGCTGTCGTTGATCGCCAACGCGTCATCGACAATGTTCTCCAAAGAGCTTTTTACGTTTTCTAGCTGTTCTTTAGAATCTCTAAAAGTGTTGATTTTCGGGAAAGAATTTACAAGTTTAGACATCACCTCTATTTGTGCGTCAATTACTTTTAGAGTTTTGTTTGCCGTCCCTTCGATGCTCATTGAGCTATTAGACATCTCTTCGAGTTTGTCGAATATCTCGCTTGCTTTGAGCTCCGAATCTTTAGTGACGTTATCAAGCTGAGAGACTACCTTGTGATCTTCCGTCGGAGGAGGCGGAGGCCAACTGTTTTCTGCGGAAACTCTATAGTTTTCCGCATCCGCATCCGCATCTTCTTCTTCGGTTTCAGGAACTTCTTGGGCATGCGGCTCGTCAAACTCTTGAGTTCCGTCTATGTCTACGTCGCCGGCCATAAGACTGTCTAGTTCCTCTTGTGTCATTCGATTCCCCCAAAAACAGGTAATTTAGTAAAATTATATTTTTATTTGGTTGTATTTAGCCTTAATTAACTTTATCAGCCTCGAAAGCAAAGCAACAAGATTGCTTAAAAAATAGTCAAACTGCAATGCTAATATAAAATGTTTTGTGCTACCATACCAACCGTTAATCAAAAATATGCAAGAGGAGATGTAATGCCTGTTAAAAAGTTTCTTGATTTTTGCAAACAGAACGAGGCTGAGTTTATCGATTTTAGATTTACCGATATAAAAGGTGTATGGCACCACGTGACATATGATATTACTGCAATTAGTGCCGATATGTTGACAAACGGTTTGCCGTTTGACGGAAGCTCTATCCCGCACTGGCAACCGATTAACCAGTCGGATATGATTCTTAAACCGGACACAGAGACTACTACTTACTTTATGGATCCTTTTACCGCGGATGCCACAGCGGTAATTTTCTGCGACGTTTTTGATATTTACAAAAACGAAATGTATGAAAAATGCCCTAGAAGCATCGCTAAAAAAGCGATCAAATATCTTGAAAGTACAGGATTGGGCGATGTTGCGTATTTCGGCCCAGAGAACGAATTTTTCGTATTTGACGAAATCAGAGTAAGAGACGACATCAACTGCCAATACTATGAAGTAGACACCGAAGAGGGTGTGTGGAATACACATGCAGACATCAAAGACGGTTATAATACAGGTCATAGACCCGGCACAAAAGGCGGTTACTTTCCGGTTCAACCCGTAGATTCGATGGTGGATCTTAGAGGTGAAATGGTAAAAACCCTCAAAATGGTCGGTCTAGAAACAAACGTTTTCCACCACGAAGTGGCACAAGGACAAGGTGAAATCGGCGTAAAATTCGGTAGCCTCGTAGAGGCCGCAGATAACGTACAAAAACTCAAATACGTAATCAAAATGGTTGCTCACCTCAACGGTAAAACAGCGACATTTATGCCAAAACCGCTTTACGGCGACAACGGTAACGGAATGCACTGCCACCAATCAATTTGGAAAGGCGGCGAAAATACGTTTGCAGGTGACGGATACCAAGGGCTAAGCCAAACGGCTCTTAATTATATAGGCGGCGTGCTCAAACATGCGCAAGCGGTAGCTGCATTCTCTAACGCGTCAACTAACTCATATAAGAGACTTATCCCGGGCTTTGAAGCTCCAAGCATCCTTACGTACTCTGCACAAAACAGATCTGCAAGCTGCAGAATCCCGTTCGTACAAGGGGCAAAAGCAAAAAGAGTTGAGTTTAGATTCCCCGATAGTTCATCTAACCCATATCTAGCGTTTACCGCGCAACTTATGGCCGGTATCGACGGTATCCAAAACAAAATCGATCCGGGTCAACCTATGGAAATGGATCTTTTTGAACTCTCCCTTGATGAGATCAGAGAAAAAGGTATCCAACAAATGCCGCATACCCTTAGAGAGGCAATCGAGTGTATGCTCAAAGGGAAAGAGGTATTTAAAAAGGGTGGCGTAATGAGCGAAGAGTTTATCCAAACATATCAACATTATAAGTTTGAAACAGAAGTTTGGCCTTGGGAAGGGAGACCGCACCCATTTGAGTTTATCTCAACTTACTCTTGCTAATTTTCTAAAAAGGGTTTCTCCCCTTTTTAGAATCACTCTATAATCACTCTATTCCCATCGTCTTTCTTGGCGTTCAAAAGTAAATTAATAGCCGTGTCTATCATAGAATCCAACGACCCCTCAAGATACGTATTTACGCCGATACTTACCTTCGTGCGGAGCTGCTCCCCTTTTATTTGTATCTCAAGATTTTCAATCTTATTTTTAATCGATTCAAAGATAATTTCGGTTGAGGAGAGATTCATATTTTGAGCGAGTATATAAAACCTCCCCTCTCCCGCATAGCATAAAAGATCACTTTCTCTAAAACGGGCGGATAAAATATTTGCAGCCTCTTTTAAGACGGAGTTTCCTAAAAAATAGCCGTATTTTTTGTTGATCTCTTCGATATTATCGATGTCGATAGCGCCAAAGGTCAAAAAAACGTGCGCGCGCTTCGCACTTTCATAAAATTTTCCGGCGGTTTCGTTAAAATAAATAAGATTATTCAACCCCGTGGCAGGATCTATATTGGTGAATGATTTTACTTTTTTGATGTGCTCGCACAGCTCGATTTGTGTTTGCGCCCTAAACGCGAAATCCTCGTCCCTCACGCCACTTACGTATTCATTTGCCCCTTGTTTGAAAAGAAGAGCAGAATCTAGTATTGCCGCACCGGATGAAAAAGTCATAATCGGGAGCAGTTCTTTCGAATATTTTTTTCTTATCGATTTAATGACTTGTATATCCTCTTCGCTATTGCACTCTAGTGCGACGAGTGAATAGTCTAGCAGTTCGATTTTTTGCGTATAGTCTTCCCGTTTTTCTAGCGTGTCGACGATATAGTTTTTTTTCTTTAAATACGCAAGGGTGCCGTGGTCGTTATTTAGATTATTTAAAATTAGCAAAATCCTCTTCTCTTTATTATCTTGAAGCAATTTGATGGAGGTGCTAAGTTGTTTGAGGTCTAGAGAGTCATTTAGCAACAGGTAGTCGCTGACCTTATCTTTTTCTATCCTAGCATTCTTGTAGCGCTCAAGTTTTGCGCAAAAGAGTATCACGTTTTTATTATGGACGCGAGACAAAATATTTTCTATTTCATCATCCGAAAAATCATCAATATCTATTAACAGTAAGAAATAGTCGTAGGAGATTCTTTTTAAAATCTTTTCCTCTTCTAAAAAATACTCTAGATTCAAACCAAGCTCGCTTAGGAGATACTTTTGTATCCCTTTGCTAAACGGAATCTTCTTTTGGTATAAAATTATACTTCTTCCCATAATCTCGCTTATTTTGAGGATGTAGCCTTTTCTAGTTGCCTAGCTTTGCTAGTTGTTCGTCAGTCAATAATAAATCCTCGTTGTGCATCACTCCGATACCTTTTTTGAGTACTTTTTTGGCCGTTTGTTGCGCTTCTTTGAGGGAGTGCATTTTATAGGTACCGCACTGAAACTTATTAAGCTCAGGAATATTTTTCTTCCCTTTAAAGTCTACTATATCACGCATAGCAGCTTCCCAAGCAGCGATGATCTTTTCCTCCGTAGGAGATCCGATAGTGCTCATATAAAAACCTGTGCGACATCCCATAGGAGAGACGTCTATTATCTCTACGTCTTTTTCTTGCAGATGCTCTCTTATAAAGCCCGCGAAGAGGTGCTCTAAGGTATGAATCCCTCTTTCGGTGATCTGCTCTTTATTTGGACGACAAAATCGTAGGTCGTATACGGTAACCGCATCTCCTTTTTTTGTTTTCATCTTTTTTGCAACTCTTACTGCGGGTGCGATCATTTTTGTGTGATCCACTTTAAAGCTATCTAGTAACGGCATTATTTCTCCTGTAGTGTTATTGAGGTGATTTTACATAATTTAAGATAATTAGAGCTAAAAAATAAAAGAAGTTATGATTGTGTGGAAAAAGGGAGGAGGGGGTTATATTCCCGCTTCCTCTCTTTTTTGTAGTGCTACCCATTTCGCATCGACATCTTTCTGCCACTGCTCAATGATATGCTCGTTCTCTTTTTTAAAGAGGTGTTTGAATCGCCCCTGTACCCCGAGGTAATCTCGTACAGGAATAACATTTTTCGGTCTATAGGTTATATTTAGTTTGTGTCCATCGATAATCTCATATAGAGGGAACACAAGCGAATCTACCGCAATGTCTGCAACGTCGATTGTTTGATTCGGATCGAATTTCCACTCGGTAGTACATGCGCTCATTGCATTGATAAACACCGGACCGTCAACTTCGTACATAGTTTTGAGTTTTTTACTCATATCTTTCCATTTATTCGGAGCGACTTGCGCCACATACGGAATCCCGTGCGCTGCCATGATCGCAAGCATATCTTTTTTCTTGTCTTTCTTGCCGTAGCTTATTCTTCCGGCAGGAGAAGTCGTAGTGCTTGCACCCGTAGGTGTGGAGCCGCTTCTTTGTCCGCCCGTATTTGCATACACTTCGTTATCAAGACAAATATACTTTATATTGTGCCCCCGTTCCATACAGCCGCTTATCCACTGAAAGCCGATGTCATATGTAGCACCGTCTCCCGCTATAGCGACAAAGTGTGTTTTTTTCCCGGGGGTATAAAGCTTTCCTTTGCGTTCTAGCGCCTTATACATTGCTTCAGCTCCCGCTACGGCAGTAGAAGCGTTTTCAAATCCTATATGAATCCAAGGAACATCCCAAGACGTATAAGGATACACCGCCGTAGAAACTTCTAAGCATCCGGTTCCCGAAGAGAGGATAAGCTCATCTTCGGTTGCATTGATCACTTCCCTCACTATCATACCGTGCGCGCATCCAGGACATAGAAGGTGAGCACCCTCGAATCTCTCGGCGGCTTTTGAATACTGTTTTAGATTTTTAATCTCTTTGCTCATTTTTCCGTCCTTTTTCTCTTAAAAAAATCCTATTTTAGGTCCTCTAAGTCCAATAAATTGCTGTGTAGCGGTGAGTCTCTTGCCTGCATCCGCATTCTTTTTGAGTTCAGCAAATATTTCGACAAGCCCGTCTATCGTCATATCTCTTCCGCCTAAACCGTAAATATAGTTGGTAAGAATCGGTCTCTCCGAATCGGCGAGGTCAAGTATCGCGCCGGCGGTTTCGTTATAGAGCATACCCATCGCACCCGCAGGTAAACTTCTATCAAGTAAGCCAACCGCTTTTACCCCTTTTAGGGCATCTCTTAATTTATCAAGCGGGAAAGGACGTATTACTCTAAATGAAATCACCCCCGCTTTTATTCCGTCCGCTCTTGCTTTTTCGGCGGCAAGTTTGGCGGATTCTACGGTAGTCCCGAGTGCTACGATCGCTACATCGGCGTCTTCCATCATATATTTCTCTACAAGGTTATATTCCCTGCCTGTTTTTTCTTTAAACTCGGCAAAAATTCTTTCTATAACGGGGAATGACACCATCGTGTCGTGGTGTTGTCTTGCTTTGTGCTCAAAATGCCAATCCTCTTCGGTTTGCGAGCCATACGTAGTAGGTTTACTAAAGTCAAGCATAGGATTCTTCGGTTTGTAGTCACCGATAAATGCATATGCCTCTTCATCGCTCAAAGGTCTTACCGTTTGTGCCGTATGTGAGCAGATGAATCCGTCTTGGTGCACCATTACGGGGAGTCTTACATCATAATCTTCACCTATCTTAAATGCCATAAGCGAAAGATCGTACGCCTCTTGAGGGTTGTAAGAGCAAAGGTTTATCCAACCCGCATCTCTTCCTAGATACATATCGGAGTGATCTCCGTTTACGTTCAAAGGAGAAGCCAAAGCTCTATTGACTACCTCTAGTACTATAGGGAGACGCATACCGGAGGCTTGGTATAAAACCTCAACCATCAATGCAAAACCCTGTGAACTCGTCGCCGTGGCAACCCTACCGCCGGCAGCTGCAGCACCTACGCACGCAGACATAGCGGCGTGTTCGGATTCTACCATCACGAATTCGCCATCAACGTATCCGTCCGCCAAAAACTGTGCGTAATTTTGTACGATAGGAGTTGAAGGTGTGATAGGATACGCCGCAACCACGTCGATTTGCGCTTGTCTTAGTGCTTGGGAAGCGGCCATATTGCCATCCCAAACCTCTACGTCATGAAGTTCCATAATTTCAGCCATCAACTATCCTTTACTTTTTTTTCTCATCTTTTGCGGGCCAATTACCGAGCGCCGCATCATTATCTTCATGGTCGTTAAACATAATAAGCGATTTTGGATTTGTAGGACAAACTTCCGAACATACGCCGCATCCTTTGCAGTGGACGTAGTCAACACCGCTCATAGACTCTTCTCTAACCAATATCGAAGAATCGGGGCAATAAATCCAACAGAAGTAGCAGTTGATGCAATGATCTTTGTTGAATACAGGTTTTTCTACCCTCCAATGGGCAACGCTTGCTTGATATGAATTATTCTCAGAATATTTTCTGTTTTCTTGATGAATCTCCGAAACGCCTTGTACTTCTCCATCGAAGGATTTAAGAACAGAGCCTATTTCAAATTCATCCCACCCTTTGTAGTTCATGGCTCCCCTTTATTTGACTTCGTTATAGGCTCTCGTGATTGCTTCCATATTTGCATCAATAACTTTTTGAGGAAGCTTTTTACCGAGAACTTTTTTAAAAGCATTTAAAAAATAGTCTAGCTCCAAAAGTCCTGAAACTTTTAGCAACGCCCCGAGCATCGGTGCATTCGGTATCGCTTTGCCGAGTGCGTCAAGGGAGATTTGAATACAGTCAAGTATATAAACCTCTTTTCCTCTAAGCTCCGGCTTGGAATCTAAGAACTCATCTTTGCTCATATGGGTCGTGATTATGTACTTTGTCCCACTTTTTTCATTTGCCGTGATGTCGGCGATATATGTCAAGCCTGGATCGATAACGAGCACATAATCAGGTCTCATAAATTTTTCATGGTTTAAAATAGTTTTGTCGTCTATTCTATTGTAGGCCGTCATGGCCGCGCCTCTTTTTGCCGAGCCGTAAAATGCAAACGCTTGCACCTCTTTGCCGGTTCCGGCAAATACATCTGCCAAACCTTTTGCTCCGGTAACCGCACCCTGTCCGGCACGACTGTGCCACCTTATCTCAAGCATTTTTTCTCCTAGTCTTTGAGCTTAAAGTAAGTTTATTGTAGGAAAAGGGTACTTAAATTCACCTTTTTCTTCGGCTGAAGTCCTTTTGATTACGAAGAATGTATAGATTTTATGTACTTTACGGCTTCTAAGGCACTTGAAAATATCACGTCGGTGCAATTTTGCAACGATTCTTTATCCCCGTAGCCGCAAGTCACTCCGATCCCTTTTAAGTTAGCTCTCCTTGCAGCGATCATATCCATACACGTATCGCCTATCATAAAAGTATTTTTGGAGCTTGTAGATAGCGCTATTACCGCTTTTATCATTGGTTCTTTGTCGGGTTTGGGTTTTTCCACGTCTTCTCTCCCGATGACGCATCCAAACTTATCCAAGATTCCGAAATGTTCAAGGAGGAGCTTTGAATACCTTCCTGTTTTAGTAGTGACGATTCCGAGTGTCGCAAAGCTATGGGCTAACTCGATAGCCTCTAACGCACCGTTTAGAAACGTGGTTTTTTTATTTGAAATTTCCCGATATTTCTCTTTGTAGGTATCGACAAAATCCCAAACGACTTCGTGTGCAATTCCAAGTTCGGCAAACATCACGTCAAGCGGATGCCCGATGAGTTTGCTCACCGATTCTAAAGGAGGCGGCGTAAGTCCAAAGCGAGAGTACGCATAGCAAAAGCCTTCGTATACCGCTTCGGTAGAATCAATAAGCGTACCGTCTAGATCGAAAAGTATCGTAAAATCTTTACTCAAGGTTTCTCCCATTGTATTACGTTGTGCATTATTCCGGTCAATGCGGGGTCAATGTTCTTTATCTGTTTATTTGCCGCCGTGATAGAGGAGGGGCTGTAGAGAAATATATAGGGTATATCTTTTGTTACCTCTTTATAAATCGCTTGGAGTTTCTCCGAAAGAATCTCTGTTTCTACCTCTGTTTCGGCATCTTCGATGAGCTTATCGACTTTTTCATTCTGATAGCCGATAAAATCAAATCCCCCTTTTTTCATAGAGCCAGAGTGCCATATGGAGCGTGGATTGGGCATAAGCGAAGTGCTCCATGCCATAAGTACTGTCTCAAATCGCCGCGGTTCGACCACCGTATTTAAAAATGCTTGCCATTCCATAGATTTTATCGTGACATCTATGGAGGCTTTTTGAAGCTGGTATTGGATGAGTTCGGCGATATATTTGCCGCTTCCGCCGCTCGGTACGCTTATCTCAAATCCAAAGCGATTCTTTTCGTTATAGCCGAGTGACTCTAAAATCGCTTGTGCTTTTTGTACATTGTATTCGGGTGAAGGGGCATCTTGCGGATAGCCTATACTCCCCTCCAAAAAAGGACCTCTTGAAATTTTGCCGTACCCAAAAAGCATCACGTCGATAATCTCTTTTCTATCGATGAGTAATGATATAGCTTCTCGTATTTTTTTATCTTGGAATTTTTTATCTTGGAGGTTAAACCCTAGGTAGGTATAGCTATATCCCGCCGTTTCGTAGATGTTGAAATTTTCATAAAACGAATCATCGAGTTGTTTTTTGTATTGAATCGGTTTTAGTCCGCTTACGTCAAGCTCTTTGTTTTTGAGACTCAAAAATGATGTCGTAGAATCGGGCATAAACCTATAGACGATCTTTTCTATTTTCGGTACGCCTTCGAAGTATCCGTTAAAAGCGTTGAGCTCGATATTAGAAGAGGACTTGAGGCTTTTCAGGGTATATGGACCCGTACCGATAGGGCTTTGATTAAATTTAGAGGTCATAATATCTTGTTCGTTCTCTAAAACGTGCTTGGGTAAAATGCCGCTCATCCATATCTCAAGCGCTCTGAAATAGGGTTTTTTGTAGTGTATGATGATCGTGTAGTCGTCTACTTTTTCTATTTTTTCGACGACATCGTAGCTGCTCGTATAGGGTGAAAAAAGTTTTGGAGAGCGTATAGTGTCTAGTGTGAAAATAACATCATCCGCACTCAATTTTTCACCGTCGTGCCAAAGAACATTCTTTTTGAGTACTACTTCTAGACGGGTAGCGTCTAAGAATCTATAACTCTCCGCTAGGTCGACTATGATTTTTCCGTTTTTGTCGTATTTAAAAAGACCGTTGAATATCCATTCAGCTATTTCGGCGCTTTGAGAATCGCTTGCTAAGATAGGATTGATACGTGAAGGGTTTGCACTGATGGGCAGGTAGAGGGTAGAGGCGTAGAGCCAAGATAGCGTAAGCGTTAACGCAAATAAGATTCTCACACCCAAGGCAAAAGCCTCGGGAATAGAGAACAAAAGAAGAAAAGATCCATTATCTTTTTGAGAATTGTGGGCTTCTTCTTGCTTTTTTCTTTCCGTATTTTTTTCTCTCAACCACTCTGGAATCTCTAGTGAGTAGACCTTTTGGTTTAAGAATCGTTCTAAACGCGACATCATAAGCGGCAAGCGCTTTTGATATACCGTGTCTTAACGCTTCGGCTTGCGCAGAGTAACCGCCGCCGAGTGTATCGGCCACGATGTCAACGCTCGCGTCTTGTTTCGTAAGTTTTAGGGGTTGTTTGACTTTCATTTTGATAGCCTCTAGACCGCCTAGCCACTCATCTAGCGTAGTGCCGTTTACTGTGATCTTCCCGCTTCCTTGAGTAAGCCATACTTTCGCGATAGCAGTTTTTCTTTTTCCGGTTGCATAAACTTTTGCCATTTATTATCCTTGGTTCTTGCTAGATGCTACCTGGGCAGTATGCGGATGCTCTGCGCCGGGATACACTTTGAGTTTTTTGATCATTGCTCTTCCGAGTTTTGTTTTCGGGAGCATACCTCTTGTTGCTAGTTTGAATAGCTTTTCAGGGTTTTGCGCTACGAGTTCGGCTATCGTTTCGCTTTTTACGCCACCGAAATATCCGGTATGTCTGTGGTACTCTTTTACGAGTGTTTTGTTTCCGCTTAGGTTTATTTTAGAGGCGTTTATAACCACGACATAGTCTCCGCAGTCAACGTGCGGCGTGTAGCTCGGTTTATTTTTTCCTCGTAAATATGTAGCGATTTCAGTGATTAGTCTTCCGAATGTTTTGTTCTCTGCATCAAGAACAACCCACTCTCTGCTTACCTCTGAAGGCTTCACCATTGTAGTAAATTTCATCTATTTGCCTTCTTTTTAGAATATTTCAAAAATGAAGCGGGATTGTAGAATAATATTGCTTAAAGATAGCTTATATTAAGTTATTGTTAAGATTTCCATTTTTTTTGCGGAGGGGCGGGGTACTCTTTGCTTTCATTGCCTTCGTCACACCAGTACTGCTCAAAATCTTTTTTCACAAACTCTTCCGCTTGTTTTTCCGCATCCGACATCTCTCCCTCTGCCTCGAATATATCGCGCATGAGTCCGTAGAGCTGTATATCATCCCTCACATGGTCAAAAGCAACCTCCCTATCTTTCATATACTCGGTGTAGTCTTGGATGTACTCATAGAGTCGAATCTTGATTTTGTCCAAGAGGTTTTCGGTGCGGTGTTTATTATGGACCCTTGCCATAATGATCTCACGCGCTTTTTCTAACTCTTCGGGGTAGACTACTTTATCGAAAAAAATTGCCACCGACAGAACGCTCACTAATTTCTCTTCGCTGTGTGAAAGGTCGCGTGTTTGCCAATAAACCAGTATTCTATGAAATAATGAATTGTCCAACAATTCGATAAAAGAGTTTGTTTTTTCCTTCCCCACCTCTATTCTCCGAGAAGCGCTTTTGTGTCTTCAGTGATCTCCGTGCCGATTCCTTCACTCGTAAAGAGTTCGAGTATGAGTGAATGCTCCACTCTGCCGTCGATGATGTGGGCTTTTTGCACACCTCCTTCTACCGCTCTTAGGCAAGCATCTACCTTGGGAATCATCCCCCCCTTGATGACACCCTCCTCTTTTAAGCGCCCTATTTCTCCCCTAGTGAGACTTTCGATAAGTTTCCCTTCTTGGTCGAGTACGCCCAAGGTATCGGTCAGAAATATCACCCTTTTTGCTCCGATAGCGACGGCTATTTCGCTCGCGGCGGTGTCTGCGTTGATATTAAACCCGGGGTGATTTGCCTCTTCGCTCGCAGCCGTGGGTGCGATGACCGGAATAAAGCCGTCTTTTACGAGGTCGTTGATGAGGTTAGGTTCTATGGAGGTTACGCTTCCGGTATAGCCGTATTCGCCGTTGTCTTTCGCTTTGGCTTTCATAAACGATGCGTCTTTACCGCTGATTCCTATCGCTTTTGCGCCATGCACGTTGAGAAAAGAGACGATCTCTTTATTCACTTCGCCGCTTAGCACCATATCTACGACCTTCATCGATTCTGCGCATGTGATTCTGTGCCCGTTGACAAATTCGCTTTGTATATTGAGCGCCTTTAACACTTCCGAGATTCTATTGCCTCCGCCGTGTACGATGACGGGATTTATCCCCACAAGATACATAAGGACGATGTCGATAGCGAACTGCTCTTTGAGTTGGGGGTTTATCTGTGCCGCACCGCCGTATTTTATGACGATAGTTTGATTACTAAATTCTTTGATAAAAGGCAACGCATCAAGAAGCGTTTTGACGGTGTTCACCCTCTTTTGCATAAAGTCCCTTTCGGTAAAATTTTTAAAAATATAGCACAAAAGGGTTTCAAAAATGGATATAGTGATTTTAGATGCAGATACTTTGGGGAGAGATATTGCGCTAGATTCTATAAAAAATCTCGGCACTCTTTCCCTCTATGCCACTACCTCGCCTCAAGAGGTGATTTCACGGATTGACGGAGCTACGGTAGTCATCACGAATAAAGTAGTCATAGATAGAAAAACAATGGAATCTTCTCCTGCGCTCAAGCTCATATGCGTCAGCGCTACTGGGATGAACAACATCGACCTCCAAGCAGCGAGCGAATTGGGAATCACGGTAAAAAACGTCGCGGGATATTCGACCCCAAGCGTGGTGCAACACACCTTCACACTCCTTTTATACGCGATGGGGCATATTGCATACTATGATGAGTATGTACGTAGCGGAAGATGGATACAAAGTCCGATCTTTACGAATCTGGATATTCCGTATAGTGAAATAGCGGGGAAAAAATGGGGCATCATAGGGCTGGGCGAGATAGGGAGAAGCGTGGCGAAAGTGGCGAGTGCGTTTGGTGCGGAAGTCTCCTATTGCTCGACTTCGGGTATCGCTAGAGAAGAGGGCTATCCGATGCGTTCCTTAGAGGCGCTTTTGCAAGATTCCGACATCATCTCCATCCACGCCCCGCTCAACGAAAAAACAAAAAATCTGCTCAACTCACAAAATCTCTCCTTGATAAAAACCGGAGCGTATCTTTTAAATCTAGGGAGAGGCGGGATAGTGAACGAGTATGATCTCGCTCGCTTTTTACAAGAGGGGCGATTTTATGCGTTACTGGATGTTTTGGAATCTGAACCGATGCGCGAAGATTCCCCGCTTGCGGCGTGCAAAAGTTTGAAAAACTGCATCATCACGCCCCATATCGCGTGGGGCGGGAAAGAATCGAGGATGCGACTTATTGAAGGTGTTGCAAAAAATATAAAAGATTTTCTAGCGGAGAGACCCCGCTAGAATCTAACGCTTGATGAGCGGTACGATATATCCGCCGCGATTTACTAGGATTCGTATCGCTTTTCCTTTGTACGCTTTGATCGCTTTTTTAAACTCTTCGAGGGTGTTTATCTCATACCCTTCTGCTCTAATGATAATATCTTGGGGTGCAAAGCCGATTTTTTCCGCCGCACTCCCCTCTTGTACCTCTACCACCATCACCCCTTTGACGCTATTTGGAATCCCGTAGCTTTGTCGTAGATTATCGGTGATGTTTGAGAGCGAAAGCCCTTCGATGCCGCCGTTTTCGTATCCGTTGTCATTTTTGGCTTCATCGGGGAATGGGATGAGTTTTATTTGTACGCTCTCCTCTTTTTTGTCACGGATATATTTGACCTCTATGGTTTCATTCGGTGCATAAGAGCCGACTTTGTTTTTGAGGTCGGCGGCATTTTTGATCTTTTGCCCATCGATCTCGGTGATGATGTCCCACACTTTTAATCCCGCTTTTTTCGCAGGAGAATCATCGGATAAGTCGATGACTAGCGCCCCGCCGTCTTTGCCGTAAGTTTGGCTGTATTCATCGCTCAAATCTTGGATGGAGACACCCATGTAACCCCGCTCAACCTTGCCGCTTTTTATGAGCTGTGTGGCGATTTTTTTCGCCATATTGGAGGGGATGGCAAAGCCTACGCCGTGATTCCCGCCGCTTTTTGTCAATATCGCGCTATTGATTCCTATAAGCGCACCGCGGGAATCGACAAGCGCACCACCGCTGTTACCCGGGTTGATCGAGGCATCGGTTTGGATGAAGTTTTCGTAGTCGTTGATGCCGATGCCGCTTTTATTGAGGGCGGAGATGATTCCTTGGGTGATGGTTTCTCCTACGCCAAATGGATTGCCGATGGCAAAGACGACATCCCCTTCGCGCAGTTCCGCACTATTGCCAAACCGAAGCGGCGTGAGATTCTTCGCATCGATTTTTACTATCGCAAGATCGCTTTTCGCATCTTTCCCTACGACCTCGGCTTTATACTCTTTTGTACTTCCCGGAATGCTTACGGTGATGGTATCTGCATCGTTTATGACGTGGTTGTTGGTCATAATATAGCCGTCTTCGGAGATAATGACCCCAGAGCCTAGCGAGCGCTCTATCCTATCTTTTGGGATGAGATTCCCAAACGAATCACCGAAGAACTGCCGAAAGAAGGGATCGTTCATAAACGGATTGGCACGCACCATATCCGAACCTTTGATCTTTTTTTGCGTCGAAATATTTACCACCCCTTTTTTTGCCTCTTTGATAGAATCATAATAGGAGTACACCACGCTTTGGTCTTGCGGCTGCGGCTGTATCCTCTCTTTTATCTCGGGGGCGTCTTGGAGGGTGAATGCGTGGAGGCTAAGTGCCACTGCTAGCGAGAGCGTAATATGTTTTGCTTTCATAGTTATAGTCCTTTCATAATTTAGTTTCCGACAATTATAAAAGGGTTATGTAAATGCTATTTAAATAAGATTGAGCCTAGTCGTATCAAGTTACTTCCGCATTGTATTGCAAGTTCAAAGTCGTTGGACATCCCTAGAGAGAGAATTTTTGCACTTTCGGGTAAAGAATCAAAGACGTGTTTCGCCTGTAAAAAGCTTTTTTCGATGACTTTGGTGTCATCGGAGTGTGCACCTATACTCATAATACCGCTAAGGATGAGGTTGGGGCAGGATGATTCTATTTGAGCGTAGGTTTCGAATGCCGCATCTGGATGCACGCCTGTTTTGCTTGCTTCTAGGGCGCTATTTACTTGGAGGAGCACTTTAGGTCGGTAGGATTTGCTCGTATCTATCCTTTTGTCTATCTCTTTTGCCAACTCTAAAGAATCTACCGAATGAATAAGTGCGGGTCGCAAGGATAAGAGATGATTGATTTTATTTTTTTGCAGTCTTCCGATAAAGTGCCATTCAAGAGGGTAGTGTGCTAGCTCCTCTTGTTTTTGTATCAAGTCTTGTACCCTGCTCTCACCAAATGCCCGCTGTCCGCAACTATAAAGCATAGAAATATCTTCACTCGCGTTGTATTTACTCACGGCGACGATTTTTACTATATGGTGTGCGTCGAAACGTAAGCGCGCCTGCTCGATTCTTTCAATGACGCGCGCAAGGGTGTCGCAATGACTCACCCCGTTCCCCCTAGAAAGATTCTGTGGATGTCGTTGTAAAGTCCTAAGAACATCAATGAGAATAAAAGCACCCATCCGCCGACCGTGAGTTTGTAGAGCACCTCTTGGTCGGGAGCTTTTTTCATTATCGCCTCATAGAGGGTGAAGATGATATGTCCGCCGTCAAGTGCGGGGATAGGGAGGAGATTGAGTACGCCGAGGTTTACCGAGATGAGCGCGGTGAGCGAGAAGAGGGCTATGATGCCGATACTACTTGCTTCGGCGGTAAACTGTACGATACTTAGTACGCCGCCTACTTCGCTTGCGGGAACCGTACCGTCAAGGAGTTTTTGGACGCTTTTTACGATAAGGGTGCTTGATTCTGCGGTTTTATCCGTGCCGTAAACGAGCGCCTCTAAAAAGGTATATTCTAATGTGATTAGCTCGGGGGCAGGCGAGATTCCTATCATCCGTTTTTTTATATCTTCTCTAAAAAGATTTTGCGTATCGGCTACTTGCGTGTGTATGGTGTAGACGATATTTTTCCCATCGCGTACTATCTCTATCTCCAAAGGATCGTTTGATGCGTCGATAGCTTTGCTGATGTCGCTCCATTCGCGTATCTCGTAGCTATTGACGCGTACCAACGTATCACCTTGTTTTATCCCTGCTTTTTGGGCGGGAAAATCGGCTTTGACCTCGCCGACGATAGGGGCTAATGCTTGGGGTCCTAGGAGTGCGATAAAGACGTAGAGGATAAATGCTAGCACGAAATTGGCAAATGCCCCCGCGCTTAAGATAATGAGTTTTTGCCACGGCTTTTTGACGGTGTAGCTGTTTGTTTCGTTGATTCTAGCAGTAGGATTCGCATCGTCTTGCCCTAGCATCTTGACATAGCCCCCAAGGGGAATCGCCGAGATGGCATATTCGGTCTCGCCCACTCTTTTAGTGAAAATCTTCTTTCCAAATCCGATGCTAAAAACCTCTACCTTGACACCGAAATATTTAGCCGCTAAAAAATGCCCCAACTCATGAAAAAAAATGAGGAGCGAAAGGACGAGTAAGGAGGTGAGTATACCCATCAATCAACCTTGTAATAGGCTTTCGTGTACTCATAACCCGAGTAGATCGTCACAAATACCGAGAGCCACAAGATCGGCGTGCCGATAGGCCAATCAAGGAAAAGCAAGATAACCGCCATCACTTGGAGCGTGGTTTTGAGTTTTCCCATCTTGCTTGCCGCTACACTTAGCCCGCGACTAGCGGCCACGACGCGAAGTCCCGTGATGAAAAACTCGCGAGAGAGGATAAGAAATATCGAAACCACATCCGCACGCTCTAGGATGATGAGCGAGAGAAATGCCGCTAAAAGGAGCATTTTATCAGCCAAGGGGTCAAATATCTCGCCGAAAACGGTGATCTTATGGAATCGCCGCGCAATCATCCCGTCAAAAAAATCGGTCATCGAAGCAATAGTAAATAAAACCGCCAAAAAATAGTCTTTCCAACTGTAATGGAGGTATTCGGGGTAGATGTAGTCGCCGAATGCCGCGAGTGCCAAAAGTAAAAACGCAAAGAAAATCCGTAAGATTGTCAGGATATTGGGTAAAGTCATACTCACTTGAAGCTCACTCCGCCATCGATAATAAAGGTCTGACCCGTGATCCACGAAGCCTCGGGAGTGCAGAGGAAATAGCAAAGCCCCGCGAGGTCTTGGGATTCACCCATGCGATTGAGTGCGGAGCGCTCTACCACGGCAGCTTTTACCTCTTCGTAGTTGGGGAAGGCTTTGAGTGCGTCGGTATCTATCGGTCCGCCGCTTACGGCATTGACGCGGATTCCTATATCGCCGAGTTCGGCGGCGGCATATTTTGCCATCACTTCGACGGCTGCTTTGCTATTGCCGTGCCCCGCGTAGTTGGGGGTGTAGGTGATGTTGCCCGTAGAGCTTAGGGTGATGATGCTTCCGCCTCCGACCTTCTCCATCCGTTTCGCCGCTTCTTGCGTGCCGACTACGAAGGAGAGGACGGTTGCCGTGTAAATGTTGTTTAATCCTTTGGGTTTGAGACGCATAAAAGGGGCAAAACCTCCCACTACGCTTCTGCCGCTAATTATCGCATTTGAGATGAAATAATCGACGCGGTCAAAATCGGCATCTATCTTTGTGAATAGCTCTTTATAGGAATCGGGCTCTAGTATGTCTAGCGGGTAGGACTTGGCTTTGATTCCGTATTCAAAGTGAAGCTTCTCTTCCAACGCTTTTGCGGTGTCTGCGTTTTTATTGTAGGTAAAAGCGACATCTACCCCTTCTCTGGCAAATCGCTCTAGTATCGCAAGTCCGATACCGCGAGTGCCGCCGCTGATGACTAAAGTTTTTCCTCTCATTAGATTCCTTATTGTTTTTATTTAAATTCCTTCGGTTTCATACGGCAGAGGAAATGAATTCCTCTTGCCTACGCTAACGCTCTGTTTCCCTCGGCGGGAAGCCCACGCGCAGATAAACCGCGCTTTATGCTCACTTTACCACCTCAAAATTATGCAATGCTTCACGCAGTTTTTCTATAGTCTCTTGCG
>CAZCQG010000016.1:33124-44548 GCA_964500775.1 uncultured Campylobacterales bacterium
TTTACCACCTCAAAATTATGCAATGCTTCACGCAGTTTTTCTATAGTCTCTTGCGAAGGGGCTACTAGCGGGAGTCTGTACTCAAGTCGCTCGATGAGACCGGACATATACATCGCCGCTTTTATAGGGATCGGATTACTCTCCAAAAAGAGGGATTTATTGAGTTTATAGAGTTTGTTGTTTATCTCTCTAGCTTTCGCGTAATCACCCTCTTTTGCGCTGTTTGTGAGCGCTACAAGCATATCGGGCAATAGATTTCCCGTGACCGAAATAACACCGCATCCGCCGTTGGCAAGGATAGGGAAATTGATCGTATCGTCGCCGCTGATTATCGCAAGCTCGGGTCTTTTAGAGTTCATCTCGATGACGCGCTCCATTGAGCCGCTCGCCTCTTTGATACCGTAGATGTTTTTGACGTCGTCAAATAGCCGTATCACCGTATCTACGCTTATTTCTACCCCCACTCTTCCGGGGACGTTGTAGAGCATAAGCGGTATCTCTACGCTCTGTGCCACGCTTTTATAGTGTTGGTAGAGTCCCTCTTGGGTCGGTTTGTTATAGTACGGCGCTACGCAGAGTATCGCATCCGCTCCCGCACTCTCTGCGAATCTTGCGAGGTCCGTTGCCTCTTCGGTACAGTTGCTTCCCGCACCCGCGAGTACTTTTACCCGTGTCCCTTTACACATCTTTACCGCTATCTCGATGCACTCTTTGTGCTCTTTGTGGCTTAAAGTTGCTGATTCCCCCGTAGTGCCTACAGGGACTACGCCGTCCATTCCGTGCTCTATCTGTCTTGCTATGAGTCGCTCATATCCCGCTTTGTCTATCTCTCCGTTTTTAAACGGGGTGATAAGTGCGGACATAGCTCCGGTGACTATTTCCATAATTTTTTCCTTATTTTTTCAGTATTACCGTCGTTGAATTATCGGGTATAAAATATTTATTTGCTATCTCTTTGAGTTCTTGCGCATTTAGGTCGTTTATCCGCTCTTCATAATGGAGTAGCGGTTCGATATTTCCTCTCGCATAATAGCTCCCTAAGAGGTCGGCTACGTTGCTAGAGCTCTCCAATGAAAAGATAAAATCCGATTTCGTGTTGATTTTTATCTTCTCGATCTCTTCATTTTTAATCCCTTTTGTCTGAATCTTTTTTATCTCATCCCAAACGATCTTTTCGACATCTTTAGCTTTGACACCCGAATTGCAAATTGCCATAATCAAGAAAATGCCATCGTCTTTGAGTTCCATATTATACGCGTAGGCTTGGTTTGCCAACCGCTTTTCGTCTACGAGTTTTTTATAGAGCCTGCTTGACTTCCCGCTCCCCAGAAGTTCGCTTATCGCAGAGAGGGCAAGTTGGTCATCGTGCTCAAAGTTTGGAATCCTAAAGGCGATGGCTAGCATCTCCACGTCACTCTCTTTTTTGAGCTCGATTCGTTTCGCCCCTTCTTGTTTCGGTTCTTTTGTGTGGGGGCTTGGAATCTCGCAGCAGTTTTCTATCTTGGCGAAATGTTTTTTCACCGATGTAAAGACACTCTCTTTGTCGGTGTCGCCTGCGACTACTACGATAGCGTTTTTGGGCTGGTAGTATATCTTGTGAAAATCCCGAATATCCTCGATACTCCAACTCTTGATGTCGTCCATAAAGCCTATCGGAGTCCAATGGTAGGGATGATAGGTAAAGACGGTGTTAAAGAGATTGAAATAGAGCCACCCCGTGGGGTTATTGTCCGTCCTCCATCTTCGCTCTTCCGCCACCACGTCGCGCTCAGGCTGGAACTCCTCGTCTTTTAAGGCGAGATTCTCCATAAGTTCGGCAAACAATCCTAGCGACTTATCAAGATTCCCCGAACTCGATTTGACGAAATAGTGGGTGTAATCAAACCCCGTAGAAGCGTTGGTCACGCCGCCGTATTTTTTCACTATCTCGTCAAACTCACCCGCTTTGAGATTCTTGGTGCTTTTAAAGTTGAGGTGTTCTAACATATGCGCGATGCCGCTTTTGCCCATTATTTCGTTTCTGCTGCCTACTTTATAAAAGATGTCGGTGGTTATCACGCCGCTATGGTTTTGCATCGGTATAGCGACTATTTGCAGCCCGTTTTCCAGCGTCTGCGTAAAATACTTCGGTAAAGAATTACCCATTAATGCTCCTAAAAAAAATAATAAAACCCCTAAGATTCTCATCGCAGATCGGCTCCTATAGCCTCTTGTATGTTTTCATATCCGTCTTGTCGTAGGAGGGTGCAGAGCCCTTTATTTATGTCACGTACCAATACCGGTCCTTTGAAAATGAGCGCGGTGTATATCTGCACTAGCGATGCACCGCTTTTTATCCGAGCGTATGCTTCATCCGCGCTATCGATACCGCCTGCGCTAATAAGCGTGGTTTTGCCGAAAAACTCTTTGGCAAGTACTTTGAAAAACTCGCGGCTTTTCTCCTGCAATACCTTACCGCTTAGCCCGCCGAAATCGCGTGCTCCTTCAAGGAGTGAATAATCCACCGTCGTGTTTGTCGCAATGATGCCGCTCGCACCGTTTTTTATAGCTGCATTGCAGATATTAAGCGCTACGTCACTCTCCATATCGGGGGCGATTTTGAGGTAGACGGGTTTATTTGTGTGCTCCCGCACCATAGAGAAAAGCTCCTTGATAAACGCCTCGTTTTGGAGGTCGCGGAGGTTTGGCGTATTGGGCGAAGAGATGTTTATCGCGAGATAATCGCACTTCTCTTTAAACTCTTTGACCAGCTTGGTGTAATCGCTCAAAGAATCCTCATTGGGCGTGATTTTGTTCTTGCCGATATTTACGCCCACGGGGATGCAGTAGGGATAGAGCTTGCTTAGATTCTTCGACAAGGCATACGCTCCGGCGTTATTGAATCCCATCGCGTTTTGGAGACTCTCTTGCGCAGGATAGCGGAAGAGTCGAGGCTTGTCGTTGCCGTTTTGTGCTAGCGGCGTGATGGTGCCTACCTCCGTAAAGCCAAATCCAAGGGCGGGCATAGATTCTATCATTACGCCGTTTTTATCAAATCCTGCTGCCAATCCCACGGGATTTTGGTAAGTAATGCCATCCACTTTTTGCATCAAAGCATCGTCGATGACGAAGTTTTCCTTCGCGCACAATTCGTTTAAAAACGGTACATATGGGGCATACCGCAAAACAAATTCCGCCAAGGTGTGTGCATTTTCTGGGTCAAGTTTAAAAAGTAGTTTCTTTAATTGTTCATACATCGTTTGCTCCGTAAATTTAGGAAGATAGTGTACTAAAACCCTGCTCAAATATGGTTTATGCGCCATTATAGTAAAATAGCGTAAACAAAATAATATGAGGAATCTAATGACGGTAACGAGATTTGCCCCTAGCCCTACGGGGTATTTGCATATCGGGGGGTTGCGAACGGCGCTCTTTAGCTATCTGTGGGCGCGAAAAAATAACGGTAAATTTTTACTCCGTATCGAAGACACCGATTTGGCGCGTAATAGCGAAGAGGCGACGGTCGCGATACTGGATGCGTTTCAATGGGTCGGAATGGAGAATGACGGCGAGGTGTATTACCAAAGCAAGCGGTTTGATATTTACAAAAAATATATTAAGCAACTTATAGACGAAGGGAAAGCGTACTATTGTTATATGAGCAAAGAGGAGTTGGATGCCTTGCGCGAATCGCTCCAAAATGAGGGAAAAAAGCCGATGTATGACAATAGATACAGAGATTATAGCGGCGAAGTGCCAAGCGGAGTCGAGCCTGTCGTGCGGATAAAAACCCCATTGGAAGGGAAGATAATCTTTGAAGACGGTATCAAAGGGCGAATCGAGATCGATGCGGGTGAGATCGATGACTTTATTATCGCACGGAGTGACGGGACACCGACGTATAATTTCGTCGTATCCGTAGACGATGCGCTCATGGGAGTCACCGATGTCATCCGCGGCGACGACCACCTCTCAAACACCCCAAAGCAAATCGCCGTATATGAAGCACTCGGTTTTGGAGTGCCGAAGTTTTATCACGTCCCTATGATACTCAATGAAGAGGGGAAAAAGCTTAGCAAACGCGACGGGGCGATGGATGTCATGGAATACGCACGCCTAGGATACCTCCCCGAAGCGGTACTCAACTACCTCGTGCGTCTCGGGTGGAGCCACGGCGATCAAGAGATATTTAGTAAAGAGGAGCTTTTGGAGCTTTTTAATCCAAACGACATTAATAGTTCGGCTTCGGCATTTAACACAAGCAAGCTCAATTGGCTCAATTCTCACTACATCAAGAATATGAAAAACGATGATTTGGCGAATCTGCTTGAAAAGTACGATCTTTTCCTCGTAAGCCACGATAAAAAAGAGATACTCCTAGACCTACTCAAAGAGCGTGCTACTACTTTAGTAGATATAGTAAATATGGCAAAAGAGATACTCGAAGAGCCTACAGAGTACGAAGAAGCAAGCTATCAAAAAGCGATAAATAGCGATGCACTCGCGCTCCTCAAAGAGTTTGGAAATATGCTCGAAGAATCCTCTCCGCCTGTTTTGCCTATAGATTACGAAAATCTCGGTAAAGAGTTTATGGAGCGCCAAGGAATCAAAGCAGGCAAATTTTTTATGCCCCTTAGAATCGCTCTCATCGGCAAAGGAGCGGGTGCCGGCGTGTATGAGATTATGTCTATTTTGGGAAAAAACGAGACCCTTAAAAGGATACATCTATTAGAGAATTTTTTTCTAAAGAATTAATTTCTCGTTTGTTATTTGTAAATTTACGAAAAAGTACTATAATGATTTTTGACGGACAAATTTATGAATAAAGGAGACAAAATGGTACTAATGAACGGTTTTTTCAAAAAGGCGCTTGTCGCTTCGTTGCTATCCGCACCGCTACTTTTCGGTGCGAGTTTTGAACTCGATAAAGCGCATTCGAGCGTTGGATTCAAGGTAAAGCATTTGATGATTAGCTATACCAAGGGATCATTTTGGGATTATAGCGGTGTAGTTGATTTTGACAAAGATAAAATGGTTTTTAATAAATTTGAGGGTGTAGTAAACACCGATAGTATCGATACGGACAACGAAAAAAGAGATGACCATCTACGATCGCCTGATTTTTTTGACGTAAAGAAATTTCCCGAAATGTCTTTTAAAATGACGAAATATGATGCCGCTAGCGGGAAAATGTACGGCGATATGACCATCAAAGGGACAACGCTCCCGGTCGTATTTGAAGTCGAAATGGGTGGTGTCGGGGCGGCTCCCGGAGGAAAAACAAAGCTCGGCTTTGAGATGAGTACGGAGATAAATAGAAAAGATTTCGGACTTACGTGGAATAAAGTGCTAGAAGCAGGGGGTGTGGCAGTAGGCGATGAGGTGAAAATCGACATCGCTATCGAGGCTGATTTGGCGGAGTGATTCTTGGCGGCTCTCGCCGCTAAGAATCTATATACTACTTTTTTTCTCTTTTTTTCTATATGCTAGGGCGATTACTAGTAGAACAATCACTATACTTACATAAACAAATGTCGGGACGGGAATCGGATCTCCCTTTGCGTAGCTATGCAAGCCGCTAAGGTAGAAGTTTACTCCGAAATAGGTCATAATCACCGACGCAAATGCCAGTAACGAAGCGACGTTAAATGCGAAAACCCCTCGAAGCGAAGGGATAAATCGCATATGCACGACAAACGCATATACCAGAATCGTCACTAAGGCCCATGTCTCTTTTGGATCCCAACCCCAATATCTTCCCCACGATTCGTTTGCCCAGACGCCGCCCAGGAAGTTGCCTATGGTGAGGAGCACAAGCCCCACCGTGAGTGCCATCTCATTGACGTAGGTGAGCTCTTCTATGCTTTTGTTGATGCGTATCGCGCTGTTTTGCGATTTTGTCGCCATAAGAAGTAGCGTGATAAACGCTAGAATAGCACCGAGTCCCAAAAATCCGTAACTCGCCGTGATCATACTTACGTGGATGACGAGCCAGTAGGAGTTGAGGACGGGGACGATGTTGGTTATTTGCGGATCCATCCAACTCAAATGTGCGACAAAAAGGGTGATAGAAGCGAGAATCGCCGTACCGGCGAGTGCGATATTGGAGTTGCGGACAAAGATAAAGCCTGCAACCATCGTCGCCCAAGCGATATAGATCATTGATTCGTATGAATCGCTCCAAGGGGCGTGTCCGGAGATATACCATCGTAATCCCAAGGTACAGGTGTGCACTAGAAAAGCAACTCCTAAAATAATCAAGCTTGCGGTTTTGACTTTCGAAATGATTTGTATCGGTTTAATGATGTTGTAGATAGAAAATATCAAGAGCACTAAGCCCACCAATCCGTAAACAGGAAAGAGCTTTTTGAAAATTTGATAGTTGCCGTAAAAAATTTCCGCTTTTGCCTTTGCATCGCTAGGTAACACCTCTTTGCCGTATTTTTCTTGGAATTTTTTGAGTTTGTCAAGTGCGATATTTGCCCCCGTCCACTCCCCTTTATCGATGCCGACGTCGACGTTTTTAAAATAATCGACGATGAGTGTTTGTGCCTCTTTTGCTTGTGATTCGCTAAATGTGCTAAACGCTTCCATCGGTCCGAACCATTTGAAGTTCGGGTCATTCTCCTGCGGAAGGATTCGCAATAAATCTCCCGTAAAAATCATATAGCTGATATTGAGTCGTTCGTCCACTTTTAAAATTTCTTTGTCGAATTTATTTTGTTGCGAAGGTTTCTTTCTGCCGGCTTCTTCGATCGCATTGGCAAGCTTGTAGCTTTGCGGACCGGAGAAATCAAAGAAATCGGAAAATGCGGCATATTTTTCATTTGCTTGGATTCCGATGAGTTTTTTTACTTCCGGATTGTTGATGGCGATGAGTTTTACCTTTTGCCACATCGCAGGACGGGTGATCATCCCTAGGAGCACTTGATTGGGGTGCAAGCCGTACACCTCGTCGCTTCTATGGATTTTATTGAGTATGTCGTGCGCTAAAGAGTCTATCGGTTTTACCCGTCCACCGCCGTCTTGCACGAAAAGCTCTCCGAATTTTGTAGCATGCGAGGAATCAACGGAGGTAATAGTTTTAATGATCTCTTCCCCGCTAAAATCTTGTGCAAGAGCAGTTTGCGGAGATATGCTCAAAATCCCGAACGCAGCGGCAAAAAGGAGTGAATTTGCAATATTTTGCGTTTTTTTATACAGGTGCGCCACCCTGCCCCTTTTTGCAAAAAGCGCCCAAAACATCCCGATTCCCATCATTACGTACCCTATGTATGTTATTAGCGTGCCGTAGTAGTCGTGATTGACGCTAAGTATCGTCCCTAGCTCGTCCCTATCAAAACTCGCTTGGTAGAATCTAAACCCTTTGTAGTCGAGAATATGATTCATATATATCTTGTAGTCAAAATTCTCTTTTGCAGCGGCATCCTCAACGCTCACGTAACTCGCGTACGAAGAGGGACTCATAGAGCCCGGGTATCTTTTGAGTTCAAAGGTGTTGAGTTTTAAGGAGAACGGAAGGGTGATCTCTTTTGCGCCGTATACTATCTCCACTTTTTTGGTTCCGCTATCAAATGTATAACTCTTCCCTATGCTTCCCGCGCTCCCAAAGACCTCTAATTCCCCCGCATCTTTACCTATGTTGATTTTAAAGCGCAACATATCGGGAAACGCCTCTTTATTGGCTCCGCCGACGCTTTTGTAGGTCAAAACCCCTTTTTGCTTGAAGTCGCGAAGCACCAAAGAGATTCCCTCTAGTCTATATAAAAATCGCTCTTGCAGAGGGACCAAACCTGCTTCTGCTACTCCGCTTTCACCGCTATCCATAGAGAGGATTTCGATTTTACCGCTGTTTTGTATGTAGAGCGCACCCTCTTTTTCGACTATTTTTACGGAGCAATCATCTGTACCGAAGCAGAGTTTTTTATCATCAATACGTACGCTCTCCCCAGCACTTAGCACCACATCTTCTCTTCCGCCCTTTTGGCTAGAGGCTACGAGGCTGACTATCGGTTTTCCTTCAGGTTTTTCTTCTAGAATCTTTGCGACGTTTGGTATATAATCGGTGAGCTCAACCGTATAATTCTCACCATCGAGCGTGAAGGTATCTTTGGATGTATTATTTGTGAGCGGACTTAAAAGTACCTCTTTTTCAAAGGTTTTTGAATTTCCGCCGTTTTTTATCGTAAGCGTGACGAAGCTTTTTTCGGAGGTGATAGTATTTACGCTCTCCCCTTCGCGGATGTGCATACTCCCCTCATACCCTATATATCTCGTCACTCCCGAGCCAATAAGTATGACTAAAAACGAGAGATGAAATAACAAAAGGGGCATTTTCTCTTTTTTATAAAGGCGATAAGTGAAGATATTTGCCGTGAGATTTACCGCTAAAAGAAAGAGAAGAAACTCAAACCATTTTGCGTTATATATAAGTGCTTTAGCGCTTTTTGTCCCGAAATCATTTTCTATAAAAGTTGCCGCGCCTATCGAAAATGCAAAAATCAATAACATGATTCCCATACTTTTCATAGACAAAAACATATTTAACAATTTACCCATTTTTACTCCGAAATATTATTTTCATAGCGTGCAGATTCTGCACTCGTGTTTGTTTCGCTCCGTATCCAAAAAGCCCTAGGGTGCAATGTATCGGCATAGCTTTTTATTTTTGCGATCTTGTATCCTAGGCTCTCTTCGATGTCGGTGACGTATCCGATTCTAATCCCCTCGAAAAATACATTATCTAAACCGCTCGTGACCACTTCGTCGTTTATTTTTATCTCTTTCCAAGAAGGGATAAACTCGATATAGATCTTTTCTTCATCTCCCCTACCCGTAAGCATTCCGGGTGCTTTTTCTTCTCCGACGTAAACGGCATACGAACATTTGGTGTCTCCGTTTAGCAAACCCATCGCCCTGCCGTTTTTATTTATCATTATCCCTGCGGCATACCCTTTTTGGATAAGTCCGATGATCTCATTCTCGTTTTTCGGGGTGTAATCTAGCCAAATTTTATTGTAGTCCCCTAGATTTACATACGAGATGCTTCGTATCATCCGATAATACTCTTTGGCAAAAGATGGGACGCGCAACTCTTCAATGAGCGCGTCTATTTCGGCATCTTTTTTTGCGAGTTCAAGATGCAATCTTTCGTTCTCTTTGTTTTTTTCTAAAAGTTCCGCGATTTGTCGTTCTTGGTCAAAATGCTTTCTTAGCCCTTCAAAGATAAAAATCTGTGAGTTGATAAAGCCTTGTTTGATGTTATCGGTGACATACAAAAAGCCGTCTTGAATTTTTGTGCTTAGCTTCAATGAAACCATAAAAATCAGCAAAATACCAAGAACCGAAAAAAGTGTCCTTTTGAACATTATGCCTCTTTAGTTAAAATAAAAGGTAAATACAATCTAATCTTTCTTGTTTGCATAATACAAAAAACTCACTAAACCGACCACTGCCACAAATGCGACTATCACTACCAATACGATGTCAACAATACCCACTTTTTTCCTTTTCTCGTAGTTGTCCGCAGGCTGCGCTGATGTCTAGCCCTTTTGATTCTCTAATAGTACAGAGCAAACCTTTTTTTATCAAGTATTCTTGAAATTCCACCATCTTTTTTTTGCTCGGTCTTTGATAGGGAGATTCTGCATAAGGATTGAAATATATGAGATTGACTTTCGCTTTGATGCCGTTTAATAGTTTGACGAGTTTTTTTGCAGATTCTATGGAATCGTTTATATCTTTTATTACGATGTATTCAAACATTACCCGTTTTCGTCTATCGACGGGAAAGTTTCTGACTGCCTCGATGACCGATTCTATATTGTATGCTTTGTTGAGCGGTATGAGCGATTCGCGTGTTTTATCATCCACGGCGTGTAATGAAATAGCGAGATTGACACCGAGGTTTTGTTCGCCGAGTTTTGAGATTTTCGGGGAGATGCCGCTAGTGGAGACGGTGATTCTTTTTGGGGAGATCCCCATACCGTTGTTATCGGTGAGAATCTCTATAGCTTTTGTGACGTTATCGAAATTATCGAGCGGTTCCCCCATCCCCATAAAAACAATATTCACCCCTTTGTTCGGGTCGATATTGTTCACTTTTTTTATCTCTAGAATCTGATAGACGATCTCGCCTACGCTAAGATTGCGTACAAAACCCCCTTTGGCGGTGAGGCAAAATGAGCAGCCTATTTTACACCCAACTTGCGAAGAGACGCAGACGGTGTATTTCTCCCCTTTTGTCTCCCCGCTCTCTTCGTCTAGCTCCCCCTCTTTCATTTTTATAAGCACCGCTTCAAAGGTGTGTCCGTCTCCCCCTTCAAAAAGATATTTTTTACTACCGTCGGCGGAGCTTTCTATGGAGATTATTTTTGTTTTCCGAAAGGATATTTTTTCATCAAGTTCTTGTTGTAGTGTTTTGGAAATATTGCTCATAAGGAAAAAATCTTGGGTGTACTTAATGTATGCCCAATTATAAATTTGCTTTGAGCGGAAATTTTTATCGGCATAAGAATCAAGTTCGTGTAATGCAAGTCCGTAAAAGTCTATCGTATTCACTAGATGTAACCGTTTTCCTTGAGATAATGGGTGAGATTTTTCATCGCTTCTTTGTAGTTATTTTTGTACGATTCGTGCGCGGAAGAATCGCAATAGTTTGTAATCACGAAGATTCCTCGAAACGGGATGTTGAAAATCTCGGCTGTTTTTGCTACCCCGTAAAACTCCATATTTTCTATTTGCAGTCCCGAAGCTAAAAATAATTCCGCATCTTTTTTGCTTGCGGTTATGTAGTTGGAAGAGTTTGTAAAAGTTTCACGTGAAACAAACGGTTTGTTTACAGTATGTGGGATAGGCGAATAGGATTCGCTTTTTAAAGAAGATGATTCGACATTAGAAGCTTTTGAAGATTCGACAATAGCGCCTATTTTTATCTCGCCGTAGCTCCCTGCACTCCCTATAAATACTACTTCTTTACAAGGATTCTTTTCGAGGAATCTTGTGAGATTGATAGCAGATTCTACCATGCCGATTCCTATGGGTACCGCAAAATCAAATAACTCTGTTTTTCCTGCACAAAAAATCATTACTATCTTCGTACTGGAATATTGTTTTTATAGAGATATTCTTTGAGATCGCCTATTTCTATCTCTTTATAGTGAAATATTGAGGCTGCAAGCGCCGCGTCCGCACCGGCTAAAAACGCCTCTTTGATATGCTCCATAGTACCTGCTCCTCCACTAGCGATGACGGGGATGTTTAATGAATCACACATTTTTTGCAGTAGCTCTAGATCGTATCCTGCCTTTGTCCCGTCGGTGTCCATAGAGGTGAGGAGTATTTCTCCGGCGCCTCGCTCCTGTGCCTCTTTTGCCCAAAGAAGTGCATCCAGTCCCGTGTCGATCCTACCGCCGTTTATATAGACGTTCCAAGAATCTCCGCTTC